>JAIBBZ010000001.1:0-300000 GCA_019694435.1 Pirellulales bacterium
CACCGGCGTTCGTCGTCAGGCTCGTCAGCGCGGTGTTGCCGCCCACCACGCCGCCGAATGTCGTCGCGCCGGTCGTGTTCACCGTCAGATCAAAAGCGCCGTTGACCGTGCTGGCCAGCGTGATGGCTACATTGCCTGTACTGGCGAGAATGATATTCGCCGCAAGCGTCACCGCGTCGTTGTAGGTTTGCGCGCCGGTCGTCGTGACATTGCCGGCCAGGCTCGTCGTGCCGCCAGCGTTCGTCGTCAGGCTCGTCAAGGCGCTCGTGCCGCCCACCACGCCGCCGAACGTCGTCGCGCCGGTCGTGTTCACCGTCAGATCGAAAGCGCCGTTCACCGTACTCGCGAGCGTGATGGCCGCGTTGCCCGTGCTCGCGAGGATCGCGTTACCCGTCAGAGTGACCGCGTCGTTGTAGGTTTGCGCGCCGGTGGTCGTCACATTGCCGGCCAGGCTTGTCGTGCCACCGGCGTTCGTCGTCAGGCTCGTCAAGGCGCTCGTGCCGCCTACCACGCCTCCAAAGGCTGTCGTGCCCGTCGTGTTGACCGTCAAACCGAAAGCGCCATTCACCGTGCTGGCCAGCGTAATGGCCGCGTTGCCCGTGCTCGCCAACACTGTGTTGCCCGCCAGCGTCACGGCGTCGTTGTACGTTTGCGCGCCAGTCGTTGTGACGTTGCCGGCGAGACTCGTCGTGCCACCGGCGCTGGTCGCCAGGCTTGTCAGCGCGGTACCGCCGCCCACCACGCCGCCGAATGTCGTCGCGCCGGTCGTGTTCACCGTCAAACCGAAGGCGCCGTTGACCGTGCTGGCAAAGTCGATCGTGGCATTGCCGGTGCTTGTCAGGATCGCGTTACCCGTCAGCGTCACGGCGTCGTTGTACGTTTGCGCGCCGGACGTCGTGACGTTGCCGGCCAGGCTCGTCGTGCCACCGGCGTTCGTCGTCAGGCTCGCTAGTGCGCTCGTACCACCTACCACGCCGCCGAACGTCGTCGCGCCGGTCGCATTGACGGTCAGCGACCGCGCCGTAGCGTCCGAGTTGACAGCAAGGTTAAAGCTCGCGGCCGCGGCAGAAACCACCGTATCGGCCTTCAATTGCACCGCGGCGTCGTACGTCTGATTGCCTGTGGTCGCCAGCGCCGGACCCAGCAAGATCAGGTCGCCGGCGTCGAGGCCGGCATTCACGCCCAGCGTGGTCAGCGCTGTAAACGAGGCAGGCGCGACCCCGGTGAGGTCGATTTGATTCGCGAAGCCGAGTGCGAAACCGCCAAACTGGATCGCGGTGAGTGTGTTGGCAGCCGCGACACCGCTGAGAGGATCGGCACCGTTGATCTTCACGTTGCCCGCCGCCACGGTCACGGCGATGTTGTCGGCGGCATCGCTGGAGATCGAAAGCAGGCCGGCCGCAACCTGCGCCGTCACGGCCAGCAGGTCGCGCCGCTCGAGCGCATCGAGATGCAGCCGCGTGAACCGCTCCGGGCCGCTCCCGAGGATTCCGTTGCGCTCGCGCGGCCCGAACCTGCGGTGCGCGCTACGACGGCGCGCGGCGTTCCGACCCGATTGAAAATGCGGTAACCATCTCGAAGCGATCGAGCACACGGCACGGGCCCTCAGGCGACATCCGAGGGCTGCGCCGTCAGGGCAGAGACCCGGCGTGCCGACAGGAATTTCAACGGCGCAACGTGGGACGGGCCGGGGAGTTCCGTCTGGCCACCGTGCTCGAATACGGTCCACTCGCGGCAAGCGCCAGGCTAAATAGAGGTCTGCCAGCGGTCAAGAAAGTGGGCAATTTGCGCGCATTTTTCCGGCTAATCCGGCCTTAAGGCCCTTCGATTCGGCAGGAACCATCGTCCCACGAAGCCCAACCCAAAACCCGATCGGTTCGATGGTCGACAAGGTGCATTTGCGAGCTAGCTTTTCGAGAGACGCCCCCCGCCAGACTGACGCGCACCAGTGACGTAGAGTTTCGATGAATTTACCGCGAATGTTGTTTGCAGTGGCTCCTGCCATGAACGTCGCAATCTTGGTCATGCTCGCCCTGATCGGGGTGGCTGAGTTCGCGCTAGGCGTGCTTGCCGGCCGGCTATGGGCGGCCAGCCGCGGCCCACTCGAACCCACCCCTGCTCCGCTGCCGCCGGCGACACTGCCGGCGGTGCGTCCCGAGCGTGCGCCGGTCGCGGCCGTCGCCGCGGCCCCTGCCGCATCCAGCCCCGAGCTGACGGTGCAGGTGGCACAGCATATCCAGGACATCGGCAGCTTGATGCAGTCGGACATCACCCGGCACGCGGAAAGCGTCCAGGAGTTCAGCAACCGTTTGGAACAAAGCTCGCGCGGCAGTGCGGCCGATTCGCACGACCCGGCCTTGATCGAGGCGGTAAAAGAAATGGTCGCGGCCAACTCTGCGCTTCAGCAGCGGCTGCGCGACGCCGAGGAAAAGCTCTCAAAGCAGGCCGAACAACTCAAAGTCAACGAGACGGCTGCACGGACCGATGGTCTGACGGCAATTGCCAACCGCCGCGCGTTCGAAGAACACCTGGCCAAGTGCCGTCTGCGCTGGACGGAACGCAGCATCCCGACGACCTTGATGATGATCGACGTCGATCACTTCAAGAAGTTCAACGATACGCACGGCCATCTCGCCGGCGATGCCGTGCTCAAACAAGTGGCCAAGACCCTGGCCGGCAGCGTCCGCGATGGCGACTTCGCGGCCCGCTATGGCGGCGAGGAGTTCGCGGTTCTGTTCGGCGCGACGGAGATGATCGACATCGGCATGGCGGCCGATCGGATTCGTCAAGCCATCGAGGCCATGGAGATCGAGTTCGCGGAGAAGCGACTCAAGGTGACGATCAGTTGCGGGCTGGCCGAGACCGCCGGCGATGAATCGACTCAGAACCTGATTTCGCGGGCCGACAAGGCGTTGTACGCTGCCAAACAGAACGGCCGCAATCGCGTCTACTGCGAGCATCGCGACACGACGTATGCCCTGGTCATGCAGACACCGAAAGAAGCGCACTCGGGCGAAGAGGACCCCTCGGAACTCGACCGCCGGCGGATTCAGCGGCGGCTCCGGATCGGGCCCTTGACCGACGGCAATTTGCCGGCTTCGAACGAGTTCTTCCCGGTGATGTGCCGCGATATCACGCCAACGGGGCTGTGTTTCTACCTGGAGCAAGAGCCCCTGTTCACGTCGCTGGTCATCGAGATGAACGAGGGCGAGGAACTGGTGCCCGTGCTGGCCGACCTGGTGGACGTGCGAGCGGCCGACACCTACGGCGGCGGCTACCAGTGCAAGTGCCGCTTCCATCAGCCCACGGCGTGTGCCGACGAAGCCGCCCTGGCGACCGTCTGAGCGGGGCCTGTCGCGGGGGTAGTCGTTTCAACCCCTATCATCGCTACCCGCGGCGCGACTCTTGTCGCACTGCACTCCGCTCGACCAATTGTTCGCCGGGCGTGCGAGCTACGTTTGAGGGTCCGCAGGCGATCCGTCGCGCGCTAGGCGTTGGCGATGTTGCGCCGGACATCCACCAATCCCCGCCTCGCTGGTCATGCACCGTCGCTCGATCAAAACCAAGCTGATTCTCCTGGCAACGATCTCAGGCATCGCCGCGGTGGCCGTAGCGTCGACCAGCTTCGTGCTCAATGACCTCGTCCAGTTGCGCGAAAGCAAATGGGCGCAACTCCGCGCCACGGCCGCCATCCTCGCCGCCAACGCGGCACCGGCGCTCGAAGCTCAAGACACGCAGGCCGCGCATCAATTGCTGCGGTCCCTGGCTTCCCAGCCCTGCATCGAATCCGCGGCGCTGTACGACGAACAACACCGTCTGTGGGTGTCGCTTCCCTTCAACGGCCAGGCGGCGACCGAGTCGGAGCCAACGCTCGACAACGAATCGCTCGGCGAGCGCACGACCAGCACCGGCGATTACGTCATTCACTATCCTGTAGCCGTTCGCGGCGCGCGGCTCGGCACCCTCGGCATTCGCGCCAATTCCCGAGACGTCGCCAAGCATCTGGCCGAATACCTGACCCTGGCGATGATCGTGGCGATTTGTTCGGCGTTGTTGTCGGTGCACCTGGCGATCATCCTGCAGCGCCGGCTGGCCGAGCCGATCGTCCGCCTCGCGGCGTTTGCCCACCAGATCGCCTGCCGGGGCGATTACTCGGTCCGCATCGAGTACGCCGGCAACGACGAGATCGGCGATCTGTATGGAGCCTTCGACAGCCTGCTCGAAAAAGTCGAGGCCTCGGAAACGGCGTTGCTCTTGGCGCAGTCCCAGTTGGCTGATCGCGTCGGCGAGCGCACCAACCAGTTGCTCGAAGAGATGGATCAGCGGCGGCGCGTGCAGACCGAGCTGGTCGCGGCCCAGAACGAAACCGAGGTCGCGCAACGCGTCAAGCAGAACTTTCTGGCCGAAAAGAGCTTTGAAATCCGCACCCCGCTCAACGCCCTGGTCGGCTTCAGCGACTTGCTGAGCCGCGGCGAGGTGCGCGACGAACACGAACGGCAAAACTATACCGACATCGTGGCCACAAGTGCCCGAAACCTGGCCACGCTGTTGAACGACTTGCTCGACTTGTCGGAGGTCGCCGGGGGGCAGCTCCGGGTCGAAAGGCAACCCTGTTCGCCGGCCGAAGTGATCGCCGAGGTCGTTTCGCTGTTGCAACCTGCAGCCCTGGAAGCAGGACTGACGCTCGACTCCGTCTGGCAGGAACACCTGCCCGAATCGATCGTCACCGATCGGGCACGGCTGCGCCAGGCATTGCTGAGCGTGGTGGGCTATTGCCTGCGGCACGCACGGCGCGGGCGCGTCCAGTTGGTGGCCCGTGCGGGCGACATCGAAGGACACTCGCGCCTGCAGGTGCGGCTGACGGCCCCGCTGGAACATCGCTCGGTGGCGCACGATACGGCGGCGCCGCCGGCCCGCGGAACGAAGGGTTCGCAGGCCGTCGACTTGCGTTACAGCTGCGACCTGGGAATGGCGACGGCCTGTCGCATTGCCCGGGCCCTCGGCGGCGACCTGGTCTGCGACGATTCGGGGGGGAACAACCGCGCGTTCGTGCTGACCGTCGACGCCGGAACGATCTCTTCACGGATCGCGCTCGAGTCACCGTCGGGCGACATCGTCGCGGCCGCCCCGCAACCGCCCACGCGCCCAAACCTGCAGGGTGCCCGGATTCTGGTGGCCGACGACGGCGACGCTAACCGGCGTTTGATCCAGGTCTTGCTCACGCGCGCGGGGGCCAAGGTCGCGGTGGCGGCCGATGGGCAACAGGCCGTCGAGCTGGCACTGGCTGAGGCGCACGACCTGATCCTGATGGACATGCAGATGCCCGTGCTCGACGGCTACGATGCGACCGCCAAGCTTCGTCAGGCGGGCATCGCCACGCCGATCGTGGCGCTGACCGCGCATGCCTTGCAAAGCGACGAGGCCAAGTGCCGCGCGGCGGGCTGCTCCGACTATCTCACCAAGCCGATCGAACCCCAGCGGCTGCTGGAACAAGTCGACCGACTGCTTAGCCGGAGTCCCGAGCCCGCGGCTTCTGCACCGCAGGCTTTGCCGACGTGCAGCGTCGAGCTGCCGGCCATGTCGGCCGCCGGGCCGTTGCGGTCGAGCTTGCCGCAAGATGACCAGGAATTCCGGGAGATCGTCGGCGAGTTTGTCGACCGTTTCAACCAACGGCTCGGCGAGATGCGCGATGTGCTGGGGACCGGCGATCTTCATCGACTCGGCGAATTGGCGCATTGGTTGAAGGGCTGCGGAGGCACGGCGGGGTTTGCACAGCTCAGCGACGTGGCGAGCGAATTGCTGTCTGCCTCGCGCGACAGCAACGCCTCGCAAGCCGATCGCGTTTTGAACGAACTGGAAGTCCTGGCAACGCGGATCGAATCGCCGCAAGTGGCGCCGCCGATTGCCGACGCTTCTGACACTCGCGGGGGGGGCACCCTGCCATGAATCGCGACACATCCATTCTTGGACTCAGCCATCAAGAGGTGGCTTCGCGCGCCGAGGATCGCCTGGAAGGGACGATCCGCGCGATCTCGCAGGCTCTGCTGGCCGACCAGGAAGAAAGCGGGAACATCGCGCACGACTGGGCGCCGGCGAGCATGCAGCTGCTGATCATCGATGACGAACCGCTGAATATTCGCGTCCTGCAGCGCTACTTGCAGGAGCTGAGCTACACCAACGTGCGCGGCCTGACCGATTCGACCCAAGCGCTCGATTCCATCCGCGAGCATCGGCCCGACGTCGTGCTCCTCGACCTGCACATGCCCAAGGTCACCGGCGACGAGATCCTGGCCGAGCTCCGGTGCGACGCGGCGTTTCAGTACCTGCCGGTGATCGTGATCACTGCGGCAATCGACCGGCAAACGCGGCTGAAGATTCTTGAACTGGGCGCCACCGACTTCCTGCACAAGCCAATCGACTCGAGCGAACTGGCGCTGCGGGTCCGCAATGCCGGCATGGTCAAGCGCTACCACGACGGCATTCGCGGCTACGCCGAGCGGCTCGAATCGGGGCTGCGGCTTCGCGCGGCCGAACTCGAGGCCTCGCGCCGGGAAATCATCTGCTGCCTGGCCCGGGCCGGCGAATTCCGCGACAACGACACGGGTAACCACGTCCTGCGAGTGGGCCGCTACGCGGGCCTCGTGGCGTCGGCCATGCGGCAGGGTCCGCGGTTCGTCGAGATGATCGAACTCGCGGCCCAATTGCACGACATCGGCAAGATCGGCATTCCCGACGAGATCCTGCGCAGGCCCGGCGCGCTGAGCCCCGATGAAATCGAAACCATGCGGCAACACGTGATCTACGGTCAGAAGATCATCAATCCTTACGAACGCGCGCACAAGGAAGCGTCCGAGACGTCCGAGCCGTCGTTCGAGCGTCAGCTGGCCAACCCGGGACGATCGGAACTGATCCAGATGGCGTCGCGGATTGCGATGACCCACCACGAGAAATGGGACGGAACCGGCTATCCGATGGGGCTGTCCGGCGAGCAAATTCCCCTCGAAGGCCGGATTACGGCCGTGGCCGACGTCTTCGATGCCCTGAGCAGCCGGCGGCCCTACAAACCGCCCATCCCCTTCGAACGCTGCCTGGAAATCATCGCCAGCGAGAGCGGCAAGCACTTCGATCCGCGCGTGGCCGAGGCGTTTCTCTCGCAGCGCGAAGCCGTGCGGGCCATTCAAACCCAGTACTCCGACGGCGACTGACGCGTCCCAGCCCAGTTGGGCCGCGCTGGACTTGGGCCAAATCGGGACGCTAATCTAAGGGCGTTTCCGGCGGCGAGGCGCGGCGGCCTACCGATGTGTCGGTGCCCCCGCTTTGCCGCGCCGCCTCTTTCGTGCCTGGGCAAGCTGGCCATGCTGCGGATTACCGGCACCCCGTCGACGCTCTGCGATCGCGTCTCGCGACGTGAACTGTTGCGCGTCGGCGCCTTGGGCACGCTCGGGGTGTCGCTGGCCGACCTGTTGCGCCAACCCCAGCTCGCGCAGGCAACCAACACCGCCGCACCACGCGCCCGGTCGTGCATCGTGCTGTTCTTGATGGGCGGCCCGCCGCAGCATTCGACCTGGGACCCCAAGCCGCAGGCACCGGCCGAAGTCCGTGGCGAATTCGCACCGATCGCGACCACCGTACCCGGCATGTCGATCGGCGAGCTGCTGCCGCAGACCGCCAAGGTCGCCGAGCGGTTGTGCCTGCTGCGCGCCGTGCGGACCGGCGACAACGCTCATTCGTCGAGCGGCTATTACATGATGACGGGCGTGCCGCATCAGCCGAAGAATTTCGAGAACGCCAATCCGGGCGCACCGAACAACTGGCCCCATCTGGCGGCCATCGTCCGGCGGCTGTCGCCCGCCGACTCGGCCTTTCCGGCCACCGTGCGGCTGCCGCATCACATCTTCAATACCGACGGCTCGGTCTGGCCCGGCCAGGACGCCGGATTCCTGGGCCGGACGCACGACCCCTGGCTGCTGCGCTGCCAGCCGGCCGATGCCGATTTTCGCGTGCCCGAAGTTTCGTTGCCTGCCGAGCTGTCGCTGGCGCGGATGTCCGGGCGCCGGGCCTTGCTCGCGCAGATCGAACAGCTCGACCGTGCGGCGCAAGGCGCGACGTCGCTGCTGCCGACCTACGATGCCGCCACGCGGCAGGCGTTGGATCTGGTCACCTCGCCCGAGTGCCGTGGCGCGTTCCGCCTCGAGGACGAGCCCGCCGAGCGGCGCGAGCGTTACGGTCGCACACAATTCGGGCAGAGCGTGCTGCTGGCCCGGCGGCTGATCGACGCCGGCACGCGGCTCGTGCAAGTCAATTGGTTCCGCAGCCCCGACGAACCGGCCGATGCCCCTTGTTGGGATTCGCACGTCGGCGAGGCCAGACGGCTGCGCACGGCGCTGCTGCCGCCGTTCGATCAGACGTTCTCCGCGCTAATCGAAGACTTGCAGGACACGGGCAAGCTCGACGAGACGCTGATCGTCGTGGCCTCGGAATTCGGCCGCAGCCCCCGGATCAACGCCCAGGGCGGCCGCGATCACTGGGGCAGCGTGTTTTCCGTCGCGCTGGCCGGCGGCGGTATCCGGGGTGGCACGATCTACGGGGCCTCGGACGCCCTCGGCGGCGAGCCGCACACTGGCCTGGTGCGGCCCGAGGACCTGCTCGCGACCATCTTCCATTGCCTGGGGCTCGAACCGGAAACGATTCTGCACGACCCGCTTAACCGGCCGTTTCCGATTGCCCGTGGACAGATCCTGCACGACGTGCTGATCTGAGCACCGGCCGCGCTGCATCGCCCGCGCGGCCGCTACTCGTCCATCGTCTTGGCCGTCGTGTCCGGGGCCCAGGCGATTGCCAGCAACCCCAGCGCGTAAACGAACGAACCCGCCGCACCGACGCGGCCATAGTCGCCGCCCAGCAGGCCGAACAAGCTGCCGGCCGCGAGCACGCCCAGGGCCGTGGCAAACCGGCCCAAGTTCATCGCCAGACCGCTCCCCGCGGCGCGTACCCGAAGCGGAAACAACTCGGGCAAATACAACGGCAGCCAGCCGAAGAACAACGTCGCGACGAAGCCCTGTGCGCAGACGACGTAGAGAAACAGCGGACGCAAAGGCGCCGTCCATTGGAACATCGCCCAAGTCAACGTGGCCGCGCCGACGCTGATCAAGCAATAGGCCTTTCGGCGACCGAACCGCGCCGCCAGCGGTGCGCCGACAAAGCTGCCCACCACGGCTCCCACGGCCCACCAGCCCTGGGTCGTCGACTTGTAATCGGGTCGCTGGGCAGCCTCGCCTACCACATCGGCCCAGGGCATGATCCATTTGCTCGCTGCCCACGCGCCCACCAGGGGAATCGAGGCCAGCACGATGCCGACGATTGTCGCGCGGCGCAACTCGGGGCGGAACAACTCGCTTGCGCGCCCCGTGGCCGGCGTGGCCGAAGCTTGCGCCGCGAGCCACAGCGGCGACTCGGGCAGGGCCACGAGTACCAACAGGCCGAGCATGGCCGGTACGGCCGCCAGGTAAAAGATCCAATGCCAACTTTCGGGAGTCAGCGGCCAGACGCGTGTCAGTTGAGACAACAGCAGCACGCCGATATTGATCCCGGCGCCCAGCACGCCCGATACGAACGGTCGCGAGGCGTTCGACCAACATTCGGCCACCAAGGCCACGCCGTTGGGCCACATCCCGCCGACGCCCAACCCGACAAGAAACCGCAAGGCGAGCATCTCCATCGGTGTGCGCACCCAGGCGCCCAGCCCCGCGAAGAGCGAATAGCAAAGAATGCTCACGCCCATGGCGCGCGTACGGCCGATGCGATCGCCGAGACTGCCCAAGGCAATGCCCCCCACCGCCGCGCCGAGCATCAATGCGGCCGTATACCAGGCAAACCAGAGACCGCCGAGCTGCTCGGTAAATCCGTCGCCCAAGAGCGACCGGGTCACGCTCAACGAGGCCACGGGCATGAGCCCCAGTTCGACGCCATCGAACACCAGGCCTGCAAAGGCCGCCGCCAAGACCGCCAGGCGGGCACCGGCCGACAACGGCATGCTGACCGACGAAGTGCTCACGCCTGCTCCTCGCCCGTCACGGCGTCCTGGAGCAAGACCTCGTAGACCTGCGCGTGACCGCTGACGTCGGACGTAAAGACGACGCGCGACCCGTCCGGCGAAAAGTTCGGGTGGGGGTGCGTGTGTTGCGGCGCATAGACGGCCACGGGCCCGTCGTCGTAGGGGCAGTGGTCCGTATGCCAATGCTCGCCGGCGTTGCTCGCACGGGTCAAACACAACGGGCGGGACTGGCCGCCTCCGGCGCGCGGGTCGAACAACTGCAGCCCCCGGTCGGGCCAATTCGTATCGCACACCATCCACCGCCCGTCGCGCGACACGGCCGCATGCCAGGCGTTGAAGGTGCAGACCGTGCGCACCGCGCCGTGAAGCACGTCGATGCCCAACATGCCGTGCGGCCAATCGACCGTCAGCAGCTCGAGTGCCAGCGGGTTCCACACCTCGTGGACAATCCATTGCTTGTGCGCCGCGTCGCGCTCGTAAATCAGGCGATGATCGGTGCCATCGCGGCGTACGACCCACAGCCGGTTCGTGTACGGACCTGCATAGCGCAGCCAGGTATTGTCGCGCGGGTGAAACTCGGGATGCCCGATCGAATCGCGTTCGACGAGCGTCGTGGCATGGCCCGTCGAGGTGTCGAGCACGAACAGCCGCGCCGTGGCGCCGACCTTGACCGGAATCGCCCAGTAGCGGTCGTCGTGGCTGAGCGAGGTCGTGCCCATCGCGTCGCCGACCATGCCCGGCGGCACCATCGGCACGTCGCCGAAACGGGCGAGGCACTCTTCGCGCTGGTCGTCGCAGCGCACGCGCCAGGCGCCGCAACCGGCCGTGAAGTAGACGTATTGCCCGTCGTGCGCCGGGTGAATCGACCACTCGTTCAGATCGGCGCGGTCGGTCAATTGGACCAGGCGGCCCGTCGCGCGTTCTTCGACGAAGATCTGCGGAGTGCCGGTCCGATGCGAGACGAACACGAGCCATCGCAGCGCGTCGTCGTAGGCGGGCAGATAATAGAACGGATGGTGATGGATGGCCGGAAAGCTCGTGACCCGGCGCACGCGGGCACCGGTCGCAGGATCGCGCTCGAGGCCGCCTTCGGCGGGGTACACGCGCCCCTTGCTCATGCCGACGACCCGTAGCTGGCGGAAGGTGTTCGCACGCCTCACAGCTCCCGGCAGGCAAATCCCAGACGCACCAGTTCGGTACGCAGCGCGGCCACCCCGGCGGGCGACAAGGGGCGCACCGGCCGCCGAAAGTGCGGGCTGGGAAACCGATTCATCAGCCAGCGGGCCACCTTCATGCGCTGATGCGCGCCGCAGCCCGGCTCGCCGAAGTTGTAGATCAGCCGCGCCAGCGGCGCAACGAGCGCTTGCGCCTCTTTGGCTGCGGTCAGGTTGCCGTCGAGCGCCGCGTGGACAATCCGGATCATCAGCTCAGGCGCAAAACCGGCGAAGCCGATCAGGGCCCCGTCACAGCCCTCGATCAGGCTGGGCAGCAAGAACTCGTCGTGGCAGGTGATGATCGACACGTGGGGCGCCGCGGCCTTGAGTTGTTCGTAGTCGTAGAGCCACCGCGCCATGTCGCGGGTGCCCATCTTGATCACCTTCAATTGCGGCAACTTGACCATCTCGCGCATCTCGGCGAGCGAATAGCCGGCCTTGGTCCAGGCCGGGTACTGGTGCAGCACGATGTCGATGCCGGCGCCCACGGCCACGTCGGTGACGAATCCGACGGCCGTCTCCAGGCTACGGCCAAAGCGGAGCCAGTGATGCGGCGGCATCAGCAAGATCGCATCGGCGCCGGCCTCCTTGGCGGCCCGGGCATGGTCGATCGCCTCGAGACTGCCTTCGGCCGAGACCCCGGAGATCACCTGGCAGCGCCGGCCCGTCCGGCGGTTGGCGGCGGCCACGGCATCGGCGCAGATCTGCGTGACCCGCGCGCGCTCGGCCGTGCGCAGCGACATGATCTCGCCGGTGTGGCCGTTGCAAGTCAGGCCTTCGACGCCTGGGACCAGGGCCAGCTCGGTGAAGTAGTCCTTCAGGCCCTGTTCGTCGATCGACTCGTCGGCGTGAAACGCGCACAGCGTTGCCGGAAACACACCCGTCCAGGGCCGCTCGCGCCACGTGCTCATGGATGCCGCACCTTTGCCTAGGGATGACCTTATGCCGCGTCGAGACCGAACAAGCGCCGGGCATTGCCGGCAAGGATCTTCGCCTCGTCGGCCGCCGGCAAGCCCAAGCTCCGCAGACCGTCGAGAATCAGCCGCGGCTCGACCCACGGATGATCGCTGGCAAACAGCAGCCGGTCCGGTCCCGAGAAATCGTAAGCGAACCGCATCGCCAACGGCAGCGGCGAGACGACGTCGAGCCAGACTTGCTTCAGGTATTCGCTGGGCGCCTTGGTCAGGTACTTTGGACCGCGCTTCAGCACCTGCGTTTGATGGTCGAGCCGCCCGATGATGTAGGGCAACGTGCCGCCCAGGTGCGGACAGACGAGCTTCAAGCCGGGAAACTCGTCGAGAATGCCCGCCATGATGATCCGCGTCAGCGCGATCGTGTTGTCGAACATATTGCCCAGCGAACTGGTCATCTCGTAGCCCTTGACCACGTCGGTTGTCAACGGCTTGGCCGGGTGCAACAGGATCGGTAAATCGAGTTCGACGGCCCGGGCAAACAACGGGCGAAACTCCGCCTCGTCGACAAACCGTCCGGCGAGATTCGTGTAGAGCAGGATTCCGCGCAGGCCGAGGTCCTCGCGGCAGCGCCGCAACTCGACGAGCGCCGCGTCCATCGTCAACAACGGCAGCACGCATAGCCCGATGAAGCGCCGCGGATGCCGCCGCACCACGCCTGCGGTGAAGTCATTGAGCAGCCGCGCCACTGCGGGGGCTTCGTCGCCGAACCACTCGGGCCCGGGATCGTTGGGGCTCAACGCGGTCAGTTCGATGCCGGCGGCATCCATGGCCGCGAGCTTGAGGTCGACGTCGAGATACGCCGGCGGAATCTTGCGCAGCCAATCGCCCATCCGCAGATAGCGCACGCCGTCGCGCGTGAAAACCACCGGATCGGCCTGGCGCCGCTCCATCCGCGCCACGAGCTCGGCGCAGAACAAATGGCTTTGACAATCGACGATGCCCGACGGCGGCCGGGCCGCGTCGGCCGGCTCGGCCTGTGGCTCGGCTGCGCTGGCGATGCCCGGCAGCGCCGCCAGCGCCGAAGTGGCCGCCAGAAAATCGCGGCGCGAGGCCCGCGCCGCCAGTTCTTCGAAAGGTCTCATCGCAGGGCAACTTCCCACTTCGGGTGCGACCGTTTGTTGCTCGAGTCTGCCGCCTGTGCTTGTACCGCCGACGGCGAGCAAAGACAATGTTTTGGAAGAGAACTCTGTGCACCTGGGCCGGACGTGTCATGACCTTGCGCTGTTGCTGGATGCTGCTCGTGTTGTTGCTAGCGCGTCAGGCGCCGGCTGCGGCGCCCGACGAGGTGCAGTTCAACCGCGACATCCGGCCGCTGCTGTCGAAAAACTGTTTCGCCTGCCACGGCCCCGACGAACATGCGCGCGAGGCCGAGTTGCGGCTCGATCGCCGCGAGGGACTCTTCGGCCAGGACGGCACAGGCGCGGCGATCGTCGCGGCGGGCGACCCCGCGGCCAGCATCCTGTACCAACGCATCACCGCGACCGACGACGCCGAGCGGATGCCGCCGTCGGGCAAGCACCACCCCCTCGACGCCGATCAGATCGACCGCGTCCGGCGCTGGATCGAACAAGGCGCCGCGTGGCAATCGCACTGGTCGTTCGAGCCGCCGACGCGGCCGCAATTGCCCGAGGTGAGCGACGCCCCGTGGTGCCGCACGCCGATCGATCGCTTCGTCCTGGCGCGCTTGGAGCGCGAGTCGTTGCGACCCTCGCCGCCGACCGACCCGGTGACGCTGCTGCGGCGCTTGTCCTTCGATCTGACCGGGCTGCCCCCGACCCGTGCCGAGGTCGAACAGTTTGTCGCGGCCACGGCGACCGACGGCGAGGCCGCGTATCAAGCCGCCGTCGAGCGGTTGTTGGCCTCGCCGCATTACGGCGAACGCATGGCCGTCGCCTGGCTCGACCTGGTGCGCTATGCCGACTCGTGCGGCTACCACAGCGACGTGCCCGTGCCGATCTCGCCCTATCGCGATTATGTGATCGGTGCCTTCAATGACAATCTGCCCTTCGATCGCTTCACGCGCGAGCAACTGGCCGGCGACCTGGTGCCCGAGCCGACGCTCGCCACGCGCGTCGCGTCGGGCTACAACCGGCTGGCCAAGACGACCGAGGAAGGCGGCGCGCAGGCCGGCGAATACCTGGCCAAGGGCGTGGCCGATCGCGTGCGAACCACGGCCGGCGTGTGGCTCGGGCTGACGTTCGGCTGCGCCGAGTGTCACGACCACAAGTACGATCCCGTAACCACTCGCGACTTCTACAGCCTCGGCGCCTTCTTCGCCGACATCAAAGAGCAAGGCGTCTACAGCGCCGGCGGGCGCGATCCCGAGATGCCGGTGCCCACGCCCGAGCAGGCCGACCGGCTCGCGTCGATCGACGCGCAGCTCGGCGAGCTCGAACAGCAGCTTGCGGCCATTCCGTCCGACGACGACACGCGTCAGGCAGAGCGTAACGAGCTTCAGTCGAAAATCGAACAGACACAAAAAGACCGCAAGCAGCTCGACCGGCAGATCGAGCGCACGATGGTCACCGTCGCGCAGGTGCCGCGCGAGATGCGCATCTTGCCGCGCGGCAATTGGCTCGATTCGAGCGGTCCGGTCGTCGAACCTGCCTTGCCGGCGTTTCTGGCGTCGCAGGCGCACGAGTCGCGGCTGACGCGTCTCGACCTGGCCCAATGGCTCACCGGCTCCGAGAATCCGCTGACGGCCCGCGTGCACGTCAATCGCTTGTGGAAGATGTTCTTCGGCGCCGGCCTGGCGCGCACGCTCGACGACGTCGGCGCCCAGGGCGAAACGCCGTCCCATCCCGAGCTGCTCGATTGGCTGGCGATCGAGTTCCACGAGAGCGGCTGGGACACCAAGCGGCTGGTGCGGTTGCTGGTCACGTCGAGCGTCTATCGCCAGTCGTCGGCCGCTTCGGCCGAGCTGCTGGCGCGCGATCCGCAGAACCGCCTGTTGGCGCGGCAATCGAGCTGGCGGCTCGAGGCCGAGTTCGTGCGCGATCAGGCCCTGCAGACCAGCGGCCTGCTGGTCGATCGGATCGGCGGCCCCAGCGTCAAACCTTACCAGCCCCAGGGCTATTGGGACTTTCTCAACTTCCCGCCGCGCAAATGGCGCGCCGACGAAGGCGAGGGCCAATACCGCCGCGGCCTGTACACCCACTGGCAACGGACTTTCTTGCACCCCAGCCTGCTCGCGTTCGACGCGCCCAGCCGCGAAGAGTGCACCGCGCAGCGCGCCCCGTCGAACACGCCCAAAGCCGCGCTGGCTCTGTTGAACGATCCGACGTTCGTCGAATGCGCACGCGCGTTCGCCGCGCGGGCACTGCGCGAGACGCAGGCCGGCGACGGCGAGCGCATCGCCTGGGCCTGGCGCGAGGCGCTATCGCGCCCGCCGCTGGCCGAAGAAGCCGCCGTGCTCGGCGAGCTGCTCGCGGCCGAGCGCCTGCGTTACGCCGGCGACGAGACTGCCGCGCGTCAATTGCTGGCCGTGGGACAGGCGCCCTTGCCCGACGACCTGCCCCCGGTCGAGCTGGCCGCATGGACCGAAGTGGCCCGGGCCATCTTGAATCTGCACGAAAGCGTGTCGAGGAACTGACGATGGCGCAGCACAAACTTGCTCCGTTCACCGCACTGCAGCGCCGCGCGTTTCTGGGCCGGGCTTCGCTGGGATTGGGCGGACTGGCGCTGGCCGGGCTTTGCGGCGAGTTGCGCGCCGCCGGCGCGGAGCCGCTCGGCGTGCAACCGGCCGTCGCCGGGCTGCCGCACTTTCCGCCGCGCATCAAGCGGGTAATCTTCTTGTGCATGGCCGGCGGGCCGTCGCAACTCGAGTCGTTCGATCCGAAGCCCAAGCTGGCGGCGATGCACGGCCAGGCCATGCCCGAGTCGTTCACCGCCGGCCAGCCGATTGCGCAACTGCAAGGTCAGAAGCTCGTCTGCCAGGCGCCGATGTTCGGCTTCGAGCGGTATGGCGAGTCGGGTCTGGAGATTTCGGCCGAATTGCCCCATATCGGGAGCATTGCCGACCAGATCTGCGTGATCCGCTCGATGCACACCGATCAGATCAATCACGACCCGGCCCATACCGTGATGAACACGGGCACCTCGATCTCGGGCCGGCCCAGTATGGGCGCGTGGATCCAATATGGTCTGGGCAGTCCCGCGGCCGACCTGCCCGGCTTTGTCGTGCTGACGAGCATCAGCAAAGACGGCCGCAACCCGCAGCCGATCGCCACGCGGCAATGGCACAGCGGTTTTCTGCCCAGCCGTTACCAGGGCGTGGCCTTCTCGTCACAAGGCGACGCGGTGCATTACCTCGGCAATCCACCGGGCGTGACGCACGAGCAACAGGGGCGACTGATCGGCGCGGTCAACCGGCTCGACGCGCTGCGCAATGCGGCCGCGCCGAACCCGGAGGTCGATACGCGGATTGCCCAATACGAGCTGGCTTTCCGCATGCAGACCAGCGTCCCGGAGCTGATGGACATCGCCGACGAGCCGCAGCACGTGCTCGACTTGTACGGCGCCTCGGGCGCCGACGGGTCGTTCGCCTACAACTGCCTGTTGGCGCGCCGGTTGGCCGAACGCGGCGTGCGATTCATTCAGCTCTACCACCGCGATTGGGACCACCACAACGACCTCGTGCGGTTCTTCAAGGTCTGCAGCCGCGACTGCGATCGCGGCACGGCCGCACTGGTCCAAGACCTGCAGGCGCGGGGCATGCTCGACGAAACGCTGATCGTCTGGGGAGGCGAATTCGGCCGCACGCCGATGGCCCAATCGAACAAGGGCGACGTCGGCCGCGACCATCACATGCGGGCCTTCAGCATGTTCCTCTGCGGCGGCGGCGTGCGCGGCGGCCTGGCCTACGGCGGTACCGACGAGCTGGGGTACAGCGCCGTTGAGAACCCCGTCCACGTGCATGACCTGCACGCGACGATGCTCCACCTGCTGGGCATCGACCACCTGCGGCTGACCTATTTCTATCAGGGCCGCGATTTCCGCCTGACCGACGTGGCTGGCGAAGTCATTCGACCGATTCTGGCGTAACCGGGCGGCTCGAACCGTACAGCCAGCGCCCGTTCGCGTATCGCCCGGCGAATGGGTACGCTGGGAAGCCGGTTGCCTTCTCGGTCGTTTCGCTTCTCGTGCCGGTTGCTTCATGTCCGCCGCCGCTGATCGACGTTTCAAGATGAAATGGTGGGGTTGGGGCGACGAGCACCATCGGTTCGATCTCTCGCACGCCGCCGCAGGGCTCGAGTACCTCGGCGACCGCCTGGGCATCCGCGAACTCGCGCCCGCCTTTGCGGCCCGGATGGAAGACGTCGCCTTGCCCGACAGCCAGGCCAGTGCCGCACTGTTGGCGGCGCTGGCCGAGATCGTCGGTCCGGAAAACTGCCGGACCGACCATCGCGAGCGGCTGTTGCACTCGGCCGGCAAGGGCTACCACGACCTCGTGCAACTGCGCCGGCTGCGTTTGCCCGAGGCGGTCGATGCCGTCGTCTATCCGCGCAGCGAGGCCGACGTGATGGCCGTGCTCGCGCTGGCCCAGCAACAGCAGGTTGCCGTCGTACCGTTTGGCGGGGGGACCAGCGTGGTCAGCGGACTGGCGCCGCTGCGCGGCGCGCAACGGGCCGTGATCTCGCTCGACCTGGCGCTGTTGAATCGCGTGCTCGACGTCGATCTCGTGTCGCAGACGGCCACGGTCGAGGCGGGCATCTTTGGCCCCGACCTCGAGGCGCAGCTCCGCGCCCGGGGCTTGATGCTGGGGCATTATCCGCAGTCGTTCGAGTACTCGACGCTGGGCGGCTGGCTGGCGACGCGCTCCAGCGGGCAGAACTGCCTGCGCTACGGCGGGATCGAAAAGCTCGTCGAGTGCCTGCGGGCGGTCACGCCGGCCGGTACGGTCGAAACCCTGCGCGTGCCGCGCCGCGGCGACGGGCCCGACGTCACGCAAATGCTCGTCGGCTCCGAAGGCACCTTGGGCGTCATCACGCAGGCCACCGTGCGGCTGCGGCTCGTGCCGGACGAGCGGGACTATTTCATGTTCGCCTTCAAGCGCTTCGATGCGGCGCTCGAAGCGAGCCGCACGCTGCTGCAGTCGGGCATCAGCCCGGCGCTGCTGCGCATCTCCGACGAAGAAGAGACGGCCGGAACGCTGGCCCTGGGCCAATCGACCGCCACGGGCATCAAGGCCTTGCAGCGCCGCCTGGCGAAACAGTACTTGCAGGCAGCCGGATTTTTTCCGCCTAACCTGGCCGTGCTGCTGGTGGGCCTCGAAGGCACGCGCGCTCAAAACCGGGCCGCGGCCAAGCAAGTCAAGCGGCACCTCAAGACGTGCGAGTGCCGCTCGTTGGGGCGCGCACCGGGGCGGCGCTGGCTGCAGACGCGTTTCGAGCTGCCTTATCTGCGCGACGAGCTGCTGGACAATCACCTGTTGATCGACACGCTCGAAACGGCCACCACCTGGTCGCGCGTCGACGGCCTGTACCGCGCCGTGCGCGACGCACTGCAGCGTGCCGCCGACACGGAGGGCGAGCCGCTGGTCGTGTTTTGCCACGCCTCGCACTTGTATGCCGACGGTGCCTCGCTCTACTTCACCCTGTTGGGTCGGCAGAAGGCCGCCGACCCGATCGCCCAATGGCGCAATATCAAGCGCGCCGCCAACGAGGCGATTCGCGCCCAGGGCGCCGTGATCAGCCATCACCACGGGGTCGGCATCGAGCATCGCGACTACACCGGTTGGGGCGAGACCGAGCGGCTGATGCTCCGCCAATTGAAAACGGCCCTCGATCCCGAGGGGATCATGAACCCGGAGAAGCTGCTGTGACGCCCCGGCGCGAGGCGATTTACGGCCGTTTCGCCACTCAATCCTACGACGTGCTCGTCATTGGCGGCGGCATCACCGGCGCGGGCATCGTGCGCGACGCGACGCTGCGCGGCCTGAGCTGCGCCTTGATCGACAAGGGCGACTTTGCCTCGGGCACCAGCTCGAAATCGGGCAAGCTGATTCACGGCGGCCTGCGCTACCTGAAGCATCTGCACGTGCGGCTGGTGTTCGAAGCCTGCCGCGAGCGCTGGTGGCTGCTGACGCGCGTCGCCCCGCACCTGGTGCGGCCCGTGCGGTTCGTGGTGCCGTTCAACAAGCGCAGCCGCACGAAGCGCTGGCAGATGGCGCTGGGCCTGGTGTTGTACGACCTGTTGGCCATGTTTCGCCGTAGCGAGCCGTTTCGTTTCTTGTCGGCAGCCGAATTGGCCGCGACCGAACCGGCGTTGCAATTGGCCGATTGCACCGGCGGCTTGTCGTATTTCGACTGCCAGGCGCTCGACACCCGGCTCGTGATCGACACGCTCAAATCGGCCGCCGCGTCCGGCGCCGACGTCCTCAATTATGCCGAGCTCGTGAGCGTCGAGCACCGCGACGGCCTGTGGCGCGCGACGCTCCGCGACGCGCTCGACGGCCGGGTCCGGACCGTCGCCGCCCGCACCGTGGTCAATGCCTCGGGACCCTGGGCCGATGAAGTCCAGGCTCGGCTCGCATCCGGCGAGCGGTTCAATCTCAAGATCACCTCCGGCGTGCATCTGGTCATTGCCCGTGAGCGCTTGCCGGTGCGCAACACACTGGCGCTGGAGGTCGAGCGCGACGGGCGCATGATCTACGTCGTGCCCTGGGGCGACTATGTCCTGGTCGGCACGACCGACGTTTACTATCCCGGCCCCCAAGACGCGGCGACCGTCGGCCAGGCTGCCGTCGCATACCTGCTCGAGACGCTCCAACGGCATTTCCCCGCGCGGCAGCTCACCCGGGCCGACGTCGCCCACGCGTTCGTCGGGCTCCGCCCCTTGATCGGTAGTGACCAGGGCCAGCGCGAAGAAGATCTGCCACGGGACGATTGCGCGCTGGTCGACGAACAAGGACGTGTCTCGATCACCGGTGGCAAGCTGACGACCTATCGCGCCATGAGCGAGCGCGTGGTCGATCTACTGGTCTGCCGGTTCTTTCGCGACCGCGCCCTGGGCCCTTGCCGGACGCTCGAACCGATCTCGGGCGGCGCCCCGCGCTGTCCCGGTACTGCCTCGCCGCGGTTGCGCGAGCTGTGGTCACGCTGGGGGAGCAATGCCGCGACGATCGAGCACCTGATCGCCACCACACCTGAGTTGGGCAAACGTATCGACCCCTGCGCGCCGTACCTGTGGGCCGAGGCGGAATACGCTCTGCAGCACGAGTTCGTTGAACGACTCGACGACCTGGTCGACCGGCGGTTCGGCGCGTTCGTGCTCGCCCCCGAAGCGCGGCTTCGCGAGGCGATCGGAGCCCGCTTCAACCTCGGGACGTGCGAGCAACAGACCGACGCGCCGGCGGAGGCGACGCCATGAAGCGCGTGTTCATGCTCAATCCGCAGGCCGGTGGCGGCGCTGCGCAGCGGCGGCTGGCAGAGCTCGAAGCCTGGTTCCGCCAGCGCACCGGTACGTTCGATGCCGAATTGTGCCTCGGGCGGGACGATACGATTCGCCGGACGCGCGAGGCCCTCCGGGCCGGGGCCGACCAGATCATCGCCGTCGGCGGCGACGGAACGGTGAATGCCGTGGCCAATGGTTTCTTCGCCGACGGGCAAGCGATCCGGCCCGAGGCCGTGCTGGCCGTGGCCCGCGTGGGTACCGGCAGTGATTTCTTTCGCACGATTTCCGGTACCCGGCCGATCGACTGGCGCGAGATCGTCCTCGAGGGGCTGCCACGGGCAGTCGACATCGGGCTCTCGCGCCGGCTCGACCCGGCGGCCCCCTGCCCCCGCTATTTCGTCAACATCGCCAGCTTCGGCATGAGCGCCGAGATCGTGGCCGACAAAGAGCGCTTGCCGCGGTGGCTGCCGCGTTCGCTCTGCTACCTGGTACCGACGATTACCAACTGCTTCAAAGGTCACACGTGGAACGTGCGGCTCGAACTCGACGGCAAGTTGCTCGAGCGCCGTACGGTGACCCTGATGGCCGGCAAGGGCGTGTATGCCGGCGGCGGGATGCGCTTTGGGGGCCTGGTCGCGCCCGACGACGGCTGGTTCGAGGTGACCGTCTTTGGCCCGATGCCGGTGGCCCGCATGCTGCTCAAGACACCCAAGCTCTACCGGGGCGACTTCGAGGGCGAACCGGCGATCGAGAAGCTGCGCGCGCGGCGCGTCGTGTTGCGCGCCGAGCCGCAATTGCCTTCGGAATGCGACGGCGAGCTGTTCGGCACGGCCGATTGGGAACTTGAGCTGTTGCCCCGGGCGCTGCGCGTCAGTTGGCCGTCGTAGCGCGGCCGCGCCGCACGTTGCAGACTATTTGCCGCCCATCCATTCGACGGTCACGCTCCACTTTTCGGTCGACTGCTCATCGAAGCGAATTTCGACTTGACCGTGCTTCGGAGTTCGCCCCGGAAGTCGAAGTAGCGCAACTTCGTCCATCGCTGTGGTGCGAAACAGCGTCAAGAAGTAATCGAAGCCCGGCACGTCGGGAAATTCAAACGCACCGTCGGCATTGGTTTGCGTCGTCGCCAGAATGCTCGACGCGGGCGGCAAATGTGAACCGGTCAGCGATAAGCGGCGCTGCGCCAGCGGTTTGCCTGCGGCGTCGAGCAATCGCCCGCGCAGCGTGTGTGCCCGCAGAAGGACGAAATCGACCTCGGCCTCCTCGCCCGGCAGCACGACCGTGGCCTGCCAGATCTTCGGCACGTTGCTCGGATCGCTGGCCATGCCCAGGTCGCCGTGGCGGCACAGGTTCTGTTCGTAATATCCGGGTGCGTGCACGCTGACGACCGCGGCGAGATGCCAATGGTCCGAAAAGATCCGCATGCCCGGCGCAAACTTGATCCGATAACGCCCCTCGGCGTCGGTCTGGGCTGAGCCGGTCGTGAACAAGGTGCCGAGTCCCGATTGCACGACCACCGTGGCGCCCTCGAACGGCCGGCCATCGGCGTGCGTCACACGGCCGGCAACCGCCCAGGGCCCCGTAACGCTCGGCGGAGCTTCAGCCCGCAGCAGGACGGTCGACGTGGCCAGGGTGATCGTCGCGGCGCAAGCCGCGAGCCGTCGTTGCGTCAGCATATCCCTGCTCCGCAAAGTGGTTGGTGTGCGCAGAATCTCTGGGGGTCGGCCCCCTGCCCCGTGTTCGACGCGCGGCTGCGGAAAAAAGTTCCCCAAGCACCGCCGCCTGGGTGTTGGTGATAGCACGGCCGAACCCGAAACATCAATGTCGGCCGGGGCCGACCTTGACCCCGCGGCTGCGGTTTCGGTACCGTTCGCCGCCCTTCCCCCCGGGAAGCGTTGCTGCCGTTCGGCAGCGCGATTCCCGCCCCGAGTTGCCGGCCGCTCATTCGAGCCTTTGCGCGGAGATTTCCATGTTGCACCTCTCGCCGCACACCGCCCACCTGCAGACCCCCGCCCACGCCGACCTGGTTGCCACGGGCGTACCCTTTTTCGACATCGGCCGCCAACATGCGGCCCTCCGCGGCGAAATCCTGGCGGCCCTCACGCGCGTTTACGATTCCAGCCAGTTCGTCCTGGGGCCGGACATCGCCCGGCTCGAAACCGCACTGGCTGGCTATTGTCACGCGCGGCATGCCATTGCCTGCGCCTCGGGCAGCGACGCGTTGTTGTTGGCCCTGATGCACTACCAGGTTGGCCCGGGCGACGAGGTGTTGCTCCCGAGCTTCACATTCTTCGCCACGGCGGGCGCCGTGTCGCGGCTCGGCGCGCGGCCGATCTTCGTCGACATCGAACCCACGGGATTCAACCTCGACCCGGCCCAACTCGAAGCCAGCATCTCGCCGCGCACCAAGGCGATCATCCCCGTGCACCTGTACGGTCAATGCGCCGACATGTCCGCGATCCTGGCGATTGCCGGGCGTCACGGCGTGCCGGTGATCGAAGATGCCTGCCAGGCCATCGGCGCCGAGATTGGCAGCCGCCGGGCCGGTTCGCTCGGCGCGATCAACTGCTTCAGTTTCTACCCTTCGAAGAACCTCGGTGGCCTGGGCGACGGCGGTTTCATGACCACCGACGACGACGAAATTGCCGCGCGGCTGCGGATGCTCCGCGTGCACGGCGAAAAGGTCCGGTATCACCATTCTCTGGTGGGCATCAACAGCCGGCTCGACACGTTCCAGGCCGCCGCGCTGGAAGTCAAATTGCCGCACCTCGATCGTTGGATCGAAGCCCGTCGCGAGAACGCCCGTCGCTATCAGGCGCTGTTCGCAGACTGCGGACTCGATGCGAAACTGGGACTGCCCGTCGAGTTGCCTGGCCACCGGCACACCTGGAACCAATACGTCGTCCGCGTGCCGCAAGGCCGGCGCGACGCCCTGCGTGAACATCTCGCGAAAGCCAAGATTGGTACACAGATCTACTACCCGGTGCCGCTCGATCAGCAGGAGTGCTTCTGCGAGCTGGGATACCTGGCCGGCGCCCTGCCCGAGACCGCCCGAGCCGCACAAGAAACCCTGGCGTTGCCGATCTTTCCCGAGCTGCGCGTCGACGAGCAGGAATTCGTCGTGCAGCAGATTGCCGCCTTCTACGGCATTGAGCTACGCACGGGCCGGGCGGCCCTGCGCGGGCCGAAGTTTCTCAAACTGCCGCAGACCGACGACGGCGTTCGCCGCGCCTCGTAACGCGTAGGCTGCGCCCACCGCCGCGCCAAAACGCGCGGCGCGTCTAGCCCTGCTTGGTCTGTTTGATGGCGTCGGCGCGCCGTGCGGGACGGCACACGGCCATCAGTCCCAGGGCCACGAACAACAGGATGACCGTGTATTGCGCGACGAAACTGCGTGGGCTTGCTTCGCCACCCGCGGCCTCGTCTTGAGCCCAGGCTGCCGAAGTGGCCAGCAGGCACACGGCCAACGTCGCGGCAAACACACACCCCTGTCGAATACGGTTCATTGGTTGCATCACCCTCGCACGGGAATCGGGCCCGCCTGGTCGCTGGCCGGTTTGCTCGTGATTTGATTGTAACCGGTCGCTGGACCGCTTGCCGCAATCGCCGACGGGTTGCGACGACCGCTCGGGGGGGACTATCATCTTCGCTTCGCTCGGGCCCGGTGCCCCCGGATTGTTCACTCCCCGAGCCGAGGAGCCGCTGCTCGCATGGCCACCCCTGCGCTGTTCGCACTGGGCGTCGTATGCGCCGTGTTCTTGCTGCTGGCGTTCACCCGGCTGTCGCCCGATGTGGTGATGATCGGCGGCGTGCTCGCGCTGGTCGTGGCGCGCATCCTGTCGATCGACGAGGCCCTGGCCGGCCTGGCCAACGAGGGGATCGCAACCATCGCGGCGTTGTACATCGTCGTCACAGGTGTGCGCGAGACGGGCGCCATCTCCTGGGTGGCCGCCGTGCTGTTTGGGCGTCCCCGTTCGGCGCGCGAGGCCATTGCCCGGATGAGTGTGCCCGTGGCCGCGATCAGCGCGTTCATGAACAACACTCCGCTCGTGGCGATGATGATTCCGGCGGTCAACGACTGGGCCAAGCAATGCCGGTTCTCGCCCTCGAAGGTGATGATCCCGTTGAGCTATGCCACGATTCTCGGCGGCACCTGCACGCTGATCGGCACCAGCACCAACCTGGTTGTCAGCGGCATGGTCAAAGAAACCGTGAGCGTGGCCACCAAGGCCGGCACGAGTCTGCCCGAGGGTTTGCGCGTCTTGCAGATGTTTGACGTCGCCTGGATCGGCGTACCCGCCGCGATCGCCGGGGTGACCTACCTGGTGGTGTTTGGCCCCTGGCTGTTGCCCGACCGCCGCGGGGCACGGGGCGAGTTTGCCAATCCGCGCGAATACACCGTCGAAATGCTCGTACCTCCGGATAGCCCCTTGGTGGGCCGGTCGATCGAACAAGCGGGGCTGCGCCACTTGCCGGGCACGTTTCTGATCGAGATCGACCGCGAAGGCGACCTGTTGCCGGCCGTCGAGCCGCAAACGCGGCTCCGGGCCAACGACCGGCTGGTCTTTGCCGGCGTGGTCGAGTCGGTGATTGATTTGCAGCGCGTCCGCGGCCTCACGCCGGCCACGAACCAGTTGTTCAAGCTCGACGCGCCGCGTGCCGAACGCTGCCTGGTCGAGGCCGTGGTGTCGAACACCTGTCCCAACATCGGCCAGACGATTCGCGACGGCAAATTCCGCTCGAATTACAAGGCGGTCGTCGTGGCCGTGGCCCGCAGCGGTGAGCGGATCAACAAGAAGATCGGCGACATCGTGCTCGAGCCCGGCGACACCCTGTTGCTGGAAACCTCGGCGACCTGGGTCGACGATCACCGGAACAACCGCGACTTTTTCCTCGTCAGCCGGCTGGAAGACTCGTCGCCACCCCGGCACGAACGGGCCATCGTGTCGATCGTGATCTTGGTGGCCATGATCTTGATGACGATGGTCTTCAAGGTTCCGATGTTCCTGGCCGCGTTGTTGGCGGCCGCGGCGATGCTGGTCACGCGCTGTTGCGCGCTGGGCGCGGCCCGGCGTTCGATCGACTGGGAAGTGCTGCTGGCGATTGCCGCCTCATTCGCGCTGAGCAAGGGTCTCGAAAAGACCGGCGCGGCCAAGCTCGTGGCCGAATCGATGATCGACCTGGCTCAGGGGAATGCCTGGGCGACCCTGGCGGTGGTCTACCTGGTGACGTTAGTCGTCACCGAAATCATCACCAACAACGCCGCAGCGGCGCTGATGTTTCCGCTGGCCATGGCGGTCGCCGTCGAGCTGCAGGTCAATTCGCTGTCGTTCGTGTTCGCCGTGATGATGGCCGCCTCGGCCGGGTTTGCCACGCCGATCGGCTATCAAACGAACCTGATGGTCTACGGCCCGGGCGGCTACCGGTTTAGCGACTACGCCAAGATCGGCGTCCCGCTCGATATCTTGATCGGCGTGGTCACCGTGGCCTTGGCCCCGTTCATTTGGCCCTTCTAGCACCCTCCGCGAAAGCCACCCAGTGATGAATGCCGCCGATGCCCAGCCGGTCCGTCTGACCACCGTTCATTGGCTGATCTTGATCATCGCCTCGATCGGTTTCGCGTTCGACATCTACGAATTGCTGATGCTGCCGCTGATCGCCAGCTCGGCCTTGAGCGAACTGCTCGGCGTGCCGCTGGGCGACAAGTCCATCACCACCTGGATTGGCAACCTGGCCTGGGGCAGCGCCATGGTCGGCGGTGCCATCGGTCTCGTCGGCGGTTGGCTGACCGATCGCCTGGGCCGCCGCCGCGTGCTCACCTGGAGCATCTTGATCTATGCCACGAGCGCCTTCGCCTCGGGCTTCGCGCAATCGGTCGAGTCCTTGTTCGTCTTGCGGTGCCTCACGTTTGCTGGGGTGTGCGTCGAGTTCGTCGCGGCAATCGCCTGGCTGGCCGAGCTGTTCCCCAATCCCCGGCAGCGCGAAACGATCCTGGGTTTTACCCAGGCCTTTTCGTCGCTCGGCGGACTGCTGGCGGCGGGTATCTACGGGTTGATCGTCGTCAACTCCGATCGGTTACCGGCCATCTATGGTGCGCATGCTCCATGGCGCTACATGTTGATGTCGGGCCTGCTGCCGGCGCTGCCGCTGATCGTCATCCGCCCCTTCCTGCCCGAATCGCCGGCCTGGCAGGCGAAGCGCGCCGCCGGTCAGTTGCGGCGGCCGAGTTTTGCGGAGCTGTTCGCGCCCGGGCTGCGCCGCACGACGATCGTCACGACGATTCTCTTCGCCTGCTGCTATGGCGCGGCCTTCGGCGCCATCCAGTTGGGTCCCACCCAGATCCTGCCGGGCCTGCCCGAGATGACGGCGGCGCGCACCGCGCAGGACGAGGCGAAAAAACAAGTCGCCGGCATGCAGGCGATGATCGATCAGGCGTCCGCGGACGACCCGGCCGGCAAGGCACAGATGGTCGACGCGCTCAAGCAGCTGCGCAAGCAAGTCGGCGCCAAGGGCAAACCGATCGAAGCGGCGCGTAGCCGGCTGCAAACCTTTCAGGAAATGGGCGGGCTCGTCGGGCGATTCGTGCTCGCCGTGGCTGCGCTCATCATCGTCAGCCGGCGCAGCCTGTTGCAGTTGTTCCTCGTGCCAGGCCTGATTTTGCTCCCCTTGGTGTTCGTGTATCCGGCCACGCGCAGTTTGCCTCAATTCGAATGGGGCCTGGCCGCAGTCGCGCTCTGCACGGTCGCGCAGTTCAGCTTCTGGGGCAACTATCTGCCGCGCGTATTTCCGCTCCATCTGCGCGGCACCGGCGAAAGCTTCGCGGCCAACGTCGGCGGGCGGATGATCGGTACCTCGGCCTCGCTCATCACGACCCGCCTGGCCCAGGTCATGCCGGGCGACAGCCAGTTCACCAAAGTGGCCTACGCCGCCGCGGCCGTGGGGACGTTTGTGTACGCCTTGGCCCTGGTCGTGAGCTTTTTCCTGCCCGAGCCGCACGAAAAAGACCTGGCCGACTAGCGTCGAGGCCCCAATTCGAGTGGTTTGGCCGGGGCAGCAGGGAACTCTATCGCCCCGCCGTAGGTCGCTTTCTTGACGCGGCAATCGCCGCGGGAGTAGGTTCGAGGGGCGTGGGACCACGGCCAGGACCAGAGGGCTGCGCGCGATGAAGTCGCTCGAATCCAGTCGCCGCCCGGCGGAACGTGCCCCGGGCGCGATTCGACGTCGCGTTGGCGCCGAGCCTGTCGCTACGGCCGAAGCGCCCGCTCGCGCCTTGCCGCGCTACGTGCCAAGTTGGTCGGTGAGTCTGGTACTGCACGGCGCGGCCATCCTGACGCTGGGGCTCGTCGTCCTCCCCACCCCGCACGCGGACAGTGTCGTGCGGTGGATTGCGCTGGCCACGGGTCGTCCCGAGTCGTCGCCGGTCGAATCGTTGATCGAGTTGCCGCCGGCTTCTGGAAAGCAGGGCGCGCCGCCCGCCTCGTCAGACACGGTGCAAGCGCTGACTGCGCCGGCCGACGGCACGCGGGTCGAAGTCGCATTGGCCGAACACGCGGCGATGAACCTGCCGCCCGACGCGCTGCCCGCAGCGGCGAACCTGGCTCAACCGCTGCCCAAGCGCGCTGCGGCGGCCGCGCGTCAAGCGGGCACCGCGGCGCGTCCCGTGTCGGTGCCGGCCCAGTCCCCGGCGGGCCAGTCCGGCGGACCGCAACCGGCCGAAGTGCGCCAGTTCTACGACGCCATCGTCGATCGCTTCATTCAATATGATCTGGGCGAACTGAACGGCCAGGCCGGCATGCAGGCCCGGGCCGCGTTTCATGCCCTGGGTCCTGACGCGGTGCCTTCGCTGATCTCGGGGCTCAACTACTCGGCCTCGATCCAAGCTAGTTGCCCGGTGGTGGTGTTGCGCAGCAAGTTGCGCTCGCTGTTGGCGGCAACGATGGATAGCGAGCAGATCGACCGGGCAATCCAAGAATTGTGTAAGGGCGTATCGCCCGCTGCGCCGCATGCGGCGCTGGTCGCCGAGCTGCGCGAAGAGCTGCTCCGGTTCCGGCAATCGGAACTGGCGGCGCAGGCCATGACGACCGTTCAACGGCTGGCCCGCGAAAACCGCAAGACCGTCCAAGCGGCCCTGACAGATCCCGAGCCGATGGTTCGCTGGGCGGCCACGCGCGTGGTCGCCGAGCGCGGGCTGCGGCTGATCGACGAGCTACTGACGCTGCTGGACGACGTGCATCCCGACGTGCAGCAAGAAGCCCGCGGCGCACTGGTGCGTTTGGCCCGGGGGAAGGATTTCGGGCCCGCGCCGAAGGCAACCGACGAACAACATGCCGCGGCGGTGGCGCAATGGCGCGAGTGGGCGGCAAAGTTCCACCCCGAGAGCCACGACGAGGAAGACGACCACCTGCCCGACGATCCGGCCCAGGCGGCCGAGCAGCGAGCGGCCTCGCAACTGTCGCTGGCCGAGCGGCTCGAAGAGCGCGGTCTCAAGGCCCAGGCCAAGCGCCGCTACACGGAGCTGGTCGCCAACTATCCCGATACGCAGGCCGCCGCCGAGGGTCGCCGCCGCCTGGCGGAGAATTGAATGCTTGTGAGCGCAGCTTCGTGAGCACTGGGTCGTGAGCACTGGGCAACTCGAGCCTCATTCCCGCTGGTCGTGCGGGATGGCCGTCGCCGGGCTCATCTTCGCGGCCGCCATCGTCTTGGCGCTGCTCGCGCCGCGGAGCCCCGCTAAGGTTGCCGTCGTTCGCGGCAGCGTCACCGGCCAGGCCGGCCCCATCGCCGGGGCGCGCGTGCGCTTTGCCGGTGACGGGCATCTGGTGCTGACCGATGCGGCCGGGCAGTTTTCGCTGCCCCGGGTCGACGCGCGGCAGATGGTGACCGCCGCCTTGCCCGGTTACGTCATCGCCGGCGCGATCGTCTCCGCGCAGCCTTCAACGGCGCAATCGGTCCTCGGCCCCCTGGTCGTTCGGCCGGTGCCCGACCTCGATCACGCCGATTACGCGTGGGTCGATCCGCGGCCCTCGGCAGAGCAGCAGCAGAATTGCGGCAACTGCCATCGCGGCATTTACGACGACTGGTCGAAGAGTGGACACGCCCGCGCCGCGACGAACCATCACTTCAAGAACGTGTACGACGGCACCGACGCGACCGGCCAAGCGAACCGGGGCTGGAACCTGCTGGCCGAGCATCCCGAGGGGGCGGGCGTGTGCACGGCGTGCCACGCGCCGGGGGTGGCCGCCGGCACGACGGCCTACGACGATCTGCGTGCGGCGCGAAGCGTCGATGCCTTGGGCGTGCATTGCGACTTTTGCCACAAGGTAGCCGCCGCGCCCGAGGTCCCGCTCGGCCGTACGCACGGAAGATACGGACTTGAACTGCGCCGGCCGGCCGAGGGGCAACTCTTCTTTGGCCCCTGGGACGATGTCGCACGCGGCGAAGATGTTTACACGCCGCTGTTCACAGAGAGTCGTTACTGCGCCAGCTGCCATGAGGGCGTCGTGTTCGGCACGCAGGTCTACGGCACGTACAGCGAGTACCTGGACAGCCCCGCTGCGCGAGCCGGCAAGCAATGCCAGGACTGCCACATGGCGCCGACCGGCCAGGTCACGAACATCGCGCCGGGTAAAGGGGGACTCGCGCGCGATCCGCGCACGATCTCGGATCACCGATTCCCGGCAGCTACCGCAGCGCGATTACGAGCGGCGCTGGGCGTCGAAATCGCCTGGCAGGTCGGCGAAACGCGCGCACAGCTCGAGATCACGCTCGCGGCTCGCGACGTCGGCCACTCGGTGCCGACCGGGTTCATCGATCGCAACCTGGTGCTCGTCGTCGCAGCGCTCGACGAGCACGGCCAGCCGCTCGATCGTGAACAGGGAGCCGAGTTGCCCGAGTTGGCAGGGGCTGAGATTCAAGGTCGATGCGGCGTCGTCTTGGCCAAACAACTCCGCGGCCCGCAGGGCGAACAACCAGTCCCCTTCTGGCAGCCGCAAGAACTCGTCGCCGACACGCGGCTGCACCCCGCACAGCCACAGACCCACCGCTGGTCGTTCACGGGCGTCGCGGCACGACTCCATGTGCAGCTCGTCTATCGCCGCTTCTGGCCGGCGACGGCCGCCGAAAAGGCGTGGAACGACAATGAAGAACTCGTATTCGACGAGTCGTTTGTCATCGCCGCCACCGGCCGCCGGACGTTAGGCACAACGCTCGAGGCACCGGCCCCTTAGTCGTGCAGCGAGAAATACTCGGCCGAGCCGACCAGCGCCAGGCCTAGCTCGTCGATCTTCTTCTGCCCGGTCTTCAGCATGCTGGTCCAGTAGGTCGCCCCCAGAACATCGACGTGCCGGTCGAGCAGATCGCTGTACAACAGGTCGACGACCCGAGTCCAGGCTTCATCGGTGCCCTGGAAGGTGCTGATCGCCGCGCTGCGCGACAGGCCGCCATTGAGTGCAGCGACCCAGGCGTTCTTGCCGAACGGATCGGCCGCCCGGCCCAAGACGTCGAGATACAAGGCATCGACGAAGTCGCTGTTCGACACATAGGCCGTGCTGTATTCGGTCGAATTGAGCAGGCTATTGGCCAGGTTGACCGTTGAACCGCCTGCGGCCAGTTGCGTCACGGCCGCCGACAACTCGTTGGCGTTGGGCAAGCGATTGAGCAGGTCCTGGTAGACGGCCTTGGCCTGCACGGTGCGGTGTTCGCCCGAAGTCCAGAAGGCGTTGATGACCGTCGTCATCGACATGCCCTGCGCTAGCTGTCCGAGCCAGGCATTGATCTCGGTCTGGCTGCCGGCGCGGTTGAGCAACTCGGTGTACAACGACGCGATCACCGAGGCATTGCTTTGCTGCGCGGCCAGGGCCGTCATATAGCGCGGCTGCGCCTTGCTCCAATACTCGTCCGAGCTAAGCAGGGCCACGTTGAAGCTGTTGACTGATGCCTGTCCCTTCTGAATCTGGCTCACCCACGAGTTGCGCTCGGCGGTCGTCGCGGCACGGCCGAGGTATTCGCGATACGAGGTGTCGACCGTCTTCGCCAGATACTCGGTCGAGTTGTACAGCGCCTGGACCATGGCGGCCCGGGTTGTGCCGGCGTTCAGCGCCGCGACCCAGTTGTTCATCCCCTGGGCATCGGCCGACCGGCCGAGCACCACGGGATAGATTTTTTGCACGGCGGCCGCGTTGCTCGGGTACAGACCGTTGAACTCGGCCGAGGAGGCCAATTCACCGACGAGCTGCGCATAGGGCGTACCGGCGAGCATGGCTTGCGTCCAGGTGTTCACCTCGGTCGTCGTCGGTTGACGATTGACGAGGCCGGTGAACGCTTGCACGGTCAGGTTGTAGAGCCGCTCGGCCGCGAGGTACAACGCGTTGGCCAGCCCCTCGCGCGGCAGCGTGGTCTCGACGAGATTCGTCAAGTAGACCGTCTCGGCCGGCAACGGATAGCGATGCAGGATGTTGTCGAACATCGCCTGCACGGCCACCGGCGCGACCATCTTGCTCTGGTACTCGGGCGAGCTGAGGATCGCCTTGGCCACGTCGTCGAGCTTCGCCCCGCCGACCTGCACGGCGCTGAGCCAATAAGAGGCCGCAAACCCGTCGAGCGGACGATTCAGGAACGTCTGGTAGAAGCCGCCGAGCGTCAACTGGATGCGCTCGCCCGAGTTGGCGACAAACGTCGCCATCGCCGTGCGCGTCATGCCGCCGTTGAGCAGATTGACCCAGGCCTGCACTTCGGCCGGCGCGGCCACGCGGTGCAGGATGGTCTGATAGACGCCAGCGACGTATTGGTTGTTCTGCGGCTTGTCGAACGACCAGTATTCCGGATCGCCGACCAGCGAGGCCACGAGCGCCGCGGTGCTGCCGGTGCTGTTGATGCTGTTGATTCCCGCGGTCAGCTCGCCCGCATTGGGCAACCGGCCGTAGACCTCGTTGTACGCGTCGCGCACCAAGAGCCCCCGGGCCTCGGCCGAACCCCAGATCGTGCTGACCACGGCCGAGCGCGGCTGGCCGGACACCAGGCTGTTGACGTGCTGATTCAACTCCACGGCCGAGGCCTTGCGCCGCAACAGGTCTTCATACAGGCCGGCGACGAAGTAGCTCGGCGACAGCCGGTCACCCGTCAGTTCGGCGTAGTTAACCGTCAACGTCGTGTCGCTCGACGGCGTGACCAGCGTATGGGCCTGCAGTCCGCCGTCGGACCAGCTTTGGAACATGTACGTCTTGTTGCCGCTCACCTGGAGCAACTGGCCCGCGATCGTCCGCTGCAGCCCGGCCACGCCGGTGAACGTGTAGGGACCGGCGTGCGGCGAGCCGTCGAGCTCGAGGTTCAGGCCCGGCACGTTCGTGTTCAGCGTGACGGTGACCACTTGCGGGTGGATGTCCTGGTAGGTCTCGTGCTTCAAGCCGGCCGTGTCGGTCACCGTCAGCTTGATGCGATACCAGACCTGCGACGACGATTCGCCGGTCACGGGAATCGTGAACGAGCCGTCGGCCACGCCGTTGATCGGTCCGAGATACGGATGCACGTGGTCGAGGTGATGGAACGAGACGCTCCAGCTATAGGCCGAAGCCGGCAGCGCGCCGTCTTCGATGTCGAACGCGCTGGCCGAGAACTGCACCGTATCGCCGGCGTGATACAGAGCGTGCGGCATCACCAGGTTGATCGTCGCCGTCGGCGGATGCTCGCCCACGGCCACGAGCACACCGTCTGAAGTGTCCTCGCCGCCGTTGCCGTCGTAGGCCGTGACACGGGCCTGGTAGATGCCGCGCGAGCTGTACAAGTGGCCGGGCGTCGCACCGTAGCCCGGTGCCGAGCCGTCGCCGAAATCCCAGACGTAGGTCAGGCTGTCCTGGTCGGGGTCGCTGCTGCCCGTCGCATCGAACTGGACCCAGAGCGGCGTGTCGCCGTAGGCCGGCGTGGCCGTGGCCACGGCCACGGGACTGCGATTGGCGCCGCCCACGTAGCTGATCTTGTTCACCTGCCCGCCGAAAATGTTGATGTAGTACAGGCTGCCGTCGGGGCCCATGTCGAGGTCGATCGCGCTGGGCATGCCGGTGGCAAAGTCTTCGATCAGGACATGCTCGTGATCCGCGTGGCCGTCTTCCTCGAACTTCAGCGTCCGGATCGACTGGAAGATGAAATCAGTGAAGAAGTAGACGTTCTGGAACTCGGTCGGGTACTGGTTGCCCGTGTAGAACGTGCCTCCGGTGATCGCGCCGGCGCCAGTCTGGTCGTGGGCATAGGTGAACACGGGATCGATGTAGGCCGGGTTGTTGCCGGCGCCTTCGATGCCCGGCCAACCGTAATTGCCGCCCGCCACGACGTGGTTGATTTCTTCCCAGTAGACGCTGCCCACGTCGTTCAACAGGATCGTGCCGTCTTCCGGGCTGATCGCGAAGGTGAACGGGTTGCGGAAGCCGAGTGCGTAGATCTCGCCGCGAGCGCCGGGCACGCCGACGAACGGGTTATCTTGCGGGACGATGTTCGGATAGGCCGACGGATCGATCCGCAGCAGCTTGCCGGCCAACGAGCTGAGCTGCTGCACCTCGTTCGTCGCACCACGATCGCCGACGCTGACGTAGAGCATGCCGTCGGGCCCGTAGTGCATGGTGCCCGTGCTGTGCAGGCCGGTCGGCAAGATGATGTTGTCGAGGATCACGACCTCGCTGTTCGGGTCGGCCAGGTCGGCGTTCGAGTTGCTGACCTTGAAGCGGCTGATTCGGTTGGCGTTGTTGCCATCGGTGCGCGTGTAGGTGTAGTGGAGGTAGACAAAGCCGTTCTCGTTGAAGTCCTTGTCGAAGACGATGCCGTTCAGGCCGTTCTCTGCCTCGGTGTTGACGGCCAAGGTCAAGAACGGCGTCGGCAGCAGCGTGCCGTCGCGCACCACGCGGACGTTGCCGTTCTTTTCCAACACGAACAACCGGCCGTCGGGCGAAAACTCCATCGCCGTCGTCAGGTCGAGGCCCGTCACGTACGACGTCTCTTCGAAGCCCGGCAACAGGTCCGTCGCCATGAGATCGCGGACTTCCAACCGCTCGGCACTGTGCAGCCGGCGGCATTCATGGTGAGTCCCAAGCTTGGTGAAGGCCGTGCGACGAGAATGCGACCGACGCCGGGGCAGCGAGGAAAACATGGCGGGAATCCGGAAGAGGAGTTGCGAGGCGGGACGCGTTTCAGTCGCCTGCCGTGGCGAGAGCCGGCAGTGGTGACGAGACCGGCTTTCTTCCTAGATTTCCCAAACTATTTACTCGACCTATCTTCGTCAAACTAAAAGACTTACGACAACGGAACAAAATGATTGTGCAAGCTTTCACAACCGCACCGGTCGCGCAAACGCGAGCGCAACGCTGGTGGTCCAGGGCGCCTGCAAACCCTCACGCCGCAAAGAGATGCCGCTCGGCGCACGCCGATTGCGAACGTCGCGAGAGTGTTGCGTTAACGCAACAAAGCGACGGCTTGAGGACGTTCGCTCGGTGCGGGAGGTGGGGCGTCCGGTCGCGCGGTTCGACGCTGCGCGACTGAATCAAAGAGGTCCAAATAGGCTCGGGCCATCGATTCGCCGGTCCCAAACCCAGCGACGTGTTGTCGGCCGCGCTCGATCATGCTCATCACCTGAGCGGGATTCTGCTCGAGCCGGCGCATGGCCGCGGCGATCTCGGCCGGCTCGCGCGGATCGAAGAGCAAGGCCGCGCCGCCGGCGATCTCCGGCAGGCTGGTGGTGTTGCTGCACAACACCGGCTTGCCATAGGCCAAGGCCTCGGCCACGGGCATGCCAAAGCCCTCGTAGAGCGACGGGAACACCAGCGCCCGGCACCCGACATAGAGCGACGCCAACTCTTCGTTCGACACGAATCCGGTCAGCACCACACGCCCGGTGAGACCGAGTTTATCGATCCAGTGTCGGAGCCGATCGTGGCGTCCCGTGTCGGCGCCGGTGCAAACCAGCTTGCTTGCCGCATGCCCGCCTTCGGCCAAGTAGCGGGCATAGGCCTCGAACAGCCGGCGATGGTTCTTATGAGGCCAGGAGTTGGCCGGGTAAAGGAAGTATTCCTCGGCCGCCAATTGCCAGCGATCCAGACAGCTCTGCACCTCGGCGGGCGCCGGTTGCGCCAGCCGATCGGCCAGCCCGATGTAGATGGTCGACACGCGTTCCGGGTGAAGTGGCGCGCGGCGCAGCACGGTCTTACGGGCATATTTCGAGATGCAGACCACGTGGTCGGCCGACTGCACGCAGTCGCGGAAATACTTGTCGCGAAAATACCGGTCTTCAAAGGTGAAGAATTCGGGAAACGTCAGGTGCTGCAGGTCGTACACCACCGCGACACTCGGCACGCCGGGCTCGAAGAACAGCGGCGCCGTCAACGGCAGAAACAGCACGTCGATCGATTCGTCGGCCAAGAGCCGCAAGCGCCGGGGCCGGCGAAACAGCCGACCATAGATCCAGCGCAAGAGGCTGAACTGAGGGCGCCGCAACTGGGTCAGACACCAGGCGCGCCACCCCCCCGCCCGCGTCGCAGGACCGGTCGTCAGCGGCTGCCGCGTGACGCACACGCGGCGCACGTTCGGGCCATCGAGCGCGCCCAGCTCGTCGTGGCTGGCCGCCGAGGTCAACAACAAGAACTGCCAGGCTGGCGCGAGTCGTGCCATGCGCGCGACGAGCTCGAGCGTCATCAGCTTAGCGCCGCCGTTGACTCCGCCGGGCTGCAACCGGCTCAAGTCGATCGCCACGCGCCGGATCGTTGCCGCGGCGTCGAGCAGGCCCGCGGCATGTGGCGGCGCCGGGCCGTCGTGCGGCTCGTGCACGGCGGCGGCAGCACGCCACGCGGATTTCCGTTCCTGGGGTTCCATGCCTGATGCGGCGTCCAAGGGTGCGTCGCGCAGATCTCGCTGGCCCTGCGTCAGGCGCGGCACAGGCCCCAACCTAATCGCCTGGCGCGGCTTGCGGCCAGACCAATCGGCCGTGCTAGCACCCAGGGCAGGCAGCCAACTGGTCTTACTCGTTGCGGCCTGCGCGCAGTAGGCTTTCGCCCCGGGGCCGTTCGCCAGCGAGTAACACACATGGGATGCCTGTACTCCCGACGGATCGTCGTGACCGGTGGCGCCGGTTTCCTGGGCCAGCACGTCTGCCAGGCTCTGGAGCGCTTCGATCCGGCCGAAATCGTCGTCCCGCGCAAGCGCGATTTCGATCTGCGCGACAAGGCCGACATCGAGCGGCTGCTGGCCCGGTCTCGACCCGAGGTGATCATCCACCTGGCCGGCACCGTTGGCGGTATCGGGGCCAATCGCCGCAACCCCGGCACTTACTTCTACGACAACGCCATCATGGGCATTCAGCTCATGGAGTCGGCCCGCCGCGCGCAGGTCGAGAAGTTCGTCACCATCGGCACGATCTGCTCGTATCCCAAGCACACGCCGGTGCCGTTCCACGAGGACGATCTCTGGAACGGCTACCCCGAGGAGACGAACGCGCCGTACGGCCTGGCCAAGAAGATGCTGCTGGTCCAAGGACAGGCCTATCGCCAGCAATATGGCTTCAATGCCATCACGTTGCTGCCCGTGAACCTTTACGGCCCGCACGATAATTTCGACCCGGACTCGAGCCATGTGATTCCCGCGCTGATCCGCAAGGTGCTCGAGGCCCAACAGCAGGGACGCACGGAAATCAGCGTCTGGGGCTCGGGCAGCGCCTCGCGCGAATTCCTGTTCGTGCGCGACGCCGCCGAGGCGATCACGCTGGCCGCCGATCGCTACGACGCGCCCGAACCGGTGAATATCGGCGCGGGCGCCGAGATCTCGATTCGCGCGCTCGCCGAATTGATCTGCGAGCTGAGCCGCTTCGAAGGTCGGCTCGTTTGGGACACCTCGCAGCCCGACGGGCAACCTCGCCGGTCGCTCGACACGACTCGGGCGCGCGCGCTGTTTGGCTTTCGCGCGACGACCGATCTCCGTAGCGGACTGCGGCAAACGATCGATTGGTACCGCAGCTGGCGGCACGAGCAGAAACTGCGCCGCGCGGCGTAGAGCCCTGGCCGCAGGCCGCGAACGGGGACATCGATCCCGGCAGGCAGTCGGCCCGAAGCGAGGAGCTGGCAACCAGATGGCCACGGTCGGTACGGTGACCAACGCGGGCGGGCGCCGGCTGTCAGGTACGGCGCACCCGCGCCCGCGCGTCTCGATCATCACGGCCACGTTCAATGCCCGGGGCATGCTGCCGGCGACCTTGGCCAGCGTCGCGGCGCAAACGCTCGAGGCCAAGGAATACTTGGTTCTCGACGGCGGCTCGCGCGACGGAACGCTCGAGGTGCTCGCCGCGCAGTCCGCAAAAATTGACCTTTGGCAATGCGAGCCTGACCGGGGCATCTACGACGCGCTGAACAAAGGTGTCGCGGCGGCGCGTGGCGAATGGCTGCTGTTTCTCGGCGCGGGCGACACGCTCGCGGCACCCGACGTGCTGGAACGTGCCCTGGAAGCCGCGCCGCCTGGCAGCAAGCTGATCTATGGCGACGTCTTGATCGGCGCGGCACGGCGCCTCTACGGCGGTCGTTTTTCCCGGCTGCGAATCGCACGGCAAAACATCTGCCATCAGGCCATCCTCTACCATCGCGAGTTGTTCGCGCGCTGGGGCGGATACGACCTGCAGTATCGCGTGTGGGCCGATTGGGCGTTCAACTTGAGGGCCTTTGCCGCGGACGACGTCCGGCCGCATTACCTGGGCCTGACCGTGGCCTGCTACGACGACGGCGGGTTCAGCAGCAGCCGGCAAGACGCGCAGTTCCTGGCCGATGCGCCGGCGTTAATCCGCCCCTTGGGACGCGCGAGCCTGGCCGTGTACGGCGCCAAGCAAATCGCCCGGCGGCTCTTGGGCCGAAGCTAGCGGATCGCCACACCGCGGCCTGGCTGCTAGCAAGTCGCGGCCCCCCGCGCGACACGCGATTGGACATTGCGTCAATCGCGCGAGAGCCTACAATACGCCGCCCCTGGCGTGCCGATGGATCCGGCGCGCCGTGGTTCGCGACTGCACCGGTCGTCAAGGAAGATCGCCGCGATGCCCTCGCCTTGGACGCGCTTTCTCGTAGCCTTTCTCTGCGCTTTGGTGCTGACGCCGGTTGCCCGGGCCCTCGCTCAACGCCTGGGGGCCATCGATCAGCCCGACGGTAAGCGCAAGATTCATGAGCGACCCGTACCGCTGTTCGGCGGTGTGGCCGTATACCTGTCGTTGGTCGTCGGCCTGTGGGTCACCACGGGAGGCATCTTTGCCGCCGGCGACGAGCTCACACGGCTCTCCAGCGTGATCGTCGTCGTGGCCGGGATGGTCTGCCTGATCGGCTGCATCGACGATCTCTGGGACCTGCCCGCACGCTTCAAGTTGCTGCTGCAAATCGCCGCGTCATCGATCGTCGTCCTGGCCGGCTATTGGGTCGATCGCGTCGTGGTGTTCGGCTACCCGATCGAATTGGGCTACCTGGGCATTCCGCTCACGATTGCCTGGCTGGTCGGATGCATCAACGCGCTCAACCTGCTCGACGGCATGGACGGCCTGGCGAGCGTCGTCGGGCTGACCACGGCCATCATGATGGCCCTGGTCGCGACGATCAGCGGATACCCGCACGTGGCGATGATCGCCTTGGTCCTGGCCGGCGCCCTGGCTGGCTTTCTCGTCTTCAATCTGCCGCCGGCCAGCATCTATCTCGGCGACTCGGGCAGCATGGTCATCGGCCTCGTGGCCGGGATCCTGGGCGTACAGGCCTCGCTGAAGACCACGGCCACGCTCTCGATCACTGCGCCGGCCGTGATCATGAGCATCCCGATGCTCGATATCGTGCTCGCTGTCGTTCGGCGCAAGCTTTCGGGCCAGCGGTTCGATACGGCCGATCGCGGACACATTCATCACCGTCTGCTCGACCGTGGCCTGAGCAACTGGCAAGCGCTCTGTCTGATCGGAGCACTATGCCTGCTGATGGGCACCGCGGCCACGGCCTCGACGATTTTTCACAGCGATGCGCTTGCCTGGATCACGGCGCTTACGCTCGTGGCCTTGATGTTCATCACGCGGCTGTTCGGCCATCACGAGCTGTCGCTGGTCAAACTGACCGTGGCGCAGATGCTCGCCGCGCGGGTCGGCCGCTGGGCCGCGGCGCACCGTTCTTCGGGCGTGGTCACCCGGCGCTCGAGCCTGGCCAGCGAGCCGTTTGAACGCGTCTGGTCGCAATTGGTCGACGAGCTGCGGCACTTCCGCGTCGAGCGCATCGAGTTGCGGCTCGATCAGCCGCATGCACCCAGTATCCTCCGGCACATCTGGCGCACCGGGACCAGCGGCGAAAACACCGCCATCACGACCTCGCCGCCGACCGAGTTGCAAGGCCGCATCGCCGGCGAAGCGGTCCGTGCCGAAACGGCCCGCGCGATGCGCCAGTGGAACCTGGCCATGGGCTTTGCCACCGAGGCGGGAGGCCGCTGCCAGATCGCCGTCAGCGGGCCCGAGTCGACGCAGCCCGAGCCGGTTGACATGTTGCTGCTTTCGAGCCAGTTGAAGCTCTACGGGCAGCATTGGGCGCTGCAACCCGACGACATTCCCTGGCCCGGCGCGCCGGTCGGTGTGCGTCCGGCCCAGGTTCCCGGCTCGAAGGCCGCCTAGAGCGCGGCGCTCACTGGCTCGCCGCGTCGCCTGCGCCGCTGGCCGGCGAACCGCCGGGCTGCCCCACGCCGAGCATCCGCTGGCCCGAGCGCACCTGGCGCAGCCGTTCCTGATAGCGTGCATAAAGCTGAGTGTGTTTGCTCGTCGGCGCCAGGGGCTTGCCGCCGATGAACAACCACTTGACGTCCGTGCCGGGCTGCAACGGGTTGCCGTCGGTGATGATCAGGTTGGCCAGCTTGCCCACCTCGAGCGAGCCGAGCTTGTCGGCCGCACCGAGAATCTGGGCCGGGTACAGCGTCACCGCCTTCAAGCCTTCGGCCTCGGGCAGGCCGTAGGCCACGGCCATCGCCGCCTGGTAGGGCAAGTTGCGGGCCGCTGTGCCCGAGCCTGGCCCGTTCTCGACGGCCTTAATGCAGAAGGGAATACCCGCCTCGTGCAACCGCGCGGCGTTGGCGTACGGCGCGTCGTAAGGATCGAATTCGCCGCCGGGCAATTGCATGCTCGGCCCCAGGATCACGGGCACTCCGGCGGCCTTGATCGCCGCCGCACATTTCCAGGCCTCCTGCGCATCGGCCAGGATCCACTTCAACTTCAAACCCTGCGCGAACTCGATCGCGGCGAGGATGTCGCCGTGTAGATCGGCGTGAATCACGACGGGCCGCTCGCCGTGGGCGTATGGAATCAGCGCGGCCAGCGGCGGATCGGGCACCGGCGGCAACTGGCCCGCGGCCGCGGCCTGCTTGACCAACTCGTCGTATTGCAAGGAGCGCGTGAATTGCTCGCGCAACGCCTCGATCTGCTTCGACGCTTCTTGCTGCTCGTCGGACTTCTGCCCGACGCTCCCGGGCTTGTACAAGCCCGACGGGAAATTGACGTGCAGCGCCAACGGATCGACGACGGCCATCTCCGGCGGAATCCACCCGGCCAGGTTCATCAGCACGCTCTGCCCGCTGATGCGGCCGCCAGTCGGCTGTGTGAGCACCGTCAGAACGCCATTGGCGCGCGTGACGGGAATCAGCTCGCTGTCGGGGTGCACGGCGATCGACGCCCGCAGGTCGGCGTTGAATTCGCCGCCCTCGGCATAGTCGTGGGTCTCTTCGATCGAGCCGATTTCGACCAACCCCAACGCGCCGCCTGCATTGATCATGCCCGGGTAGATCGACAGGCCGGCCAGGTCGATTTCGACGGCGTCGCTGGGTGCTTGATATTCAGCGCCGGCGATGGCCTCGATCTTGCCGCCGGCCACGACCAGGGTGCCATGCTCGACCGGTTCGCCGACCACGGGCACGATCGTCGCATTGCGCAGCACGTAACGGCCCGAACCGCTTTCGGCGATCTGCACCTGGCGCTTGCGCAGCTCGTCGGCGGCCACGGGCAACGGCCGGCTGCCATCGGCCCGGGGCGCGCGGCGTTCGAAATACACCTCGCCGTCGACGAGCGTCATTTCGCATCGCGAAAAAGCATTGAGCGGATGCCCGTTGAAGATTGCCAGATCGGCATCCTTGCCCACCTCGATCGAGCCGATGCGTTGTTCGATCCCCAGTTGCTTGGCCACGTTGATCGTGATCAAGGCCAGGCACTGCTGCTCGCTCATCTGTCCATACTTGAGCATCTTGGCCGCGTCTTGATACATGTGGCGACCCAGCTCGTTGTCGTCGCTCTTCAAGGTCACGGCGTTGACGCCGGCCTCTTCGAGCAAGGCGGCGCAATAGGGAATCGCGTCGTAGGCCTCGATCTTGTAGGCCCACCAGTCGGCGAAGGCCGAGCAACTCGCGCCATGCGCGGCGATTTCGGGGGCCACCTTGTATCCTTCGAGCACGTGCTGCAGCGATTGCACGCGCACGCCATAACTCTCGGTCAGCCGCAACAGCATCAGGATCTCGTCGGCCCGATAACAGTGGCAATGGATCCGCAACTTGCCGTCGAGAATATCGGCCAACGCTTCGAGCCGCAGGTCGCGCCGCGGTTCGGCGACTTGCTCGCCGCGGCTACGGGCCATGGCATATTGCTCCCAGACGCGGCGATACATCCGCCCCTCGTCAAACGAACGGCGGATCGTCGATTCGACGCCCAGCCGCGTGTCGGGATAGCGCGTCGCCCCGCGTTTGGGGTTTTCGCCCAGGGCAAACTTCACGCCCCGGGGAGCGTCGCGGACGATCAGCTCGCGGCCCGGCCGTCCCCAGCGGAGCTTGATCACGGCGTGCTGCCCACCGATCGCGTTGGCCGAACCGTGGAGCACGCGCACGCACGTCACGCCGCCGGCCAGCTCGCGATAAATCTGCAAGTCGTCCCCGTTGATCACGTCGGCAATCGAAACCTCGGGCGTGACCGACAGCGTCATCTCGTTGATGCCGCGGGTAATCGCAAAATGCACGTGCGGGTCGAGAATGCCCGGCATCACATACAGCCCCGTGCCGTCGACGACGTGCAGCCCCTCGGGCACCGCAACATCCGGCCCGACGGCCTCGATGCGGCCGTTGCGCACGACGATCGTCGCCTTGGGCAAGGTGCCGTTGGTGACCGTCAAGACCGTGGCGTCGCGAATCACGACGTTGCCGCCGGTCGCGAACGACGGCTTCCGATCGGCCTCGATTTCCGTGGCATAGGGTTCCTCCTCGGCCGGCTTGGCGGCGGTGTCTTGCGCTGCGGCCGGCTGGTCCTCGGCGGGCTTGTCCGGCGCAGACTTGTCGTCGGGCCTCTGCTCGGCGGCGGGCTCGGCCGGCTTGTCGCCTGCCGGCGGCGATTCGGCTTTGTCTTTCTCCGCCGCGGCCGGCGGCGCGTTGTATTCGAAGCGTTCGGAGTCGACGAACACGTAACGCAGTTTGGTCTTCTCAGCCTCGAGCGGTCCGTCGAAGGCCACTGCATGGGCCGCGTAACCCGGCGCGAGCTTGCCCAATCGCTGCTCGACGCCCAACACCTCGGCCGAGGCCGTCGTCAACGCGGCGAGCGCCGCGTCGGGCGCCAGGCCCTGTTCGATGGCCGCGCGCAGGTGCGTCGTAAACGCACCGGGCTTCTTGTGGCCGGCCGAGCTGAAGCAGAATTTCACGCCGGCCTTGGACAGGGCGGCCGCGCAGCCGACGGCTTCGCGCCACAGCCGCTGACGTTCGGTCAGCACGCGGGGCGACTCGGGCACCTTGGGTTTGTCCCCATCTTTGCCCGCCTTCGGCTTGGCCGGCTGGTCCGGCTCTTCTTTCAACTCCTTGAGACGAGCCTCGATGCGGCGCTTGATCGCCGGCGGCAGGTCGGGGCGTTTGAGCCCTTCTTCGAGCTGCTCGACCGTGTAGTCGGCGAACATCGCGTCGGCGGCCGGCTTACCGCTGCCTTGCCGCGGCTCCTCGGGAAAATCGATCTGCAGCACGACGGGTATCTTGGCTGCCGCCAACCGATCGGCCGAGCGCCACGCCTCTCGGCCGCCGACGATGACGGGCCGCACGCCGAATTCGTTCGCCAGGTCGAGCGCCCGATCGATTTCGTCCCGGGTGTCGGCTTGCCAGAATACGGGCAGCTCATGTCGCTGCGCCGCGCGCAAGGCGGCCAGCGTCGGGTCGAGCGGCGGCCGTCGTCCGCCGCGCTCCTCGAAGTAGCGCCAGGCGTCGTCATATTGTTGCGCGTCGATCATTGCCTGCCGCAGATGCGCGACGCAGCCCATCAGCGTCGAGGGATAACTGCGCCCGCCGCCCGGCACGGTCAGGTTGATGTGCAGGGCGACCGGCGATTCGAGCACGATCTCGCGCCGCGGCAGTCCGCTGGTGCTCACCAGAGCGCTTTGCCCCGTGGCGATACCCCCTTGGGGCGCGGCGACGACGGCCGTGAACCCAGCCTCGCGAAAGCCGCCCGCGGCGGCTTCATCCAGCGTCAAAGCCTCGGTCGCGAGAAACTCCGGCGTCAGCCCATTGCGGTTGTCGGGCGGCGTCGCGGCCATTGCAAAGCTGGTGTAGTCGATCGGCCGGCCCGCACCCGTGTGCGAGCGGTTGGCCCCCTGGTCGATGCCCGCATAAGTGAGTCCATCGAGAAAACCGGGATAGACGATCAAACCCTCGCCGGCGATCCGCTCGGCATCGGCCGGCACCTGCACATCGGCCTGCGGCCCGAGGCGCTCGATGATGCCATCGCGCAAGACGATCGTGCCCCCTTCGATCTTCTGGCCAGGCTCGGGCACCAATGTCGCGCCAACGATGGCAAACACGCTGGGACGAAATCCCGGGGTCCGGGTCGCCGGGGCAGCGGCATGGAGACTGGGGCCAAGTGTTCCGCCGATGGGCAGTAGAATCGAAGCCCCCGTGACAGCCAGCAAATACCAACGCGGATTGAGCATCGCGAATCGACCCCATGCGAGTACGGAAACCCGAGGTTGCGTCTCGGCAACCCGGTGAATTTCAGGCAAAATCATCGTAGCACACCGGCCCACGGTCCACCGGAAGCCCCTGCAGGATGCCTCGCATTGCCGCTTTGCGGCCGCCCGTTCCTCGACTTGCCACGGCCCTGGCCGATCTGGTCGCCCAGGTGCCCGCCGGCCGTGTCACGACCTTTGGTGCGCTGGCCCGGGCATTGGGCGATCGTGCAGCCACGGTTTGGGTGGCGTCGCATGCGGCCCCGCTGCGGCGCAGCCTGACGGCCCCCTGGCACCGCATCGTCAAAGCCGGCGGCCTGCTCCCTGACCAGGATCCCAAGCTGCGCGATGCGCACGCGCAGATCTTGCGCGCCGAGGGGACGCAACCGATCGACCAGCAGGTCGATCTGGCGCGGTACGAGTTTGCGGCCTTCCGCTCGCCGCAGCCGCTCTTGCAATTGCGGAAAGCTCAAGAGCAGCTTCGCGCCCGGCAAGCGTTGGATACCTGGTGCGGGCAGCCCCGACAGGTCGGCGGAGTCGACGTTTCTTACCGCGGCAATCTTGCCGTGGCGGCGTACACCCTGGTCGATGTCCGCTCGGACGAGCTGCTCTGGTCGACCGTCGCCCGCCGCCCGGTCGAGTTCCCCTACATCCCGGGCTACCTGTCGTTTCGCGAACTGCCCGTGCTGCTCGAACTGTTGCGCGAAGTGCAGCGCGCCGGCCGGCTCGCCGAGGTCCTGCTGGTCGATGGTGCGGGCATTCTGCACCCGCGGCGGATGGGAATCGCCGCGCATCTGGGCACGCTCCTCGACTGGCCGACGATCGGCGTGGCCAAGAGCCTGCTGCATGGGCGGCTCCACGGCGCGCCGGCCGGCGGGCGGCTGGTGCCAGGCCGTTACTACGCCGTAACGATCGACGACGAACCGCTCGGTTGGGCCGTCGCGCCGCGCGCTGGCGACCGGCAACCGCTCTACTTGTCGCCTGGACAATACGTTGGGCTCGACACCGCGCGGCGCATTGTCGCGCCGCTGTTGACTGGACGCAGGCTGCCGGAACCGCTTTACTGGGCCGATCGGCTCAGCCGTCAGGCGGCCCGCGACGGCGCCGACGCAGAGCACGGTTCCCCACGCCAGCGGAGCCCGCGATGAATTTTCTCTCACGGATGTTGCAGAACTGGTTGTTCGGCGAAAACCCGACCGAGAACTGGGCTGTCGATCCGCGGCTCGTGCCGGCCGTCGATCTCGACCGCCTGTCACTGAACAACGTCAAGGTCAACGAATCGGCCGCAGCACTCGCCGGACTGGGCCCGGCCGAGTGTTTTGAGTTCAACGACTGGTTCAACGTGAGCTATCCTTCGCGCGGCCTGCAATTGCGGCTGCGCAACGGTCTGCTCGATGAGTTCCAAGTCGTCTGGGACGGCGAAACCGCGTCGGTCGCGCGGCTGGAAAATTTCGTTCCCTATTCCGGCGCCATCCTGGCCCACGGCATGCCGGCCCCGATCAACGGCCAACTCGATGTGGACAACTGGCTGAGGATCTACCCCAATCCGGACGACGACTCGGCGGCCGACGTGCACGACAATCCGGCGGATCAAGGCGGCCTGGAACGCATGCTCGAATACTATTTCGAGCGAAAGGCATTCGGCTGGGAAGTGCTATTCAACTCGCAGGGCAAACTGGCCGCGATCTCCGTGGCTTATTACGGCGAACACGGTGAATAGCTCGGAGCCCCATCGCCACCGGGGCCCATGGCGCGCCTAGGCCGCGGCGCGTTGGTCCTCGCCCGCGGGCGAGCACAGACTCCCCTCCGGCAGCTCGCGATACGGCAACAGCGCCGCGACCCGTTCGGCCAGATCGCTGTGCCCGTGAGCGAGTTCCCGTTCGACGATCAGCAGCAGCCGTTCGCCGTGGCTGCCGGATTGAATCTCCGGACGTACCGGTTCGGCCGTCGTTTGCGCGCACTCGATCGCGGCGGCAACCGCCGGCAGATGCGCGATCAAGGCTCTGAGACCGAGTGGGGTGTAATGCCGGATGCGCTGCACGTGGTCGACGAGGTTTTCCGTCTCGGCCGAGGGTACCGAAAGCACCAGCCGCCCGCCGGGCCGCAGACCGTGCCAGAGCTGCGCGACCAGGCGTCGATCGTCGGCCGCGTACTCGCACACGCCGTGAGCGACGATCAAGTCGAATTGCCCGCTCGGCATCTCCCAGGTGCCGGCCGACGCGCAAACGTAGTCGATCCGCCCGTCGGACCAAGTGCGGCGGGCCTCGTCAATGGCCAAGGTCGCCGGATCGACGGCCGTGACTTCGACATCGGCCAGCTGCGCTAGGAGGTAGCTGCCGAAGCCCGTCCCGCAGCCGAAATCGAGCACGCGCCGTCTCGGCTCGGCGAGCTGCGCGGCGAAGGCGTACCGCTGCGTGAACTCCGGCGCGATTTCGCCGATCCGCTGGCCGACCCAGCGCTCGCTGGCGCGCACCGGGTCGGCTTCGACCGCCGACGCCGTGTCCGCCGGCAACTCGCCGTCGAGCGCCAACCGGGCCACGGCTTCCTGGTGCGAATAGTTCTGAAAGGCCAGTTGGTTATAGCGCCGTTGCAAAGCCACGTAGCGTTCGGCCACCTCGGGCAGGAGTTCGGTAAAGGGCGCCCAGGGGCCCTCCGGCGTGCGCGCGGCGCAGGTCGCCTGTTGCAGGCGGTCAACCAGCGCCGCCGTATCGCCCGGCGCGATCAGGTAATGAAACGCGATGTAGTGCAGCAGTCGATCGCGCAGCATCTGATCGACGCGAAAGGCCGGTGCAGCATCGAGCAGGCCCGTCCATTGGCGCGGCTCGTTCAGGTCGAGCGTCAAGCCACGTCCGGCATAATAGGGGCGGCCGCACGCGATCACCGGCCGATCGAGCAACAGCGCTTCGAGCCCGACATTCGAAGAGTGTACGCACACCGCGTCCGCGCGCTCGAGCAGACGGTGAATACCCACGTTGCGCACGACGTGAAAGTTGGGTCGCTCGAGCTCGGCATCGCCCGCGACGCTGGCATAAGGGTGTGATTTGAACACCACCTGCCAGTCGTCAGGCAACTGGTCGCGCACCCAATGAACCAGATCGGAATAGCTGGCAAAACCGCCGAGCCCGTTGAACACATTGGCGTCCGAGGGCACCTGGCCGGGGAAGAACAGCAGCTTCTTGCCCGGTTGCAGCCGCGCCTGCAGACGCTCCCATTCGTCGGGATTGGTGGGTTGTGGGTATTTCGAGACGCCCCCCTTGATCAGCCGGGCTCGAAAGCGGTCGAGGCGATGTTGTTCCGCTGCGGTGAGCGGCGTCGCGGCCACGCGCGGCCAGTCGCGCTCGAGCAGATTCTGGCGCCAGTAGAAGTGCATGCCTACCGGGTCCAGCAGGATGTTACCCGGGAAGAAGGCGCTTTCGCTGACCAGCGTCGGCACGCCCTGCAACCGGCATTTGGCATAGACCAGTTTGGAAAGCGGCTCGCTCGTGTGCGGCACAATCGCGAAATCCGGCCGCAGCGCCGCCAACAGTTGCTCGGCGCGCCACGCAAACCCGCGATAGCGCTGATAATGGAACGAATCAAGAAACAGCCAGTTGCGATCGACGGGCAAACCCGCGACGAATGACTCGTGAATCGTCAGGCGGCCGAAGTCGAGATCGTCGCCGCAGAGCTGGCGATATTGTTCCCGCGTCAGCCGCGGAATGCTCTGTGTGCCCTGGTCGCTGAGCGTGAGCACGGCGACGTCCGCGTCGCTGATTTCCTCGAGCGGGAACACCGCCTGAAACGAAAAGAAAACCACGGTCACACGGCAACCGGCGCGGTGCAGCGTGTAGATCAGCGGCCGCGCCTGCCCGAGCAATCCCGGGTAGCTCATCAAGAATACGACGACGTGTTTGCCGGCGAGCGGCGTATGCGCATCGCGCGCAGCGGCTACCGGCTCGCGGCCTTGTACCATGAGCACGCACCTTCAACGGCCAAGAGGCAGCCCTCAAGCGGCCTGGGCCTGCCGCGGCCGGGGCTCGCGCCCCGCCGACTCGCGCCCGGCCTCGTCCCGTTGCCCCATGTGCTGGTCGAGTGTTTCGACGATCAGGTCGACGCGCCGCTGCAGCCGGATCAACTCGCGCAACACGCTATCGAGCACGACCTCGTTTTCGTACGGGTCGCGCTCGCGAATGAATTCCAGCCGGCGGCCCAAGGTGCCAATGTGGTGCAATAGTTCTTCGCGCACGTTGCTCAGATGCGCCAGTTCGTAGACGCACGATTCGGTGTTCACCTCGCGGATCACGCCCGCCATCACGCCGGCCAGGTGCGCGTCGACGCGGCGGACCAGCGGTCGCAGCAGCCTGCGCAGCAATTGCTTCAGGTGACTGAGAATCGCATTCATGTTGCCGTCCCCTCGTTGGCAATTCAGGCCGCGGCTTGCAGCCGCATCGATACTCCCGACATCAACCGCGCCGGCGTGCGGGCCGTCGTGCCGATTGTCCGGTCGATCAACTCCTGGAACTTTCCGCTGACGTACTGCCAATGGTGAAACCGCGCGACGTGCGCACGGGCCGCTTGGACCAGCGCCGCTCGCCGCTGCGCATCGCCGGCCAGGTCGACCACCGCATCGCGAAAATTCTTGGCGAACAAAGCGTCGAACCGGACCTTGCAGACGACGCCCTCGGGCAGGCTGGCAAAGCCCTCGACGTCGTTCACGATCGTGGGGATGCCTGCGCCCAACAGCCACAACAACGTGGTCATGGCTTCGCCCTCGATCGGTGGGCGCTGGACGTGCAAAGCCAGGTCGGCCAGGTCGATCAACTCGCGCCACGTGGCCGCCGCCGGCGAGGCGATCTGATGGACACGATCTTCCAGGCCCAGCCCGGCAAACTTGCGGCGCACGGCCGGGTTCTCGCCCGCATGCCCCATGAGGAACAGCACGCTGCGCGGATTATGTGCCACCAAGGCGGCAAAGGCCTCGGCCCGTTCGTTGGTCAGGCACGCCTCGCTTCGATCGCTGAATGCCAACACGACAAACGCATCGGCCGCCAGAGCATAGCGCGCCCGCAGCTCGCCACGCCTTGCGGCATTGCTCGCCGGAGGTTCGTAGCCGCTGGGAATGACCGCCATCCGATCGGCCAGATGGGGATAGGCACCCTGTGCGCGGGCCAGTTGCCAGGCGTCGGGCAGCACTACCTTGTCGGCCTGGTCGAACACGGGCCGATTGAAGAACCATCCCTGTTCGCTGCTGGCAAGTCGCAAGGCGCTATGCCGGTTGCGCGCGTCGCCCTTAGGCAGCGAGGCCGCGAGCGACTGCTGCTGCGCCAGGTGGGGAAACAAGCCCTTGCTGAGCGCGCCGAGCCGGTCGGCCGTGCCCGCCGCCGATCCCGCCAGATTGAAGTCGTGCAACACGGCGATACCGCCGTAGCGCAGCAGGCTTTCGTAGGCGAATTCGTGCAGGCCGTCGTCGGCCAGGTGATGAATCACAGCATCGTAGTTGGCCAGGGAAGCCAGCCGACGGAACAAGCGATAGTCGTGGCAAGCAAACTCGCCGCAGGCCAGGCTGAGCATCGGCAAGCAGTCCGAGTCGTGAAACACGTCGATGGCATAATGCTCGGCCAAGGCCATCAGCCAATCAGCCGCATACACCGCTGCGGGCGAATTTTGCGGTGGCAGCGCCGCGAACACGGCGACTCTGCGCTTGGAGCGGTGCGAGAAAGCATGCGCGGCGCGACGCCGAGACTCGTGGGCCCGAAAGGCGTCAATCGCCAGATCCGCGGTGCGCTCCCAGGTGAACTGGCGGGCAAAGGCCGGGCCCTGCTGACGCAGCCGCTGCTGAAGTGAGCGATCATCGAGCACCATCGTCACTTTGGCGGCGATGTCGGCGGCGTCCCAGGTATCGCACAACAGGCCGGCGTCGCCCACGACTTCGACTTGCGAAGAGTTGTTGCCGGCGACCACCGCGGCGCCGCACAGCATCGCCTCGACGATCGGAAACCCGAAGCCTTCGTAATGCGACGGAAACACGAAGGCCTCGCTCCGCTGGTAGAGCGTGCGAATCACCTCGTCCGGCTGGAAATTGGTCAAGACCAGTTGCCGATCTACGCCGCGTTGTGCCGCGTAGGCTCGGGTCGAGGCGACGTCTTCGGCGCGCATGTGCATGGTCAGCACGAGTTGATGCCGCTCGCGCAGCCGCGCCGGCAGCAAGCCGAAGGCATCGATCAGTCCATGCAGGTTTTTCCGCCAATCGACGCCGCTGAGGTTGAAAATGTACGGCCGATCGATCCCCAGGCTCGCCAGCAGGGCGCGCTGCTCCTCGGGCATCGGGTGATGGCGATCCGGTTGCCAGAAGCGGTGGTCGCAACCGGCGTCGATGGCGACCGCGCGCCGCGGATCGATGTCGAGCACCGCCTCACAGTCGAGCTTGGTGGTCGTCGAATTGGTCAGCACGAGATCGTACTGGCGCAGTCGATTCATCGCGTGGTGAAACACCGCGCGGGCATCGGCATGCGGCAGATACTTGTCCGGAAACAGCCCCGGGATCAGGTCGTGGCACAGCACGCCCAGCGACAGCGAATTGACCGGCCGCTGCGGCAGCTTCCAGCCGCGATAGCTCTCCATCGGGCTGAGCACGAGAAACAAATCGAGCTGCTGCGGGTTGGCGTCCACAACGCGCTGGGGCACGACGCACAGCGAGCCGCCGCCCGGATCACTGTCAAGCGTGACGATCCGTGCCCGATCTGCCTGTTCGAGTTCCGTGTGTTCGAAGCCGTCGTAATAGTAGAGCACGTACTCGTTTTGCCGGTCGCGTCGCAGCAGCGCGGAGACGAAGTTCAGCACATAGCGCCCGATGCCGCGCTTGCGCGACGATGGGGACTGTTCGCCGAACATGTCGATGCCGATGCGCATGTTGCCGCTCGCTCTCCGCGCTTAGACTCGCTTGCGGATGATCCGTCCCCTCGACGTGCACCCTTCGCCGGCCATCCGGAGCTGCCCAGGGACCTTGCTCGTGTGCAGCGGCCTATCGACCAGGTGATTGGCGCGGCCACGGGCCGATTCAACCTCGAGCGGCTCGACCCGGAGCTCCTGCGCGCAGTGTGAGCCCTCGGTCAGCGGGCCGGCCAGGCGACTGCGGATATCCGGTTGGAACTGCAACATCGGACGCACGTGCACCGGGTCAAGTTGGTGGAAGCGGCGCCGCCTTCGAGTGCGGCACGGGCAGCCTGCTTACGCGGCCAGTCGACGCACTGCCTGCTCGCCGTGCTGGAACACGATCAGGGCCGGCGCCGGCACCGCGCCTACGTGGCGATTGCTCAGCAGGAACAGTCCCATGTCCGGCGAGAGATCAGTGTTGTTCACCAGCTCGAACATGCCGTCCAGACGGCGCACGCACTCTTCGCTGAACCTACGATAGGTGCTGTGGCGCTCGCCGACGATATAGCGCACGCGGCTGAGCACCTCCAAGGGTGCCTTGCCGAGAATGTCGAACTCGTAACCCTCGCAATCGAGCTTAAGGATGTCGACCACGCTCAGGTGATGTTGCGCCATCACTTGTTCGAGCGTCAGGAACTCGGGCGTCCAATCGTCGATCACGACGTCGATGCCGCGCGCGCGCCAATGTTCGACGACTCGCGCCGCCTCGCTGCGCGGGATCAACGTGTTGCCGCCCGAATTGTTCAGCACGCGCGTGAACACCAGGTCGGCCGGCGTATATCCACAGGCTGCGTTATGGACGAAGGCGTTCGGCAACGTGCCGACGTTCAATCGGGTGATGGCCGCATTCAGCGGATGCGCCTCGATCGACACGATTTGCAGTTGCGGCTGGCGGTGCTGGAGGAAGCACGAGAACGAGCCGATGTGTGAGCCCACGTCGACCAGCGTCCGCGCCGCCGGCAATTCGAGCTGGTCGAGAAAATACTCGTGTTGCACGGTACGGGCGATGTTGTCGTCGTTGCCCGTGTAGCGCACGACCAGGTGAACGCCGTTGCAGTCGAAATGCCGCAACGGTTCGGCGCTGGAGACCAGCACTCCCTCGCGCAGCAGCGTGCGAATGCGATGCCGGGCCATGGTGCTCAAGCCGTAGCAACGCGGCCGCAGCAACTCGACGGCCTCGGCGATCGAACGGCTGGCTTCGGCCAGCGGGGCCACGAGCGCGGCCGTAGCCGGGTCGAGCCGGCGATGTCCTCGGTGAACCGCCGGCGAAACAATGACGTGATGGGCTTCGTTCATGGCCACGGTCGGGGTCTCCTTGGAAACGCTCGTGTCGCCACCGGCCGACCGACGGCGGTCCGGCGCGGCATTCCTCTGGGCCGGCTGCTGGCAGCACGGAAATGTCGACAACGACTCGGGCCTAGGTATCGGCCGTACGACGTCGAGCACTCGACAGAATCGTCAAAATCGGAAAAGTTTGACGCGCCGAGCAACCAGCGCTAGCAACGCTGGCAGAGAGAGTAGGCGCCGCGAAGGTAGAGGGTGCGCCGCTCGCGAAGAAGGGCGCGGCGCTCGCTAGCTGTGTACGGTGAGCAACTCGCCCGTGGCCCCCGCGGCGACGCGGGCCAGATCGGCCTGGACCATTTCGACCACCAGCTCGCGGAAGCTGATGCGCGGCTCCCAGCCCAGTTCGCGGCGGATCTTGGCCGGGTCGGCCCGGAGCACGGCCACCTCCGCCGGACGGTAGAACCGTGGGTCGACCACGACGTGATTGCGCCAGTCGAGATCGGCTGCCTCGAAGGCGATCTGCACGAACTCCTCGACGCTGTGCGTTTCGCCCGAGCCGATCACGAATTCGTCGGCCACGTCGTGCTGCAGCATCAGCCACATCGCGCGAACATAGTCGGCCGCATGGCCCCAATCGCGCTGTGCTTCGAGATTTCCGAGCCGCAGCTCGGTCTCGAGCCCGTGCTTGATCCGGGCCACTCCCTGGGTGATCTTGCGGGTCACGAACTCGTGTCCGCGACGGGGCGATTCGTGATTGAACAGAATGCCCGAGCAGGCGAAGAGGTGAAAGCTCTCGCGGTAGTTGATCGTCAGGTAATGGGCATAGGCCTTGGCCGCGCCGTCGGGGCTGCGCGGATACAGCGGCGTCGTTTCGCGCTGCGGCGTGCCCAGCACGCGGCCATACATGTCGCTCGATCCGGCCAGGAAGAACCGCGCCGCCGGCTCGACCAGCCGCACGGCCTCGAGCAGCCGCGCGGTCCCCATCGCCGTTACTTCGCCGGTCACGAGCGGCTGTTGCCAACTGACCGGCACAAAGCTCTGGGCGGCCAGGTGATAGATCTCGTGTGGCCGCACGCGTTCGATCACGCTCACCAGCGAGGCCAGGTCGAGCAGATCGCCCGGCTCGAGCGTCACGCGGTCGAGAAGATGTGCGATCCGCTCGTGCCGCGGAGTACTCGAGCGGCGTACCAGGCCATGTACCTCGTAGCCTTGTTCGAGCAACCACTCGGACAGGTAGGAGCCGTCTTGACCTGTGATCCCGGTGATGAGCGCCGTGCGGGCCATCGGGTGCCTCTTGCAAAAGATGTGCGGCGGTGAGGCGGGCGGTTATACGAGCGTCGTCGGAAACGCGTCAACCCGAGGACGCGCCGCGACACCGTTCGCGCGGCTCGTGGTCCGAGAAATGCGGTGATCGACCGCTAAGCGACCCGCGGGAGCAGCGCTGGCGATGCTGTCTCTGCTTGAGTCGCAGCTGCGCGCAGCAGCAGCGAATTCCAAAGCTGCGCGGCAAACGACGGTGGCACCACCGCTCGCTCCTGTGCTGGTGCGCGGCGCCGCGTGGCGGGCGATTGCATCAGGTGCTCCAGCTCGCTGACCAGGCGCCCCAGCGCGGCCGCATTCGGTTGCGCATCGGGTTGTGCGCACAACTCGACCACCACCTGGTCGGCGTGTACGCCGTCGGCGAGGCGATAGGCGTCCGCCGACGAGCCGTCCGCGTCGATTGTCGGCAAGGGCAGAAACACCACGTCGCACAGCCGCAGCAACGTGCGATATTCGACTTCGCTGAGCTGGCCGGTGACGATGGTCGCTGCCTGAGCGCCGGTCGCCGCCGGATCGCTCGGCGCGGTACCGCCGAGCAAGAGTTGCACGGGATAACCACGCTCGCTCAACGTGGCCGCGACGGCGCGTACCACGGCGGTTGCCTGCGGAGTGTCATAGTTGCCGAACGCGGCGAACAAATACGACGAGATCGGCAATTGAAACCGCCGGCGCAACTCGGCCGAGAGATCGACTTCGGGCAAGCCGGTCTCGGGGGGCGCAATCCGCACGACGCGCGGGCAGCCGTGCAAGAAAGCCTGCGTGCGATGATCGCCCACGACGGTCGCCAGGCTGCGCTGGGCGAGCGCCGCGGCGAGAGCGCCGCAACCCGGCGGCGGAACGGCGCCCCCCTCGCACAAAGCCGCGGGCAGTTCGTCGCCCGGCAGCTCGCCAGGCCAGCCGCCGACCAGCGGCGATTCCTCGGAAGGCACGACCAGGATGCCCGGCCGCTGCCAGGCCCAGGCGGCGATCCGGCGGACGTCGCTCCAGGCGCCGTCGAGATAGTAGACCGGCAATGCGCCTTGGCCCACTTCGGCACGGTAGCGCGACAGGGGCAGCCAGGTCCCCTCGTCGCTACGGCCGCGCGGGCGGTCGCCATACCAGGTTACCGAGACGGCCGCGGGCAGGTGGCTCAAGGGTGCGACCAGCGCGGGCAAGACCTCGGCCCTGCGCCCTTGCCGAGGCATCAGACATTCGACGTCCAACGCGAACTCCTCTTACGGCGTGCGAACCGCGTCCGCCATCAGGCGGCGCGGCGGTACCGCTCGCCGGCATCCACCGTGAGCGCTGCCAGGTCCGCCTCGACCATCCGCACGACCAGTTCCTCGAAGCCGACCTGCGGCTGCCAGCCCAGACGCTGCCGGGCCTTCGTCGGGTCGGACAAGAGCAGGTCGACTTCCGCGGGCCGGTAGAACCGCGGATCGACCACCACGTATTGTCGCCAATCGAGCCCAAGGTGATCGAACGCGATCTCGACGAATTCCTCGACGCTGTGCGTTTCACCGGTGCCGATGACAAAGTCTTCCGGCTCCGACTGCTGCAACATCAGCCACATCGCGCGCACGTAGTCACCCGCATAACCCCAGTCGCGGCGGGCCTGCAGATTGCCCAGCCGCAGTTCGCTGTCGAGCCCGAGCTTGATCCGCGCCACGGCGTGCGAAATCTTCCGCGTGACGAACTCCAGCCCGCGCCGCGGCGATTCGTGGTTGAACAAAATGCCCGAGCAGGCATACAGGTTGTAGCTTTCGCGGTAATTGATCGTGAGATAGTGTCCGAAGACCTTCGAGACGCCGTACGGGCTGCGCGGATAGAGCGGGGTCATCTCGCGCTGGGGCGACTCGACCACCTTGCCGAACATCTCGCTCGAGCTGGCCTGGTAGAAGCGGATGCCCGGATCGACGATGCGAATGGCTTCGAGCATCCGGGCCACGCCCAGCGCCGTGCATTCGGCCGTCAGCAGCGGCTCTTGCCAGCTCGTCGGCACGAAGCTTTGCGCCGCGAGGTTATAGACCTCGCTGGGCCGCACGTCGCGCAGCAAGCGGATCAACGAAGAGAGATCGAGCAGGTCGGCCGGGTGCAGCAGCAACCGCTCTTGCAGGTGCGCGATGCGTTCCAGCGAGCAGGTGCTCGTGCGTCGCACGGCCCCGTGCACGCGGTAACCGTGATCGAGCAGAAACTCGGCCAGGTATGAGCCGTCCTGCCCGGTAATACCCGTGATAAGTGCGGTGCGCGGCGTCATCGGAGATTGCTAGCTTCCGTGCTGGTGCCCCGTGGTTGCTCCGGGCCGAAACCGATCGACCGGCGGCTCGGGGCGGCGAAGTATAGGTGGGTCGGCGCACAAGGGTCAACGTCGGCTGCGGACCGCCACGGCGACCGGGCGCGGCGCAGCTCACGCGGCCTGCCGCGTGGGCCCGAGGCTGGCGCTTTCCGGATGTTGCATGCACTCGCGGTAGGCGGCCACGACCTCGGCGGCGGGGCCGCTCATGCGAATCCGTCCGTGATCCAGCCAGATGATCCGGTCGCAAAGCTGCAGCAGCGACTGCAAGTCGTGGCTCACCAGGACCAGGATGCGGGCCTTGGCCACGATCTCGCGAATCCGGGTCCTGACCTTCGTCTGAAACCCCAGGTCGCCGGCGCCCAGCGCCTCGTCGACCAGCAGAATCTCGGGATCGATCGCCGTGGCGATCGAAAACGCCAGCCGCACGAACATGCCGCTCGAGTAATAGCGGACCGGCATGTCGAGAAACGGCCCCAACTCGCTGAACTCGGCGATCGATTGCAGCTTGGGCTTGATCGTGCGGGGCGTCTCGCCCTGCAAGTAGCCACGAAAGGCGATGTTCTGCCAGCCGTTGGCGTCCAGCTCGAACCCCAGCGACATGTCGAACAGCGAGCTGATCCGTCCTTGGACGGCGCGCCGGCCCTGGGTCGGTTGATAGATGCCAGCCAGCACCTTCAGCAGCGTGCTCTTGCCGGCGCCGTTGTGGCCGACGATGCCCAACCGGTCGCCGTCGCGCAGTTGCAGCGAGATGTCGTGGAGCGCGTTGACCTCGACGACCGGGCTCGTGGCCCGGCGCAGCAGCCGCGCCAGCAGCACTTCCTTCAGCGGGATTCGGCCGCCGTAGCGCACGCGAAACGTGAGGCCGACGTCGTGCAGGTCAATGCTTGCCATATTGCGTTGCCCGCCCGACCATCGCCGGGCGAGGTCGGGGAAGGCTCGTTACAGGTGAAAAATCAGGCGCTTTTCCAGTCGGGCGAGGGCCCAGCCCGCCAGCACCACCAGCACCAGTGCAAAGCCCCCCGCCGTCAGGTAGGCCGACAGCGGCGGCACCTGGGCCTCGAGCACCGGCATCCGTACCAGGTTGACGAACGACGCCAGCGGGTTGACCTTCAGCAGCCACGCGGCGCCGCTGTTCTCGAGCGTCTTGGGGGGATACACGATCGGTGTGGCGTAGAACATCATCTGCAGCACCACTTCGAGCAGATGCTGCGTGTCGTGAAAATAGACGTTGGCCAGGCCCAGGAGCGTCGCCACGGCCCAGCCCAGCGCGATGATCAGCACGATCGTCGGCAACAGCGAGGGCAGCGCGGACAGGTTGTCAAAACCCTTGAGGCACCAATTGACGACGATCAAGAAAATCAGCGCGATCAGAAAATGAAAGCTGCCGCCCAGCACGGTGCGTAAGGGGTAGATAGCCACCGGCGCCGGATGCTGGCGAATGTAGGCTTCGCCCTGGAACATGCAGTTGCAGCCCAGGCTCGCCACGCCGTGAAAGAAGTTCCAGAAGCACAGCCCCGCCAGCAGAAACATCCCGTAGCCCCAGGCGTCCATCTGCAGCAGGTTCTTGAAGGCCAGGCACATCACGGCGGCCATCGCCACGGGCTGCAACAGCGACCAGCCCAGGCCGAGGACCGAGCGGCGATACTTCGACCGCAGGTCCATGCCGACCAGCGACAGCCAGAAATAGCGGCAGCTCCACAGCTCGCCGACATAGGCGGTCACGCCGTGGGTCATCGATTGCCAAACCGCTGGCGCAGAGGATGCTTGCGACAAGTCGCGCCTCGTTAGCTCGCACTCGGGATGGATTGTACGGGGCCGGTGAACCCGGCAGACAAGACGTGCAGGGGGGCGGCAGAACCGCCGATCACTTCCAGGCGTGGACCACGATCCGGCCAAGCTGGCGCTTCTTGGCGCCCTCGACCGTATAGGGCAGATCGGCCTGCCGATTCATAATCTTCACTTTGCGGAAGCCCGCCATCGTCAGCATCGCCTCGACGCCAGCAGCATTGGGCCCGCACCAGTTCGAGATATCGCCCGCGGCCTCGATCGTCGGGTAGATGGCCATCGCCGGCCGGCCGATGTCCAACAGATCGACGTGCGTCTCGAGGATCAGCAGCTCGTTGGTCACGGCGGCGATGCGGTCGATAGCCAGTTGCGGGTGCCGCATGTGGTACAGCACGCCGAGAAACAGCACGACATCGAAGGTGCCGACGGACTCCGGCGTAATTTCGGTGACTTCCATCTCGACGTCTTCGACGTTCGAGTTGAGGATGCGGCGCGCGAGATTGAAACCGTGCTTGCCGACGGTGGGCGCCTGCCAGGCGGCCGAATCGAGGGCCACGACCCGCCGTGCGCCGCGGCGCTCACATTCGAACGAGAAAAACCCGTCCCAGGCGCCGACGTCGAGCACGCTCTTGCCGGTCAACTGCTCGGGCAAATGCACCTGGCCCAGCTTGAACTGCGAATAGTCGCGACCGGGTGTGACGATCCCGTTGCCGAGATCGATCTGGTGCCACCAATTGACCCGGGCGATTTGTTCGTGGAGATCGTCGAGTTCCGCGGCCGGTGCGAGCATGGTGCGCTCCTTCGCTGCTGTGGCCGCGCGAGCCTCTTGCTCGCCGGCTCCGCCTGTGACGCCCTCCGCCAGGATCGTCGAGCGGACGCGGCGGATGCTACCGGCTGTGACCGATTGTGACCAGAGCGCTCCGCACACATTGCCGCGACTCGACGCCGGACCGCAGCCACCGGCTTGCTAGCACGCTTTCTCCCCTTGTTTGCGCCTCGGTCACCGGTTTACGATTCGCCACGGCGCCAGCACGACGCGGCGCCGCAACCGCCTCCGACCCTGCCGAGGGACCGCCTCCGATGCCAGGCATGACGCCGCTTGCATCCGCGTCGAGCGACGCCGATTCGCTCGCCTCTTTGCCGGTCTATTTCGACGCCAATCCATTGGCCGAAAAGCACCTGACCGGCATTGCCCGGTATACGGCGCGCCTCGCCATGGCGATGGCCCGCCGTGCGCAGGTGCGGTTTTTCTGCGGCGCGTGGGAACTCGAGCTGCCGGCCGATCTGAGCTGGTCGCCCGACCAGGACTTGAAGACCTGGGCCCGCCGCGTCTCGCGCAGCCCGCGCAAGCCGTTGGCCCCGCCGTCGAATGCGTTCGGCGTGTGGTGCTGCCTGCGCCCCGTCGAGCGCTGGTTTCCCTTCGAGGCGAGCATTCTCTACGACTTCACGCCCCAGATCGTCCCGCAAACGCACACGCCGCGCGTCCAGGCGCTGTTCCAAGGCTTTTGCGCCCTGGCATTGCCCAATTCGGACATGGCCTTGGCAATCTCGCATTCGACGAAGGCCGACGCCGGCTGGCTGACCGATTTGTCCAGCGAGCGCATCGAGGTCGCCTATCCGGGCCCCAGCTTGTGCATCGAAAAACACGCGCATGTCGGCCCCGTCGAACGGCTGCCGCACGTGGGCCTGGTGGTGTCGACGCTCGAACCGCGCAAGAACGCGCCGTTCGTGCTCGACTGGTTCTTGAACACGACGACTCTGCCGGCGAATGCCGAGCTCTGGTGGGTCGGTCCCCTGGGCTGGCTCACCAGTTGGCGTCAGTTGCGCAAGTATCGCCGCACGGGCGGCCGCCGCGTGCGATTTCTCGGCGTGGTTTCCGATGCCCGGCTCTGCGAACTACAGCAGCAGGCCGGCTGGTCGATCTATCCCTCGCTCTACGAGGGCTTCGGATTTCCCGTGCTCGATGCCCTACGTCACGGCGCACCCGTGCTCACCAGCTGCAACAGCTCGTTGCGCGAGTTTCGCACGCCGGGCGTGTACTTCTTCGATCCGTGTGACGCGGCAACACTCGACCGGGCCTGGCTCAACCTGGCCAGTGCTGGCCCGATCGACACGCAGGTCGAACAGCTCGACCGCCGCTACAACTGGGACGTCGCCGCAGAAACGCTATTGGCCGGCTATCGCAAACACCGCCTGGGACAGCTCGTGCCCAGCGTGCGCCAATTCGAGCGTGCAGCCGCGTAACGCGGCGACCAGCAAAGGAAACGGCCAGTACGACAGTCGGCTCGCGGCGATCGGCCGCGGGCCGCCTCACGCTCGGGAGGTCATTTCCACCAGGCGTGCACGACCATCCGACCGTAGGTGCCCGGCTTTGCATCGCGCAGCGGGTAGTTCTCGATCGATTCATAAACGATCGAAGTCCGCTGGAAACCGACGGCCTTGAGCATCCCTTCGAGCGCCGGGCCATTCGGTCCGCACCAATTCGAGATGTCGTTGTTCAGTTCATCGCCCGGATAGAACGCGATGGCCGGCCGGGGTACGTCGAGCAGATCGACGTGCGTTTCGAGGATCAGCATCTCGCCCACGACGCTGGCCACCTTTTGCAGGGCCTGCACCGGGTTGGGCAGGTGATAGAGCACGCCCAGGAACAGCACGACGTCGAAAGTACCGATTTTCTCGGGGCCGATATCGAGCACTTCCAGCTCGACCGACTCGACCTGCGAGTTGAGAATCCGCTTGGCGAAATTGAAACCGTGTTTGCCGATCTGCGGCACTTTCCAGACCTGCGAGTCGCACGCCACGACGCGGCGCGCCCCGCGGCGCTCGGCCTCGAACGAGAAGAACCCATCCCAGGCGCCAATGTCGAGCACGCTCTTGCCCGCCAGGTTGGCGGGCAGGCAGATCGTTTGCAGCTTCTCGGGCGTGCTGTCGAGCCCGGGCGTGACGACGCCTTCGTCGAGTTGGATGCGGTGGAACCAGCAGATCCGCTGCATCTCCTCGAGATCGGCGGGCGAAAGCCGGTTCGTGGCCGGCGGCAAAACGTGCGGGGCAGTCGCTGTCAGTGCTGTCATCGGAGGCCTCCCTGCCTGCAAAGGTTCGGGCGGAAATCTAGCAGAGCCCCGCTCGCGCCAGCAAGGCGAGATTGTGCCGGGCGGGCGCAGGCCTCGCGCCAGGCTCGCCCAAGGGTCTCCCTAATTCCGCACGCCGACGCTGCGGAACAGGCCCTTGGCATACGAGCTGCGCGAGACGTATTGCGGCGACGAGAGCAGCGTGACCAGCACCGCTTCGCCCGTCGCGCCCTGCTGCCTGAGGCCCATCAAATAGCTGACCAAGGCCGGGTTGGGATTGACCGGCTGGCCGGCCGCGTTGCCGGGCAGGTTGCCGGTCCGCAGCACGCCTTGCGACTCGTCGGGCAAATAGCGGAACAGGAAATCGACCACCTGCTTGTTGTAGTACTCGGCGCTGGCCACCAGCAGCGTGGGCAGTTGGGCACGCGGCGTACCGGTCGCCAGCAGGTTGAGCCACTGGTTGAGCGCCGCCTGCGGCAACGGGTTGATCCCCGCCAGGTCGCGGAAGGCCGCCTGGACAAAGCCGGTGTTCGTGTTGCCGTTGCGGACGAAGTATTCGGGACTGCTCACCAGCGCGATGATCACGTCTTCGCGCTTGTTGAACGCGCCGTAGGTGGTGATGGCCGCCGCATCGGCCGCGCGCCCCAACAAGTTGCGGTACAGCTCGTCGACCACCACGGCCTTGGCCTCAGGCGTGCGAACCATGAAGTCGGCCATACCGGTCAGGCCCACTTCGCCGCGCTCGACCGCCTGCAACCAGAGGACGATCTCGGCAGGCCCGGCGTTGCGGTTGAGCACGTCGCGATAGAGCGTCTTCAACCAGGCCACGACGTTGTCGGTCTGGGCATAGTTGCCGCCGCTGGCGACCGTCCGCGCGGCGATCAGCTCCTCGTTGCTGCGATCGAACCGCAGGTTGAACATGGCCGACTGCAGCGCGTCGACCTGGATAGTGAACGAGCCACCGAACGCGGCCTGCACCAGGGCATTGGCATGGTTCGTCAGGTTTTCGTTCGACGTCCAGAAGAACCGCGCCGCGGCGTCGAGCCCATTGGCCGCGATGAACGAGACCCACGAGTTCACTTCGCCGGCCGAGGGCGTGCGGTGCAAGATCCGCTGATACATGAGCGTCACCGCGCCGGCCGTGGTGCCGCCGCCTTGGGCAAAGAACTCGGGAAGCACCATCATGAACACGGCCATGTTCTTCGCCGGGTTCGTGGCCAGGTAGCTCTGCCAATAGGCCCGGCCGCCGGCATCCGGCGTGCGGTTCAACAGCTGCAAGTAGAGCGTGTCGATCACGCGATTCCGGGCCTCGACGCTCGACGCCACGGCCTGGGCCAGGCGGAACAAGTCGGTGCGATTGTTGGCCAGGTTGGCGACTTCCGTGTTGCGCTCGCCGGCACTGGGATCGCGCCCCAACAGGCCGCGGTAAACGCTCGTCACGTACGATTGCAAGAAGGCCGTCGAATGTTGCACGGCCACGTTGTCGGCCGTGTGCCGGAGCATCCGCCAGGGGGCCTCGAGCGTGCTGGCGGGCAACTGAAACACGCTGACCAGCCGCGGACGGTCCGGCACCGCCGAAACGTTCGACACCGAGACGAGCTCCATTCCGCCGACGCCGTCCCATTGCCCGACGGCGGCCGCGTTGAACCGCGACTCGGGCGGGTTGCCGCCGGTGACATTCGTGAAGATCACCGTACCGAAGCGATTGAACCCGGTGAGATTGGGCCCATTGGCGGCCACGATGTCGGGCTGGCCGTCGCCGTCGATGTCGGCGACGATTGGCGAGGCGTAGCCGTCCTGCGGCGCCGAAAGCTGCGCGATCTGTTTGCCGCCGGCCCAGCCGGTCAGGGCCGTGCCTGCGCCGGTAATCACATGCAAGAAGCCGCCGCGGTCGGCGACGATCACTTCAGGAATCCCGTCGCCGTTCAGATCGGCCGCAGCCGGCGAACCGAGCACCTGGCGTTTGAGCGAGTCGTCGTTGGTGGTCTTGTAGGGCCAACCGGGCAGCAGCGCGCCGTTGTAGTCGAGCGCGTAAACGCGGTTGCCGGCTGCACGGGCACCCGGCCTGGGATCCATGTCGTCGAAGTTCAGGCCCGTGCCGACGACGATCTCGAGCGTGCCGTTGCCGTTCAGATCGACCAGTACCGGCGAGGACCACACGACCTCGTCGATGTGGTAGCGAAACTTTGCGCCGCCGGTGTTGTCGAGGATATTGATGAAGCCGCCGTGTTGGAAATAGATGCTGTCGCTGGCATCGCTGCCGAAGACGACCTCGTTGCGGCCGTCGCGGTCGAGATCGCCGATCGCGGCGCCGGACAGGATCGTGTCGTCGGCGTTGTAGCGCCACAGCAGGGTACCGTCGAGCTTGTAAGCGTCGACGAAATGGCTGAACGACGTGACGACGATTTCCGGCACGCCGTCGCCGGTCAAATCGCCGGTCGCGATGGCGCCGTATGCGCCCGACATATTGGCCACGTTGCGCGGCATCCGCAGCGGCCAGCCGGGCAGCGCTGCGCCGGTCGCAGCGTCCCAGCCATAGACATAATCGTTCTCGTAGGCGCCTGAGTTGTTCTCGTCGCGGCCCAGCGCGGCGAAGATCGCCTTGCGGCCGTCAGGCAGCGTGACCACGGCGGGCGTCGACTTGAAGTTCGACGATTGCAACGTGTCGTAGGTCTTGAACACCTGCGCCGTGCCGCCGGAATTCGAAAAGGCAATCAATCGCCCGCCGGCCGCCGCGGTGAGTATCTCCTCGCGGCCGTCGTTATTCAGATCGGCAAACACCGGCGAGCCGACGAAGGGAGTGTGCTGCCAGGTGCCGTCGGGCAGCACGACCGGAGTGCCCGCATAGGGCGTCGGCCCCGCCATGGCCAGGCGGACTTCGAGGGTCTCGCCGCGCAGCGTGCGGCGCCGGCGTCGTTGCTTCTTCACAGATGTCCCCTCTCGACGGTCGCCGGCCCCGGCGACCGCCCCACTCGCTTGCTGCCCACCGGCTGCCTGGCTCGCCACCGCGGGCGAACTCATCTTGCCGGCGCTGGCTGACCTCGGCAAGCGCGAGCGGCCGGCCACTGGCCGTCGAGGGGGGAGAAGGACGGCGGCCGACGGGCGTTCGCGCCAAGCCACCTGCGCGGCTCAGGCCGCCCAGTCGAGATCGTTCACCTTGGCGGTGGGCAACAAGCCCAGGGCTTGTCGCCACTTGTCGATCACAACTTCGCGGCATCCAAAATCTAGCATGCGCCGCCGGGCCGCGACGGCCATCGCGTCGTAGTGTTGCCGTTGGCCCTCGACCAGCGCCGCACTCTCAACCAACCGGCTGTGGAGATTCGACCACACGAGGCGATTCCACGACGTTTCCAGCCGCCGCTGCGGATCATGGGGCCAGTAAGTCGGCTCGGGATGCGTCTCGAGCACCAGCGCCACCTCAGGATCGATATAGTCGGCCAGCGCCGAATGGTCCGGCGCAATGGCCGGCCGCCCCGCCGCCAGGCACTCCTGCAGCGGCAAGCATGCCCCTTCGGCCCGGGTCGTCGTCAGGTAGTACGTCGTCCCGCGCACCAGCTCGCGCATCTGCTCGTCACTCAGGTAATCGGTGATCACCACGATCCGGCAGCGATGGCGAATGCCTAGCGAGTGATAGATGTTGCCCAAGTGGGCCAGCTCGTGAAACTCGCGCGAGGGATTCGTCGCCAGCTTCAACGCCAGCGTCACGTCCGGCCGGTCGCGAAACGCCAGCAGGAACCCCGTCAGCAGGTCCTCGAAATTCTTGCGACGGTCCGACAGGTTGAAAATGCTCGTATACACCAGTCCGCTGAGCACCAGATCGGTCCGCGGCAGCACCGGCAGCTCGGGCTTATGCCGTGTGATCAAGTTCTTGATACCGTGAATCCGCAGCACCGCCTCGACGCTCAGCCAGCGGCAAACGTGGCGATGATAGATGTCGCGGGCCAGGTCATAGCCCACGTGCTTGGTGGCCGCGCACACGCGGCGCAGCCGCCGCCCCCGACCGGGATGCGCGACGCTGGCCTGCTGGTATCCGGCACTGATCCGATCGGCCAGCCGCGGACTGATGCGGCGGCGGATGAAGGCCGTGATTCGGCTGGCCCAGGCGGCGGCCCTGCTCGGAGTCACGGGCGACGGGCTCGGCGCAGCCGCAACCGGGCACGCGGCCGCGCCCGGCTCGGGATCGGGCGGATGGCCGTGCAGCACGACATGCCGGCAGTGGAGCTTCACTTCGTAGCCCGGATCCCAGGCCGGAATCTGGTAGTACTCCGGCGCCGTCGGCACCGGGGCGACTGCGATCGGGCACTTCACACCCGCTGCGCGAAACGCCGCGGCAGTGGCCGACGAGGCGGTAATGATCAAGTCGACGTGCCGGCACATCCGCACCCAGTTCTGCCGCGTGTCGAAGCCGAAATCGCGATGCGGAATCTGAGGAAACTCCCAGAAGGGAAACAGGATCGTCGGCGCCGCCGGCGTGAAGTAGCAGTTCTGCGGTGGATTGAGGGCGATGTGCAGCGGCACACGGCCCGACTCCCGGGCCCGCTCGATCGCATAGGGCAGGCTGCTTGCCGGCCGCTCGACGCGCTGCCAGTCGCCCAGTTCTTCGAGCACGGGCACTAGCTGCTTGAGCACGAAGCCGTACGAGTAATCGGCATCGCCCAGATGCTTGGCCAGGTTGCCGGCGCAACCGGTCGTGCTGACCAGAAAGGACCACGGCCGTTTCGAACCGTGGGTTGAAGCGCCCCGCTGCCACGGGACCGTTGCCTGCGCCGCATCCATGCCGCACCGAGCCGGGTCGAGATCGTGAAGTTTTGTGCCGCGGCGACAAGCTAGTCGAACCGGCGAGCGAGGGTCAATCCTGCTTTCATTGCCGTCGTGCTAGCACGCCGTTCGACGAACGCGCCGCCACAACGGCCGGCGATTGGCGGGCTCAAATTCCCAGCCAGCCGTCGTGGAGCAGGTCGTCGGCACGATGGCAGCCGTCGAAGGCCGCGGACCCGTCGTCGTCGTGATCGAGATCCGCGAGCGAAGCGAAATCGCTTTCGCCCAGTTCGAATCCCAGCCGGTCGCCTTCCGAATCGAGGCTCAGCCAGGCCGCATCGGCCAGTTGATCTGGGTCGGCCGCGGGGACCCCGGCCAGACCCCGCATGGGCCCGACGTCGATCGTGCCCGAGTCGACCGATTCCGCGGCAGCCGCCGCGAACACGGCAGTCGAAGCGGCGCCGCTGTCGAGACTGGCCAATCTCAGTCCGGCCGAGAGCGCGTTCTGCCCGGCCGATTGGGCGAGGCTGTTGTATTCGTCCGAGCCGAGGATCAGCACATTCATCCCGGCGAGCGACATCGTGCCGCTGCGCAGGGCGTTGACCCAACCCTGGCGTCCGCTCGGATCGGCCGAGCGATCGAGCCAGGTTTGATACGCGCGATCGACCTCGCGGCCCAGGAACTCCGTCGCTCCCAGGAACGAGTTCACCACCTGTCCGCGCGTCCCTCCGCCGGCCAGGACCTGCGTCCAGAAGCTCAGGCCACCCGAGTCGGCGCTGCGGCCCAGCAGGTTCGTGTACAGCGATTGCACGAACGCGGAATTCGAGGCGAACCGGCTGTTGTACTCGGGCACCGAGGTGAAGGTGCGGATGGCGTCCAGCTCGTTGCCGCCGTTTTGCAGATAGCCGATCCATGCGGCGCGCTCGCCCGCGCCGGCGCTGCGGCCCAGAAAAGTCGCGTACCAGGCGTCGACCTGGGCGCCACGATGCTCGGTCGAGTTCCAAAAGGCTCCGGCCACCGTGGAGCGCGCAGCGCCGCCTTGAAGCTGTTGCACCCAGAAATTCACGCCGGCCGAGTCTCCGGCGCGGCCCAGCACGTCGCGGTACAGCGCGCCGACAAATGCCTGGTTTGACGTCGGATCGGTGGGCGTCGACGGGATGCTGGCCAGCGATTGAACTGCGCCCAGCAAGTTGAGTCGCCTGAAGCTCAGGTTCGTGTTGACGACGTTGTCGTTTTCGTCGTCGCCGTCGATCACGGTAACGCCCGTGTTGCGCATCAACTGCAGAATGTTGTTGGGCCCGGCCAGGGCCGTGCGGCCCGTGGCGTCGAGCGCCTGGCGAATGATCACGCTGGCCGCCGCGACGACCGGCGTGGCCATCGACGTGCCCGCCAGGCTGGCAAAGCCGTTGTTCAGGTAAGTGCTCGTGACGAGCGCGCCCGGGGCGAGGATATCGAGCGCGCTGCTGCGCTGGGTAAAACTCGTGATCCGGTCGGCGGCTGTCGAAAAATCGCGCGCACCGCTGCCCCACGAGACGCTGCCGAAGTCGCCGCTCCACACGGCGCCGACAGAGATCGTGTTGTTGCTGATGGCCGGGTATCCGAGACCCTGCGCGCTGTTGTTGCTGTAGTAGCTGTTGCCGCTGGCCACGGCGACGAACACGCCGGCATTGGCCAGGGTCGAGAATTCGTCTTCAAGAAACGTGTAGGGCAGCGTGGTGTAGTTGCCCGAGCCCAGCGACAGGTTAACCGCGACGATGTTGTATTGCGCCCGGTGCGAGGCGACCCATTGCAGGGCCGCTTCGACGTCGCCGAAGCTGCCGGAGCCATTGGTGCCCAGCACGCGCAGGGCGATCAGGCTTGCGCCCGGGGCGATACCTTTATAAGTGGCGTCGTTGCTGGCGATGATGCCGGCGACGTGCGTACCGTGGCCGTTGGTGTCCATCGGATCGGCGTCGTCGTCGACGAAGTCCCAGCCGGCGATCACCTTGTTGCCCCAGCCGCCGCCCAGCGCCGGGTGTCGATAGTCGATCCCCGTGTCGATGACAGCCACGCTGTAGCCGGTGCCGGTGTAGCCGTACGTTTGGCGCACCGTATCGGCGCCGATCTGCTGTCGCACGCGAGCATCGGACTGCGCGGCAATGTCCTCGCTGCCGGTGAGTTGCAGGGTGTCGATCGACGTGCCGAGCTGTGCGGCATCGGTGCCGTTGAATTGCAACTGGCGCCAGGCTTCATAGTCGACCGGCTGCGGCGCCACGCTCATCAGGCAGATCGGCTCGAGCTGCTCGAGCGTCAACTGCGTGTGTTCGAGCATGTGCTCATCGACGCGCATCCAGCGCGTCATTCTGCGCCACATCAAACTCATCCTGTCTACTCCCCCCGCGCGCGGCGGATTCGCCCACGAGCGAGCCCAACGTCGAATGTAGAGTCGTGACCTGCGATTGCAATGACCGGAACCGGTCGGTGCGAATGGGGAGCGGCGTCCCCGCGAGTGAAACCTAGCTTGGTGCTAGCACTCGTCAACAAGCGACGTATACCCCCGCAAGGGGATTGGGCGCCTGGAAAGGCAAACCGAGGAGCGAGTGTCGCTCGCGAGAAACGCGCGCTGTCGCGTTAGGGCCACATGTGGCGAATTGGCAGCGCCCAACCGCGGCGCGCAGCGGAGAAAACTACCCTCGAACCACGCAAATCACGCGGCCCGCCGGGTACGTGCCGTTTCGCTCGGTAACAGCCGGCACACGAAATAGACTTCGGAGTTCAACAGCAGAGGCCCCCCGGGCCAGGGGCTGCCGAAGCTCGAAACGACGGAGAATTGCCGCTCCAGCAGCCGCGCCAAGGCGCGATAGTCGAAGCCCAGGTGGTGGAAGTAGTAGCGGTGGCCGGGCCAGATCTCGGCCAACGGCCTGCGCCGCGGCGGGCGCCCCACGGCCGCCGCAAACACACCGGCCAGCCGGGCGTCGAAGCTTCGCCGGCGGCGGCGCGCGAATCGAAACAGCCCCTTGCACATCGCGGCCAGGTACAGCTCGTTCGGCACGCCGAACACGACCGTCGTGCGCCCGTCGGCAAAGGCGCGCACCTGCTCGAACAGCCGTCGCGTCTCGCGCCGCGGCAAGTGCTCCAGCACCTCGAGGCAGAAAATGTAATCGAAGCGCCGCCCGAGGAAGTCGTTCAGGTCGCCGGTGAATCGCACGTTGCTCAACTCGGCGGCACACAGTTGGGCATACTGCAACAAGCTTGGCACCGGCTCGTAACCGTAGATCTCCGCGCGGGGAAAGCGCTGGGCCAATTGCCGGCATAACAGTCCGTCGCCGGTCCCCAGATCAAGAATCGCGCCGGAGAAATCGGGCCCCGCATCGTGCAGCGCGTGCAGGCTCTGCGCCAATCGGGCCCGCTGCACCAGCCGCTTCAACACGTTGCGGTCGTCGACCGTGATGCTGGCGTAGTAGCTCACCGCCAAGTGCTCCGCTGACCCGGCAGATCGACGGCCGGAAGATGCACGACGCGCTCGCGGCGTTCGGGCCGGATCAGGATGAGCATCTTGTCGCGCGTCGGCAGGCCCACGCCCCAGTCCGAGACGATCAGTCCCAGCCGGCCCGACGCGCTGACGACGGCCTGGCAGACATCCGGATCGAGCCGGTCGATCGTCAGCGCTACGGCCTGCGGTTGCAACTGCTGGATCACGCCGATCAAGAGCTGACCATCCGTGTAAGGCACGACGGCCTGCGTGCGGGCGTCGGCATAGTAGCCCACGACGCGGACCAGGTCGTCGGTACACACCAACTGCGCATGGGGGCCCACTTCACTACGGATCCAGCGTCCCAAGTCGGCCCGCACCGCGCGGCCGCGATCGTAATGCGACATCGCATCGAAACAGCCAAACAATGCCACAGCCACGACCGGCGCGACGGGCGCCCACCGCGGCAACCCGGCGTGCGAGCGCTCGGTCAGGCGGACGCATCCGCGGACCACGCCCAACAGCCCCAGCGCCGCGCAGCGCGCCGAAACGATCACGATCGACAGCGCATATCGGCTGCTCGCCAAATGGGCGAACCAGAGGTGGATCCAGATGCCCAGCGCCACGGCCACGGTGAACAAGAACAGCGGCAGATGATCGCGCCGGTCCCACGTGCGCCGCCAGCCGATGTAGCCCACAAGCATCAACAAGGCGAACAGCGGCGTGACGCCGCGCAGCAACGTCGAGCCGAACAAGGAGGCCAGCTCGCCGAGCGACGCGTCGTTGGCGGCCGACTTGCCGCCTTCGTCGGTCGCGTTCAGCCACGATTGCAGCCACAGCTCGGCGCGCTCCCAGGGCTCGGTGCGAATCGCCTCAAACTGCGGGTGCCCGGCCAGGAGTCCTACGTTCACGAGCAACAACACCGCCGGACAGGCCGCCAGGCACACCAACGCGCCGATCCAAAGCCGGCGCCGTGCCTCGCGCAGGCTCCAAGCTCTGACGGCCACCCAGCCGATCACGGGAAACACGAGGAACAGGCCTTCGAAGCGCGTCAGTACGCACAGCGTCATGGCCGTGCCCGCCGCCAGGAACCACCGCAGCCGCACTTCGACCACGGCCCGCCACAGCCAATCGAGCGAACAGGCCAAGAGCAGCCAGAAGGTGGAATCGCGAATCAGCTCGGGACTCCACTCGATCAGCTTGGGGTGCACCGCGTAGAGCACGCCGCCGACCAAGGCCACGCGGTCGTCGAACTGCCGCCGCATCCAGTTGAACAGCGGCCAGACGGCCAGCGTCGCCGCCAGCACACCCCACATCTCGCCCCAGGTTTGATAGTCCAGTCCCAGGCGATGCCCCGTCGCCAGGATCGCCGGGTAGGTATTCAAATGCATGTGCGCCAAGGCCGTGCCGAACTCGCCGCGTTCGAGCGCCTGGGCCAGCTCGATGTACAGCACCGCATCGGGACACAGCGTGTCGACGCGCCAGGCCATCCAGATCCGCGGGATCAGACACAGCACGATCAGCGCCGCGACCAGCCGCCACGCCGGTTGGGGCCCCGCGCGGTCGGGCGCGGGGCTGACCAGCCGGTTGGGGTAATCCGGCGGCAGCGGTGCCGTGAGGGACATCCAGGAGATCATCGAGGAGGAACCGTGCGGAAGGGAGCGACCGATCGGCGCCGAGCGGCTCGGGTGCGAACCGAAAGACATGCCTGCATTCCCGCCCGCGGCGCAGGCGGAGTGATCGGCCGCAACGGGATGGCCCATTTAACGAAACCGCGCGGCTGCGACCAGAGCATTCACTGCCCGCGCTCGTTTTCCGCGCGGTTATGCCCCGGTAAACGCGCCAGCATTGCCAGTAGCGAGCAGGCTCGTTCGTGCCGTCGGCCAGCGGCCCGGTGAGGCCGCCGGGCCGAGGTTGACCGTCGGCAAGCCGGCCCGGTAGAAAGCTGCCAGCGTGCCGATCGGCAGCCTCGCCCTGCCACACGAAGTGGCCGGCCATCGATCTACCCGGCGCGCCGGCAGGGATGCATCATGCGTTTGCGCCCGTTGTTGGTCGTTGGCACGCGCGCCGAGGCGGTCAAGATGGCCCCCGTCGCGTTGGCTTGCCGCGCCGCGGGAAGCGCGATCGACGCCGCGCTCTGCACGACGGGCCAGCACGGCGAGCTGGTCGCCGACGTGCTCGCGCATTTCGCTTGCCCGGCCCAGTTCGACCTCGCGGCCATGCGCCCGCGCCAGTCGCTGGCTCAACTCACCGCGCGGCTCGTCGCACGGCTCGACCGGCTCGCCGCGCGGCTGCGGCCCGACTGCCTGGTGGCCGTGGGCGACACGAACACGGTGCTGGCCACGGCGCTGGTGGCCTGCTCGCGGCGCTGCCCGTTGGTTCACGTCGAGGCTGGGTTGCGCACGGGCAACTTGCAGGCCCCCTGGCCCGAAGAGTTCAATCGCCGCGTGACGACCTTGGCCGCGACGCTGCACTGCGCGGCCACACCGGCCGCCGCCGCGCGGCTGATCGACGAGGGCATCGCCCCCGCGCAGATACGCGTCACCGGCAACACGGCGATCGACGCCCTGCAATGGTCGCTGGCCAGCGCCGCGCGGGATCGCCGCGAGCGGCCTCCTTGGATCTCCGAGCTAGGCTCGCGGCGGCTGGTGCTCGTCACCTGCCACCGCCGCGAAAGCTTCGGCCGCACGTTGGCCGGCATCGTTCGGGCAATTCGTGTGCTCGCCAAACGGCAGCCCGATGTCGTCTTCATCTGGCCCGTGCACCCGAATCCACACGTCGTCGCTGCCGCCGGCGCATTGGAACGACTGCCCAACGTGTGGCTGCTGCCTCCCTTGGGCTACGGCGACTTTGTCGAGCTGATGCGCAGGGCCGAGTTGATCCTGACCGACTCCGGCGGGATCCAGGAAGAAGCGCCCTCGCTGGGCGTGCCCTGCCTGGTGCTGCGCGAAGTGACCGAGCGACCCGAGGCAGTCGAGTGCGGCGCGAACGAGTTGGTCGGCACGGCGCCAGAAGCCATCGTGCGGCGCTGCAGCGAACGACTGCGCATCCCTCGACTGGTCAGCGCGTCGCACGTCAATCCCTATGGCGACGGGCACGCGGCCGAACGGATCGTCGAGTGGATGCTGTCGGCGCTGCACCCCGCGCTCGCGCGCCTCGGCGGTGCCGCGCCTGCGGCCACGCCCAACAACTCCCAGGCGAGCTCGCGTTGATGAACCGCATCGCGCCCACGCCGCCCGAAGTGCTTGCAGCGCGCAGCGGACCGCATTTCGCCATGGCGTCGACCGCAACCAGCCCTCACGCGGTGCGCACGACCGTGGCGCTGATCGTCGTGCACTACAACTCCGGTCCCCATTTGTTGCGGTGCCTTGCGGCGGTGGCCGGCCAGACGCGCCGGCCCGATCGCGTGTTGCTGTTCGATAACGGCAGCGGCGACGGCGCCTCCCGCGAGGCGCAGGCCCGGTGGCCGTGGGTCGAAGTCATCCGGTCGGACCACAACCTGGGGTTCGCCGTAGCCAACAACAGGGCCCTGGCGCTCTGTCCCGACGCCGACTGGATCGCCCTGTTGAACGCCGACGCGTTTCCCGAGCCCGACTGGCTCGAACAATTGCTCGCCGCGGCCGCGGTCTCCGGCGAGCGCTGCGCGGCGCTGGCCAGCTTGATGTTGCGCGACGATCGGCCCGAGCGTCTCGATGGCGCGGGCGACGCATATCACGCCAGCGGTTTCGCCTTTCGCCTGCGCTGCGGCGAAGACCGCGCCCAGACGTCGCTCGCCGCAGGCGAGGTGTTTGCCGCCTGCGCTGCGGCCGCGCTGTATCGCCGCGCCGCGCTCGACGAGGTCGGCGCCTTCGACGAGGACTACTTCTGCTATTTCGAGGATGTCGACCTGGGATTGCGCCTGCGGTTGGCCGGCTATCACGCCCGGCTCGTGCCGTGCGCCGTCGTGCGGCACGTCGGCTCGGCCTCGCGAGGCCGCACCAGCAATTTCACCGTTTACCATGCCCATCGCAACCTGGTCTGGACCTGGTGGAAATGCCTGCCCGTGGCGCTGCTGCTGGGCTACCTGCCCCAGCACCTGCTGCTGCAACTGGTCAGCATCGGTTGGTTCGCTGCCCGCGGCCAAGGCCGTACGATCCTGCGCGCCAAGTGGCATGCGCTGCGCGGTCTGCCGCGCGTTTGGCGCCAGCGGCGATCGATCCAGGCCCGGCGTCGCGCGAGCCACGGCGAACTGCATCGCGCGATCCTGCACGGCGTGCTCGCTCCGTACCGCCGCCGGCGCGATTGAGACACCTGGCCGCATGCGCCTCTTGACGATCCGCACATGATTACCGATGCCACGAATGCCGAAGACTCGCCCGATCTCGACTTGGGCGTGATCTACACGCACGAGCAGGCGTGGATCGGCCCGCTGCTCGAATCGCTCGCCGTATCGGGCCCCGGGCTGCGCATGCGGCTATTGCTGGTCGACAACGCCTCCGGCTCGGGCGTCGACGCCTGGCGCCGCATCGTGCCCGAGACGCAAGTGCTCACCAACGCGTCGCGCCTGGGATATGCGGCCAATCTGAACCGCATTCTGGGCGCGTCGACCGCGCGGCACGTACTGCTGTTGAATACCGACATGCGCTTCGAGCCGGCCGAGCAGTCGCTCACCCAATTGGTGCAATACCTCGATGCCGAGCCGTCGGTCGGCATCGTCGGTTGCCGGCTGCATCATCTCGACGGCGCCTTTGCCTTTCCCGCCCGGCGGTTTCCCACCTGGCGCGCGATCGCGGCCCGCCGGTTGGGCGTCGGGGGACGTCTGGCCCGCGCCGCGGCCGATCATCTCTACCAGGAGCGCCGCCCCACCGAGACGTTCGATTGCGATTGGCTCTCCGGCTGCCTGTTGTGCGTGCGACGCGCCTGCCACCGCCAGCTTGGGCCGCTCGACGAGCACTATTGGAAGTACTTCGAAGACGTGGACTACTGCGCCCGGGCCTGGCAGTCGGGCTGGCGCGTCGCCTATTTCGGCCGGACGTACGTCTATCACTTCGAGCAACGCGCCAGCAAACGCTGGTTCTCGATGGACAGCGTGCTGCACCTGCGGGCCTATGCACGTTGGCTCTGGCGTTCGCGACGCTATCCACGCGCGTTCGATCGCGCCGATGCAGATCCCCAGGCGCGCAGTACGGCAAGCGTGCAAACTCATCGCGCCGCATAGTTCCGCGCGGTCTTCGATTTCGCGCATTACTCGGTCGGCGGCGCAGCCTCGATCGACTCGAGCCCCTGCATTTCCAGGCCGCTGACCGGCACGACCGTGTCCAATTTCCAGCGCCCGATGCCCGATTTGGGGTCGTAACGGCGCGAGGTGACCGTCACGAAGAAATATGAGCGCCGTCCTGCTCCCGGGTCTTCGAACGTCACGACCCAGCGATCGCACACCAGGTCCTCGTTACCCACCTGCTCGACCGAGAGTGTGTCGTAGCGCCGCACCTGCGCCTGGCGGCCCAATCCCAACAAGCTGCGCTGCACGGGCTGGTTGACGTACTGGCGCAGGTCGGCGCTTTTCTCAGGCTCCTTGCGGTACCAATTCCACAGGTTCACGTTGGCCGTCTGGCGCGCCGAAGGGAACATCTTCAACTGATGAGCCATTTGCGGCTGGCCGTCCTGAAGGAGCTTTACCCACCCCTGGACGAATTGCTCACTCTCGACCGTCAGCAGATGTTGGTAAGCCAGCATCCGGGCAGGAGCACCCGCCGCCGAGAACAAGCCGATCACCATGGCCCCTTGGGCCAGGCCGCGTCCGATGAGCTCGGGCCTGGTTCGAAGTCGAACGAGAGTCAGCGCGGCGAGGCCAACCGTGACCCAAGCCACCGGCCAGAGCAAGGGATGAAGCCAGGCCAAGGGCGAAAACGCCGCCACACCCAGGGAGCCAATCGCCAGCCGGCTGACCGAGCGATATTCCCCCAGCTCCTGCTCGGCGCCCAGCCGCGACGATGGATCACTAATCGCCACGAACTAACTCTCTGTCGCAGAAAAGGTTGCGCGACAAGGTACCCACAAAACCCGCAGCCGTGCCCGCCCTGGCTAACAGTTGCACTCGACCCTACTCAGCATGGCCCCTTGCGGTCAAGCGACCGGATAATAACGCATCCAAGAGAGGACCAGGATTCGAGCAGAGCGCAAAAAAGCGTCCACAGACGGCGACGCCAGCAGTCACGGCACGCGGTGGACGAAAGGCGTGGGTCGGCCTGATCGGTCCAACGGGAAAGAACGCGTGCTAACCACCGCGCCTCCGTCTGTGGACAGGCTGGGTCCAAAGACAGGGCCTGAGACAAGCCATAGGCTCGCCTCAGGCGACCGCAACAATGGCACGTTGCATACCGAAACCTTGGTTCGCTCGTATTTCGCAGATTTTTCACAGCCGTGGCTGTTCGATCCGCTCGTCTTGAAATTTCAGAACTCAATGCATTTCAAACGCTTACGATGGATCAAGGCCTTTGTGGAACGACAGGTCGGCGCCTTGGACAGTTGCGGCGCCGACGATTCCAGGTATTAATGTGGGCGCCGATTTGGGTGCCGATTTTTCGGCGCTGGCGATTGAATCGGCGCTCGGCGCCCAACCTCGTACTGCAACTAACTGCTTGAGCCCATGGACCGTTTGGCCGTTCGTCGATACATCCTGGTTACGATCGGCATCGCCGGGCTCCTCTATTCGAGCGCCGTTCTATGGACGGTTTGGGACCATCTGGAGTTGGGCGTCCAATGCCTGTTCGCCGATGTCCCACCGCCGGGCATCAAAGAGTCTGGGCCGCAGGTAGGGTTGGTGGATGCCGAGGCCGAAATCGTCGGGCCGCGTCCCGTACCGGGCGACTACCTCGTCCGCCTGGCTGGCGAGCCGGTGCCCACCTTCATGCACTTCAAGCATCGCGCGGCCGAGATTGACCCACCCTACGCCCTGCCGCCGGGACCGGTGCTCCGCAACAAGCAGGAGCTTTATTCGCCTGCCCGCCAGACGACCACGGCTGCCGAAGACCTGGGCGGCCAATGGCAATTGCGCGGCGACTTGCCCCCGCTCGTCGAAATCGCAGGGCAGCGTTGGGCGCAGGCCGAGTTCTTGCGCCCCGTCGAGCGCAAGGGCCAGTCCGGGGCGCAACGGATCGTCTGCTGGCTGAAGTTGCAGCCGGTCTCAACGACCCAATTGCTGCGGTCCTTCGTGTGGTTCCAGTTGGTGCTGGTGATCCTGGCCATCGGGGCGCTCGTAACCTTCAGCCGGCCCGCCGACCGTGCGACGTCGCTGTTCTTTGCCCTGTGTGGCGTGCATGCGATCACGTTCTTGGGCGCCTTTCACTGGCCCAGTCTCGTCGGCAATCGATTGCTGAGTTGGCCCTTCGTCGTGGCGGCGCTGCTGCTTGCGCCCCTGACGTTGCATTTCTACTTTCTCTTTCCGCACGCCTGGCCGCTTTTTCAGCGCTGGCGCCCGCAGATGCTCGTGGTGCTCTATGCGCTGCCCGTCGTCTGGTCGGCGCTGATGATTGTGACGATGTACCAGATCAGCCAGTCGTTCGCGGCGCAAGCGGCGACGGCCGACCTGATCGGGCAGCTCGATCGGCTGACGCTGTTGATCTACAGCTATCTGGCCGCTTCGGTCGTGATGTTCGTCATCAGCCAGGGGCTCGTCGTCTATACGTTCATTCGCAGCCAGTCGGCCGCCGAGCGCGCCGAGGCGCGGCTGTTGGTTGGCGCGTTGCTGGTCGCGAGCATACCGGTCGGCAGCTTGATCTACCTGGCGAATGCCGACCGCGCGGCGTTCGCTTACGGCCCCGTGTCGCGCTGGATGACCTTTGCGATCAGCCTGTTGTTCATCGTCTCGCACGCGATCAGCATCTCACGCTACAAGCTCATGCCGCTGGCCAAGATGCTCAACCGGGGGATGGTCTACGTGGCCATCAGCTTCGGCGTGACGGCCCTGTTCTGCCTGATGGTCGGCATGATCACGACGCTGGTGGGCCAATATTTCTTCCGCTGGGAAAACGCCCTGGCCGCTGGCCTCACCGCGATGGCGGTGGTCGTCTTGCTGGGCCTGGTGCGTGATCGCTTTCAGCAGGCCGTCGACCGCCGTTTCTCGCGTCAAAAGATCCAACTCGATCGCGCGATGCAGCGGCTCAGCGCCGCCGTCGAACAACTGGTCGAACCGGCCGACCTCGCGCGCCAGATGTTGTACTCGGCCCTCGATGCCGTCGGCGCCAAACGCGGCGCCGTGCTGTTGCGGCGCGAGCCCGGCGGCCGCTTCGAACTCGCCAGCGCCGCGGGCGCCGGCTGGGAGACGCTCGATCTGGACGGCGACGGCCCCCTACCCGCGGCCCTGCGCGGCGAGGGGGTGCTCAAGCTGCGGCCGCCGCTCGCGGCAACCTGGCAACGGCCGCTGTTGCAAGCGGGCACCAGCGTGGCCTTTGCCCTCGAGTTCGACGACCAGATCCTGGGGATCGCGCTGCTGGGCCCCAAGGACGACGAGGCCGCCTATACCGACGAAGACGCCAATTTCCTGCTGGCCTTGGCGCGCACGACGGCCTTGGCGCTGCACAGCGCGCAGGGTCGCCAGACGATCGAATCGCTGCAAGAGCGACTCGCCGACAAGATCGAAAAGATCGCCGAGCAGCAGCGCTGGATTCGCACGCTGCAGGGCGAGCTGCTGGGTAATCGCCCGCCCGCCACGCCCGAAGCCGCCGCGGCCGCCGAGTTGCCCGCCGCGAGCGAGACGCTGCAGCACGACATCCGCGGCACTGGTCCCGCGGTGCAACAGATGCTCGCGCAAGTCGCCAAGATTGCCCGGACACAATCCTCGGTGCTGATCCGCGGCGAGAGCGGCACTGGCAAGGAGCTGCTGGCGCAGGCCATTCATCAGAACAGCCCTCGAGCGGCGAGCCCGTTTGTCGCGGTGCATTGCGCAGCCTTCAATGCCGGCGTGCTCGAAAGCGAGCTCTTCGGCCACGTGAAGGGCGCTTTTACCGGCGCCGACCGCGACAAGGTGGGGCGTTTCGAGCTGGCCAGCGGGGGTACTTTGTTCCTCGACGAAATCGGCGACATCAATCTCGAGACCCAGACCAAGTTGCTGCGCGTGCTGCAACAGCGCACGTTCGAGCGCGTGGGCGGTACGCAGAGCCTCGCGGCCGACGTGCGATTGATCGCCGCCACGCACCGGCCGCTCGAACAGCTCATCCGCCGCGGACTATTCCGCGAGGACTTGTTCTACCGCCTGAACGTCATCAGCCTCGTGTGCCCCCCGCTGCGCGAGCGCCGCGAGGATATCTTCGAGCTGGCGCTGCACTTTCTGCGCAACTACGCCCCCCAGGCAGGCAAGCTCGTTGTGCGCATCGAGGACGACGCGTTCGAGGCGCTGTTGGCCTACGATTGGCCGGGCAATATCCGCCAGCTCGAGAACGCCATCGAGCGGTCCGTCGTCCTCGCCGATGGCGATGCGATCCGGCTCGAAGACCTGCCTTCCGAGGTGCGCGGAATCGAAACGCCGTCGCGGCGATCGCGCCTACGGGCCGTGCCTGCCGGGGTGGGCCGCTTGGCGGCCGGGTCGCAGCCACGTTTCGACGCGGATCAGGCCGGCCACGATTCGCTCTCCGACGAGGTGGCCACGCACGAACGGCAGCGCATTGAGGCCGCGTTGGCCGCCTGCGGAGGCAACAAATCGCAGGCCGCCAAGCGGCTGGGCATTCCGCGCAGCACGCTATTCAGCAAGCTGCGGCGGCTGGGAATCGAATAGCCCGCCTCCGAGCCTGTAGGCTCGTAACGCACCAGGGCGCGACGTCGAGCTCTAGGTGCCCCCAAAGCCCGACTTGAACTCGTATTCCTGGCGCTGCGAGGCGTATTTGATCATGTACTCGGCGCGCGGGTCGAAGCAGTCGTCTTCGCCTTCGGCGGTGAGGGGGGAGAACACCGTGCGCGACATACGTTGGGAGAATCCCAACATCAGTCGGTCCGGCCAGAACTGCAGGAACAACGGCTGCTCTGCGACGAACGAGTCCCAGAGAAAGCGCCGCGGCAAGGGCGCCGTGTGCAGCGTCATCGCCAAGAAGCAAACCATGACCCAGGCCGTCACCAGGCTCGTGGCGACGCCGAGCCCCTTGTCGATCGGCGGGGGAAATTTGAGCTTCACCCGCGACAAGGCATCGGTCGCGGCGCGCAACACGAACATCGACACGCCAAACACGAGCCACAGCGCGATGAAATCGGCCGCGTAGCGCAGCACTTTCATGTTTTCAGCCAGCATCTTGCCGACCGGTTCCCAAAAGTTCACGGCGAGCAGCGCCGCGAACACGACGTTGCAGAGCGTGAGAAAATTGCCCCACACGCCTTCGTTCAGGCTCGAAGCCACGACGGCCAGGATCACGACCGCGAAGATGATGGTCAGCGCCATGACAGTAGGTTCCGCGGGTTATCGCCGGAGGGGGTGCCGTTATTCCTTCAAGACGCGCTGCAGCTCTTGCAGCGAGGTCACGCCGCGAGCCACCAACAAAATGCCTTCTTCCTGGATCGTCCGCAGGCCTTCCTTGCGGGCGGCCAGCCGCATGGCGTCGAGTTTCGCGCCGGCGGCCATCTGGGCCCGCAATTGCGGCCCCACGACGAGCACTTCGTACATCCCAGTGCGGCCGATGTAGCCCACGCCGCCGCAGGTCGCGCAGACCTCCTCTGGCTGTTGCGGCGGACGATACAAGGCCTCGACCTTGCCCGGGGGCAGCCCCAATTTCTGCAACAAGGCCGGTTGCGGCGCATAGGCTTCGCGGCAGGTCTCGCACAGCTTGCGAACCAACCGTACGTTGACGCTGGCCGAAACGGTCTCAGCAAACTTGGCCACATCGGGCTGCATCATCAGCAACCGCGCCAGCGCCTCGACGCTGTCCCGGGCGCGCACGGTCGTCAACACGGTGCGCCGCTCCGCAGGCTGGTCCAGCAGCAAGTTCAGCGTCTCGGCGTTCACCAGGTCGCGGACCACGATCACGTCGGGATAGGCCCGCAGCAACCGGGGCAGCACGTCGAGCGGCTTCTCGCCGGCAGCCGCGTCGTAGGTGGTGACGGTGACGTTCTCGATGGCACGTTCCGGCGCGTTGACCTCGTCGATCGAGATGTAACTGCGGACGTACCGGTCGCAAGTTCCCAGTGCCGCGCCGACCAGCGCAGACAAGCCGCCGCCCGGCGGTGAAGAAAACACGATGAAACTGGGTTGGTCGAGCAACTCCACGAGCTGCTCGATTTGCTTGTCGCGCATCCCCAGTTCGGGCAGCTTTTTGAAGTGGGTCTTGCCGTCGTCGAACTGCATCACGACGCGCTCGCCGGTCTTGGTCCCTTGCGAGACGATCCGGCAGGTGTATTTCGTATTGTCGAACTCGGCGCCGAAGCTGCCGCGTTGGCGCGCCCGGCGCTCGCGCGGGTTCAAGGCCGAGATCGTCTTGTACACCGTCAGCACGGCGTCGCCCGTCTCGCGATCCTGGGCCTCGCCGTTGCTCCACAGGCCGTCGACCTCGTAGCGCACGGCCACGGCCTGTGCCGTGTAGTCCAGCATGATCGTACCGGCGCGCCGCGCCAGGGCGTCGGCCACCAGGGCCCGGGCCACTTCGTAGGCCGGGGACTCCTTGGCGGCCATCAGGTTCGCGTTGTCGTGCACGTTCGTCTCGCCGCCGCGCGCCGTGAACTTGACCGGCGGGCCCAATTGGTCGGCCGACTTGCGCTCGGCGTCGATCTTGATCCCCAGGGGAGCCAGCCGCTCGGAGAACCAGAACCGCAGATGATCGGCATTGAGCACCGTCTGCTGCGGCTCGACGCGCGGATTGCGATAGCCGACGTAGACGAACATCGGCACCAGCCAGGTCAGCACCAGCAGCGGCCACCCCAGCCAGAAGATCGGAATGATGATCAGCAGCACAGCCCCCGCAGCGAAGCTGCCCAGCGTGAGCGAGTTCCAGCGAAACGTCTTGAACTTGAACGTTTGCGCGTCCTGGTTGATCCAGTCGGCCGTGCGCACCCAGAGCAAAAACGTGACCCACGTCAGCGCCAGCTTGGTCAGGCTGAAATAGAAGCCCGGTCCGTAGGGAAACGGATCGACGTTCACCGTGGGCAGCGTCAGCCGCACTTCCTGACCCACGGCCAGACCGGGAACGAGGGCCCACAACAGCGTCGCCGCGAGCGCTGCCGCTGCGCCGCGCCACCGGGTACGGTTTGACAACAATCGCCAGGCGTCGACAGGCATCAGAGAATCCCGGGGGCCGCAACCCGAATGCCCTTGAGCGCCATCTTCAGCGCTTCGACATTCGGAGCCACTTCGAATGCGGTCGCCCGGTCGATCAAGTCGGCGTCAACCAGCGAAGTCAGGCTCATGGTGAAATCTTGCATGCCCTCGGTGGCGCACATGCGAATCGCGTCGGATAGCTTTTCGTCCGACTCCTCCAAAATCAACTTGCGCACCGTGGGATTAAACGTCATGATCTCGACGGTCGGCACCCGGCCCACGCCCGGCTTGATTGACGGCAGCAGCTTCTGCGCGACGATGCCCCGCATGTTGAAGGCGATCGCGCTGCGCAGTGCCGGGTGCATCTCGCGGGGAAACAAGTCGAGAATACGCCCGATCGTCGAAGGCGCGCTCGACGCATGAATCGTCCCGAACACCAGGTGGCCCGTCTCGGCGGCGTGGATCGCCGTCATGAAGGTCTCTTTATCGCGCATTTCGCCCACGAGCATCACGTCGGGGTCTTCGCGCACGGCGTGCTTCATGCCGATCTCGAAGTCCTTCACGTCGCTGCCGATTTCGCGCTGGTTGATCAGGCACTTTTCCTCGGTGAACACGAACTCGATCGGGTCTTCGAGCGTGAGGATGTGTTTGCGGTAGTTGCGGTTGATCCAATTGAGCATCGACGCGATCGTGGTGCTTTTGCCCGAGCCGGTGACACCGGCCAGCAGCACCATCCCCTGGTCGAATTTGCACAGGTCGACCATCGACGGCGGCAGGTACAACCCTTCGAAGTCGGGAATCCAGTTGTTCACGCGCCGGGCCACGAGCCCGACGTGCCCCAGCTGCTGCAGCATGTTCACACGGAACCGCCAGCGAGTGCCGTCGACGTCGACCGTGTAGGCAAAGTCGGCCCCGCCCGTCTCCTCGAAGATGCCCCGGTTCCGGTCGTTGAGCATCGGGAACAACAGCCGGCACATCTCCTCGTCTTCGATTGCCGGCCGCGACAGCGGGCGCAGCGAACCGTTGACGCGGACCATCGGCGGGCGCCCGACCTTCAGGTGCAGGTCGCTCCCCTTGAGCTTCACCAGGCTCCGAAACAAGACGTCGACTTCCAGGTCTTGCTTGCGGTTGATGAACCGGTCCGGAATTCCACCCGGCGTCTGCGACATGACCGTCTGTCCTCTTCCTCGAGTCACTCAGCCGCCCGCACGCTTCAGGCACACAGCCGCACGGGCAGGCCGCGCTGGTGCATGATCTGCTTGGTTTGGGCAATCGTGTATTCACCGAAATGAAAGATGCTCGCCGCCAGCGCCGCGTCGGCATGGCCGATCGCGATCGCGTCGGCCAGATGCTCGGGCCGCCCCGCTCCGCCGCTGGCCACCACCGGCACCGAAACCGCGTCGGCCACCGCGGCGGTGATCTCCAGATCGTAACCGTTCTTGGTCCCGTCGGCGTCCATCGAGGTCAGCACGATCTCGCCGGCGCCCAGCCGCTCGACCTCGAGCGCCCAGGCCACGGCTTCGAGTCCGGTGCCGATCCGGCCGCCGTTGATGTGCACTTCCCACAGCTCGCGGCCGTCGCGCTGCACGCGTTTCGGGTCGATATTGACCACGATGCACTGGCTGCCGAATCGCCGGGCGGCCTGCCGGACAAAGTCGGGATTGCGGCACGCCGCCGAGTTGATCGAGACCTTGTCGCAGCCCGCGTTGAGCAGGGCGCGGATGTCTTCGAGCTCGCGAATGCCCCCGCCCACGGTGACCGGCATGAAGCAGACCTCGGCCGTGCGGCGAACGACGTCGAGCATGATGTCGCGCCCCTCGTGGCTGGCGGTGATGTCCAAGAACACCAGCTCGTCGGCCCCCTCGGCCTCGTAACGGGCGGCCACTTCGACCGGGTCGCCGGCGTCGCGCAACTGAACGAAATTGGTCCCCTTGACGACCCGACCGCGGTCGACGTCCAGACAGGGGATCACACGCTTGGCGAGCATGGCCTCTCCGCGGGCGCAGGCAACCGGTGCCGGCGCGGCTACGCAAACGACCCAGCCAGGGCAGCGCAACGACGCCGCCCAATCAAACGCTGTTCCGGGAAGAGTGAACCACCACGGCGCCCCGCAGGACGCCGACCGGCGACGGCCCACTCAACGCCGACAGGCGACGGGCAGCCTCCGCCCGGTTCACCCCAAACCGCCACTGTAGACCGCCCCCCAGAGACGGTCAACCAGCGGTCCGAGCGTGCCTCGCCCGCCCGTTTTCCGGCAAGTTTTCAGCGTTTGGGGCCGCTCCCCACTCACCCGCGCAAGCGTCCGCCGCGCCGCCGCCAGGCGATAAGGCCCAGGCAGCCAACGACCCCAAGCACCCAGCTCGACGGCTCGGGCACGGTGACGAGGAAAACCCGGTTGCCAAATTCCCGATCGCGGATTGGCTCCGGAATCCAGGCAAGGAGACCCGTGCTGGAAATCCTCCGGAGGCGACAAGTGCAAAAGGCCCTCCGTCGATCCCCTTGGCGGGCCATCGCCAGGGTTAGGAGCTGCGCCGCCTGCAGCAGAAATGGGCTGCCAAGGAAATCTCGCCGTCAAGAATCTGCGATTTCTCGAAGTAACGATGGTGCAACCCGATGGAAGGGTCGATCGTGTTGTGTTCGGCGACAACCGCGAGCCAATGGTTCGTCCAAGACAACATTCTCCTAGCCATCGAAACTCCGCCTAAGACTTATCCCTCGCGACACAAGCGGGCGGGTCTTGTGCACGCAAGTGCTTCGTCGATGCAACCGTCTGCACGAATCAGGGCTGCAAGTGGCGCATCGGTGTGTCGCCAGACGCCACGGTGATCGCGGGTTGTTCAATCAACGAGGGCCTGGCGTTTTTTTGCCAGTGGGAAGTTGAGTGGCCGGCAAGCGAGCACGTGATCGGCGAATGGCTCGCTCGCGACACACCACATGCAGAAAAGGGAGCGGACGAAGTGGCGGACCCGCGCACCAGCCCGCCGGCACAGGGCTCCCGAAAGAAGACCTGCCACAACAACGCACGGCCGAGCGGCTCCGTCCGGTTCCAGGGCGCCACGCTGAGCAGGCGCAGCAGCGGGCAGTAGCCCACGGTGATCATGGCCGTCGTGCCGACGAGCTGCACCCCATAGATCCAACTCATCCACGGCAATGCGCCCGCTACCAGTAATACGAGGTAGGCCAGTCGGACCTGGACGGGATACGGCCGAAGCTGCTGGAGCAGCATCAAGTAGTAACCGCCGACCAGCGCGCATAGACTCGTTGCGATCAACAGGGCCCAGGCATAACCGGCCAGGTGCAGGGCGAGCAGCGGCACGGTCAATGCCCAGTGCCACCAGCTCAGGTTCTTCAAAACGTTCCAGTCGATGCGGCCGCTGGACATGTCAAGACTCCTGGTTGGCTAACGGCGCCACGGGAATGCCGGGAGCCATCCTGTTGGCCGCGCTCGCGGCAATCGGCTTCAATCGCGGCACAAACATGGGTACGCGCCGCCGATAGTCCTCGTACTGGTGGCTGAAGTGCGACACCAGGTCGCGTTCCTCGACCACGGCCGCCAGGGCCATATAGACCGTCATCACTCCCGCGAAGAGCAAATGGCCAGCGGTCATGACGGGCGTCGCCCAGAAGGCAATCGCCCAACCGACGTAGAGCGGATGGCGGACGTGCTTGTAAGCCAGCGGCTCGCGAAACGGTAAAGCCGTGTAGTCCTGCCTTCGCCAGTGCAGCCACACCTGCCGCGTGCCGAAGAGGTCGAAGTGATTGATCAGCAGGGTCACGCCCGGTACCAGCAACCAGCCGATGGCAAACAGAACCCAGGCGGCTGCCCGCAGGACCGGCGTCTGCACGTCCCAGACGACGACGTCGATCGTTCGCCACTGCCACATCAACACCATCGTCACCAGACAGGAAGCCAAGACGTAGGTGCTGCGTTCGATGGGCTGCGGTACGATTCGGGTCCAGATTATTTTGAACGCGGGCCGGGCCATGATCGAATGCTGCGCGGCAAACAGCGCCAGCAACAACAGGTTGACCACGACGGCCGCGCCAACTGGGCCCGCCGGGGCCGAGTCGATCGACTTGGGCACCAACGCATTGCCGACAAAGCCGGCCAGATAGACGAAGATCCCGAGAAAGAGCAAGTGGCAGGCGACGCCGTAAACGAGGTAGAGCGACCGCTTCATGGGAGACCCTTGAAAACAAGTGTGATCGGAACGAATGCATGCAGCTCGCGGGGCTCAACCTGGCCCGGCGTTGTCTGCTGGAATTATCGCCCCTCCCGCGACGAGCAAGAGTTCACTTCTGGTAAACTTAGGGGTTGACTCCAAGTACACCCTGCCTGGGTAGCTTGCACGCCATGCCCACCCCTACTCGTCTGCGTCTCATCGAATCAGCGGTGAGTCGCTTTTACCGCGACGGTTTCCGCAGCGTGGGCATCGACCAGGTGATCGCCGATGTCGGGATCAGCAAGACGGCTTTCTACAAGCACTTCGAGAGCAAGGATGACTTGATGCTCGCAGCGCTCGAACTGCAGAACGCCTGGCTACAAGACACCTTCCACACGATGATTCGCGAGCGAGGTGGGCCTACGGCAATCGGACAACTGCATGCAGTGCTCGACGTCGTTGATCACATCATCTCGACCGAAGGATTTCACGGCTGCATCTTTGTGAACGCCGCGATCGAGTTTCCACTGCCGCACGAACCGGCCCACATTGCGGCCGCTGAGAACAAACAGGCGATTGAGGACATACTCAACGCGCTCGCCGTCGAAGCGGGAGCGGACGACCCTCGCGCGCTGGCACAGGAGTTGTGCCTGATCATGGAGGGGACTTACGTGACGCGGCACGTCACCGGAAACAAACTGACGATCGACGTCGCTCGGCGAATCGCGAGTCTCCTCATCGCGTCGCACTGTCCCTAGCCTTGGGCAGCAACGGGTTGATCCCTCTGCGAACTCCATTTGGGCATCGAGTGCGTCTCGGCATAGCCTCTGCTTCGTCGGATTGCATGGGCGAATCGATCAAGGATTCACCTGCTTCGCCTGCCTTGACCTGCCGGCCAAGCGATCTTTGCCTGCGCCGACCCGCTCAATGCGGCACCGCGCCGCGGGCAGTACCGCCAGCAGCGGCCGGCTGTACGGTTTCGTCAGCACCCGCGGGTCGAGAATCACGACCCGGCCCGCGTCGATGGCTTCGAGGATCGCTTCGGGTCGCGCCTCTCAGAGCGGCCGGTCCGGAACGCTGAACGGCAGCCGCGAGATGATCACGCAACGCAGCGCGTCGCCCCCCTGCTATTCAGGGTCGCGATGTTTCGCTTGTTTTCGCTGTGACTCGCGCTCGCCCGCCAAACCATACTCATCGTCAAACATCGCCTGGATCGCTCCGACGAGGGCACCGTCGATGGTATGAAAGGCCACTTCACGCGAATTTCGCCCGCCGACCGAAAAAGAAAACATCGCTTCTTTGCCGTCGCGAATCCAAACAAACATCGCACGTCGGCTACCGAGCCTGCGCACATTGACGCCGGCCGCTTGATAGGTCTCAACGAACCGTTCCTCGATCTCCTGCAAGTTTTCGATTAGCTCGCTGATGGTTTCGGGCGGATCCTCCAGACTGCCTAGATACTCACCATAGCCGGGCAACTCCTTGACCCGTCTAAAGTTCTCGTCGTCCGAAGCGGTTGCCTTGTTCACACTATCGAATCCGGCCTTCATCGCGTCCGTCGCCGTAGCGCGGTCAAAGCACAACAGGCGCACATTTTTCTTATCGATCCCCTTGGGCAGCGAGACCAGAGACTGCTTCAGGGCGCGCGCCCCGACCGGATCGGAAAGGATACCGTACGCGGGAAAATCGATGAGCACGTCGAGCCGGGACTCCGTACCGGCAACGAATTTATTGAGCGCATCGATGTTGGCAGGAAAATCGCCCAGGCATTCCGTGCGATGATAAAACGCCGTACGGTCGAGGTGAATCGCCAGTGTGAACAAGAGCACCGTCACGATGATCAACAGGAACGACGCGAGCAACGCCAGGGCCGCGTTATGCCGCCGAAACCAGCGAACCACATCGACATATCGACCAATCCGCAACCAGCGAAGCAACAACGCAAACAACAGTATCCCGAGAAGCGGGATCGTGATCCAACGCAGAATGAGCGGGCTTACCAGATCATTGGCCGACATCACACGGATCAACTCGCTCAACACCTGAAGAGGCACCAAGGCGAGCGAGAACAGCCCGATCAAGGTAATGTATCCCGGTCCTGCTTCCGCCGACTCGAGCTCTTGACGAATATTCTCCGCCTCTTGCTTGACTTCGCTGGCCATTTGAAACCTCAGTGCGGATTGCACGCGAAACGACGCACACACACCAAACGATTTTTCAGAGAGAAGCGACGCTTCGCTCGAAGCCCGGATGCCCTGTCGCTCGACGGCTGTCTGTGCCCTCGAGCCAAAGTCCGCGCCTCAACAACATGTCGCACAGGCATCGCGACGCAGGCATTTTTCGTAGCGCTTAGCGGCCCATTACAGCGAAAAATTCGCGCGGTGCAAGCGATTCCCGCCAACGAAGCGCTCGGGCGCCGATTAAGCAAATCCGTCTGAGCACAGAATTTCAGGCACCTTACAGACGATCTGCTTAGCTAGTGCTTATTCCCCGCGCCGACGCGCTCGATGCGGCGCCGTGCCTCGGGCAGTGCCGCCAGCAGCGTCCGGCCGTAGGGCTTCGACAGCACCCGCGGGTCGAGGATCACGACCCGGCCCGTGTCGGTGGCCGTGCGGATCAGCCGGCCGAAGCCTTGTTTGAGCTTCAGCGCCGCCTCGGGCAATTGATAGTCGCGAAACGGCACGCCGCCGGCCTCGCGAATCGCTTCGAGTCGCGCCTCCAAGAGCGGCCGGTCCGGAACGCTGAACGGCAGCCGCGTGATGATTACGCAACGCAGCGCGTCGCCCGGCACGTCGACCCCCTGCCAGAAACTGTCAGTACCCAAGAGCACCCCGCGCGGCTGGGCCTTGAACCGTTCGAGCAGTTGCGTGCGCGGCGTGCCGTCGGCCTGCGAATAGAGCGCCAGGTCGTGCTGCGCCAGCCAGGGCGCCAGCGCCGTCGCCGCGCGGCGCAGCATGTCGTAGCTGGTGAACAGGACGAACGCATGGCCGTCGGATTCGGCGACGTAGCGGCGGATCTGCTCCCAGGCCCGTTGTTCGAAGGCCTGCGGCTGAGCGGCCGGGTCGGGCATGTCTTCCAACAGCACCAATTCGGCCTGCCGGCGATAGTCGAACGGACTACCCAGCGCCAGCGTATCGACCTGTGTCAGTCCCAAACGCGACTTGAGAAACTCGAAGCCGCCTTCCCGGCCTGCCGACAACGTCGCGCTGGTGAGCACGGCCGTCGCCCCTGCGCCGAACAACTCGCTGCGCAGCGCGGGCCCGACGTCGACCGGCGCCGCGGCGAGCGTCGTGCGCGGCCGGCCGGCGGCGGTCGTCTCGACCCAATAGACGCAGCCCTCGAATTGCTGCCGGCACCAGGCGTCGAGCTGCTGCGCCAAGGCTTCGAGCCGATCGGCCGCGGAAACAATGTCTTGGCGCTGTTCCTTGTCTTCCAGACTTTCGCCGGCCGTGGCCACGCTCTTGGCCAGCTTCTTGAGCAGCGGCCCGAGCCGGTTGGTCACCACCTCAGGCTCGTGCACGCGGCCATTCTTCGGGGCCGACTCGTCGAGCCAGGCGCGGACCTCGTCGAAGAACTCGCCCGACTCGCGGCGCGCGGCCTGCACATCTTTGACCAGGTTGTCCCAACGGTGATGCACCAGCAGGCCACGGCCGGTACGGTCGTTGTACAAACGGCTGAGCACGTACTCGACCTGGCCCGACGAGGTGCTCGCGCCCAGGTGATCGGCCGCGACGGACTCGAGCGTATGGGCCTCGTCGAATACGACCACGTCGTAGTCGGGCAGGATGCTCGCGCCCGCGCGGCGCAGGGCCAGGTCGCTGAAGAACAGCGCGTGGTTGACGATCAACAGTTGCGCGTTCTGCGCCCGGCGCCGGGCTTGATAGTAGAGGCACTCGTTGTAGCTGGGACATTGCCGGCCCAGGCAGTTGCCGTGATCGCTCGACACCTCGTCCCACACGGCCGGCGTCGGCCGGAAGCTCAGGTCCGACAGCGAACCGTCGGTCGTTTGGCTTGCCCAAGCGCCCAAGGCGCGCAGCTCTTCGAGCTGCTCGTCGTGATAGAAGATCGAAGTGGCCCGGTCCATGGCCGTGCGCCAGCGGCGCAGGCTGATGTAGTTGCCACGCCCTTTGACGAGCACCGCCGAAAACTCCAGCGGAATCACGGCCCGCAACAACGGCAGGTCCTTGCCCAGCAATTGCTCCTGCAGGCTGATCGTGTGGGTCGAGATGATCGCGCGGCGCGGGCGGCGCGTTTCCTCGTCGCCGGCCGCGACGGCCAGGATGGCAGGCACCAGATAGGCAAAGCTTTTGCCCACGCCCGTGCCCGCCTCGACAATCAGGTGGCGTTGCTCGCTGATCGCCCGGGCCACGGCATCGGCCATTTCGAGCTGTTGCGGCCGCACTTCGTAGTTGGGCAGCCGCGCCGCGACGCGTCCGTCGGGTCCCAGGATGTCGCGGGATGTGAGCATGCAGGCCAATCCTCGGCGCGTCGCGCTGCACCAGCAGCCAATTTGCTCAAGCGTAGCAAGTGCACGCGGTCGCTCCCATGAGGCCGTCGCCACGCGCGGCCGGACAGCGGGCTGGCGGCGCAATTTGGACCGCCGGCGATCAAATTGATATGCTCACCCGCGACCCGCACGGTCCGGCGCAGGATGTGAGGCAGAAAGTGATCGGACGATGAGCATCGAATTTCGCTGCCCGGCGTGCAACAAACTGCTGCGAACTCCGGACGACACCGCAGGGCAGCAGGTCAAGTGCCCGGCCTGTTCGACTCCGCTGACGATCCCGGCCATCTCGATCGTGGCCGACGACGCCGGCGGCGGTTTTCCCCCACCGCCACCGCCTCGCGGGGGCGGCGTTGACCCGGGCGACATCCCGGGCGTGTTTCCCAACTTTCCCGGCGGCTCGCCAACGAGTGCGAGCCGAACCGGCCCGCCTTGGGAGCGCGACGGCGCCTCGCTCGGATCGTTCATTGCCACGCTGCGCGAGGCCTACCTGGCGATGGGCGAGCACTTTGCCCGCATGCGGCGCACCGGCGGCTATCTCAAACCGCTCGGATACCTGATCGTCACCAACCTGTTGGCGCTCACGGTGACTTTCTTACTCGAGTCGTTGATGTTCAGCGCCGACGTGAGCGCCAAGGCACTGCTTGGCCCGTTGGGCGAAACGAGCGTCGAGCGTTGGCAAGCCATCGGCGGCGGTGGCATGGGCCTGGGCGGGTTGCTCTGCAGTGGGCTCGTCTTCACGCCGCTGGCCGCCGTGTTGAGCGCCTTACTCGGCAGCGGCATTCTGCACTTCTGTTTGAAAATGGTCGGCGGCGCCACGCAGCCCTTCGAGACGACCTATCGCACGTTTTGCTACGGCGCCGGCAGCGCCGGACTGCTGCAGTTCGTGCCGTTCTGCGGACGTTTGATTTGGGTCATCGGGCTCTTGGTGTTCTTGGTGCGCGGATTATCGGCCATGCACGAGATCTCGACGGCCAAGGCGTTGTTGGCTACGCTCCCCCCGTTTCTGGTGTGCGGTATCTGCGGCTGCGTCGGCATGGTGTTCGGCGGCGGCGCGGGCTGATTTGTGCCCTTAAGAAGGCAACTCCCTGATGAGCATTGAATTTCGCTGCACGTCTTGTAACAAGCTGCTCCGTACCGGCGACGATACGGCCGGCCGGCAGGTGAAGTGCCCCGTGTGCGGGACCGCGCTGACGATTCCCCAGCCGGCCAATGATCTGGGCAATCTGCCCAACGAACCCAACGCCGGTCCGCCGCCCCCGCCGCCGCCTGGACCGGGCCTCGGCGGCGAGAATCCGTATCAATCACCGATGACCGGCGGCGTCCTTCCCCAGCGCGGCGGCGGAGGGATGGGGCCGCCTTGGGAGCGCGACGGCGCATCGGTCGGTTCGTTCATCGCCACGGTCCGCGAGATGTACACCTCGACGGCCACCTTGTTCGGACAGATGCGCCGCACAGGGGGATATCGAGGACCGCTCTATTTCCTCATCGTCGCGTATTTGATCGCCATGCTTTTCAGCCTCGTCTATGGCATTGCGATGAACGCCGTCGGCTTCGGCTTATTCGGCATGGGCAAATTCGCGGGCATGCCCAAGATGAACGGCGCCGACGTTGGCATGATATTGGGCATGCTGGCGGGTTACGTGTGCATGGCGATCGTGATCGTGCCGGTCTTCTCGGTCATCTTGTCGTTCCTCGGCAGCGGTGTGGTGCACTTGATGCTCAGCCTGTTGGGCGGCGCGACACAGCCGTTCGAAGCCACTTACCGGGTGTTTTGCTACGCCCTGGGCAGCGCGGTGATGATGAGCGTGATCCCGATCTGCGGTCAATACTTGGCCATCATTCCGTTGCTGATTTTCCTCTCGTGGGGACTCATGCTGGTACACCAAACTCCGCTCTGGAAAGCGATCGCCGCGCCGCTGCTACCGTTCCTCATCTGCGTGGGGATCTGCTGCGGATTCTACGCGTTCATGTTCGCGGCGCTCGCCGCAGGTGCCGGCGCGGGGGGCGGGGGTGTCGGGGTGTTCGACCCTGCCATGGGCCAATAGTATCTGATGGCGACCGACGATCCTTCCAATTTGAATCCGTATGCCTCGCCGCAGGCACTGTCCTACGAAGGGACGACGGTCTCGCGCGAAGCGGCGCTGGGCCGTGGCACCTTTCTCATCGGCGAGGTGCTCGCGACGGGCTGGCGGCTGTTCTGGGCCCGCAAGTGGGTTTGCATCGTCGGCACGTTCGCCGTGATGGTGCTGTACATTGCGGCGACAATGTCTTGCACGTTTGGCTTCGTTCTGCTGTCGTCGCTGTTGCCGCTACGACCGGCGGTGGCCATGGCCTCGATGAATCTCGTCGCCCAGGCGGCCGGCTGGGTGATCCAGGCCCTGTTGTTTCCCGGGTTGTTGGTGTTTTACCTTGCGCTGACTCGCGGTCAGCCGGCTTCGCTGAACGACCTGTTCTCGGGCCCGGCCTATTTCCTGCGCGCGTTGCCCGCGCTGGTGGTGTTTGCGCTGCTGACCGGCGGTCCGTTCCTGGCACTGCAGTTCGTCAATCAGGCCTTTGGCGATTCGCCCATGGCTGTTCTGGCCGCGGCCGCCGGCATGATCGTGTGGGTGGTGCCGATGATCGTCCTCGCGCTGCTCTATTCGCAGTACCTGTTCCTGATCATCGATCGCGGCCTGCGCGTACGCGACTCGTTCCGCGTCTCACGCGAAATCACGCAAGGCAACCGCCTGCGATTGCTGGGATTGTACCTGGTGATGATGCTGGTCTACGTTTTCGCGTTCGTGCCGGTGGCCATCGGCGTCGGTTTGATGGTCGCTTCTACCGCGGTGTCAGGCACCGGCGGCAACGTCTTCATGGCTACCGGCGCGATCCTGATCCTGGCGTCGATCCCGTTGGCGATCGCCGGAATTGCCGTGGTGGCGCCGTGGTTTGGGCTGGCCTTTACCGTCGCGTATCTGAGGATGACGGGCCAACCCGTGGCTCAATTGCAAGCGCGGATCGACCTCCCCCGCGCGCCGGCGCTGGAGTAGTCGCGGCGCAGCTGGAGTAGTCGCGGTGCAACAGTCGATTCGCCAACTTCCCTGCGCAGAGGCCTGGACGCCACGGCTCGATCCGGCCTCGGCGATGCCGGCGTGCAGCGCACGACTTCCCAGGCCGATGGTCCTCGGCTTGCGAGCTGGCTCAGCGCGGCCGGCTGGGTGCGATCGTCCCTTCCTGGGGACTCGACGCCGTGGCGTAGAGCTTCTTGGGAATGCGTCCCGCGCGCCACGCCAGGCGCCCGCTTTCGACCGCCAGACGCATCGCCCGGGCCATCGCCAACGGGTCGGCCGCATGCGCGATGCCCGTATTGAGCAATACGCCGTCGACGCCCAACTCCATGGCGACCGTCACGTCGCTGGCGGTGCCCACTCCCGCATCGACGATCACCGGGTAGTCCGGATCGCCGTCCTTGAGGTACTCCAGGCAGATGCGGATGCTGTTGGGATTGAGCACGCCCTGCCCCGAGCCGATGGGGCTGCCGGCCGGCATGACACTCGCCGCGCCAGCCTGCTTGAGACGCCGGGCCACGATCGGATCGTCGCTCGTGTAGACCAGCACCTCGAAGCCGTCGGCCACGAGCTGCTCGGTCGCCTCGAGCGTGGCGATCGGGTCGGGCAGCAGCGTCTTCGTGTCGCCCAGCACCTCGAGCTTGACCCAATCGGCGCCGGGGTTTTCCAGGCCTTGCAGGATTTCGCGCCCTAGCCGCGCGACGCGCACGGCGTCGGCCGCGGTGAAGCAACCGGCCGTGTTCGGCAGAATCGTATAGCGCCGCAGATCGACAAAGTCGAGGATGTTGCGCCCCTGGGCATCGACCAGCCGTTCGCGGCGCACGGCCACGGTGATGCAATCCGCTCCGGACACGTCCAGGCACTCGCGCATCAATTCGAACGTGGCATACTTGCCGGTGCCGACGATCAACCGGCTGGCCAGCGCGTGCCGGCCAATCCGCAGGGGGCCCAATTCTGGACCCGGCGCCGCCTCGCGCGACGCGGTAACGGGCACGCTCATCGCTCGTTCAACCTCCACCCACCAGAGTCACGATCTCGACGCGGTCGCCCGGCCGCAGTTGCCGTTCGGCGTGCCGCGCGCGGGGCACCAGTTCAAGATTCACTTCGACGGCCACGAATTGCGGGCGCAGTTGCAGCCGCTCGACAAGCGCAGCGACGCTGGTTTCGTCGTCATATTCCTGGGGTTCGTCGTTGACGAAAATCTGCACGCCGCTGGCGCTCCGCAACCGGCCCGGTCTGGGTTCGGCCAACTCAGGCGAGCCGGCCCTGGCCGGTTGAATCAGTTCTGACCGCGAATCGCCGCCGTGCGAAATTGACCGACGTCGAGCTTCACGAGCGTGCCCTTGAAGCCCTGGCCCGAGTTTTGACTTTGCCGTGCCCAAGGCGCCATGTAGGCAGCCACTTTGCCCGAGGTCAATTCGGCCACGTAGACGATCGAGGCCGCCGGCTGAAGCTGGCCACCCGCGCGACGGATGTTGGCCCCGCCGGTGACCATCAAGAACCGCGGGTTTTTCGACAGGTCGATCTCGAGGTCCTGCAACACGTTGTATTCGTAGAAGCTGTTGAACTTGCCGGTCTGCACGCTGATCACCGCGGCCCGCAGGTCGCCGGTCAGAAAGTCGAGGAAGTAGATGCCCTCGATGTCGCCGTCCATCGGGCCCGTGCAGATGGCGAAATTCTCATAGCGATCGGTGGCCACGGCGTGGGCCTGTTGTGGCGCGAGCGCACCTCCCGTGATGGCGGCCGTCAGGACCCCGCCCAACAGCACACCTACGATCATGCCGCCGACCAGTCCTGCCTCGCGACTTTCCATCCACCGGTTGCGCATCGTCCTTGCCTCGTCTTGGGAAATTGCTCTGGCCCAGTTCTGCCCGTATCCTACTGGCGCTTGTTGACTTCTGCCAGTTGGCCGCCGCGCCACGGGGTGCGTCTTACGCGTGGCGGCCGATCGATGGAACGCACCCCGCGATGCCAGCTTAGAAAGAGCGAACGATGCCCACCAACGGAGCTTTGGGAAGAAAACTGCGGATGGCCCTGGTCGGCGGCGGCCAGGGGGCCTTCATCGGCCGCGTGCACGCCACGGCAGCCGTCATGGACAACCGCGCCGCGCTGGTGGCCGGGGCGCTGTCGAGCGATCGCCAGAAGGCCAAAGACTCGGCGCCCGACTACGACATTCCCGCCGCACGGGCCTACGGCTCGTATCGCGAGCTGATCGACGGCGAACTGAAACTGCCGGCCGACCAGCGGATCGATTTCCTCTCCGTGGCCACGCCCAACCACACGCACTTCGAGATCGCCAAGGCCGCGGTCGAGGCCGGCTTCAACGTGATGTGCGACAAGCCGCTCACGTTCGATCTGGCCCAGGCCGAACAACTGGCCGAGGCGGTCGACCGCTCGGGCGTGGTGTTCGGCGTCACGCACAACTACACGGGCTATCCGCTCGTGCGCCAGGCGCGGGAAATGGTCGCCAGCGGCGAGCTCGGCGAGGTCAACGCCGTCCGCTCGAACTACATCCAGGGCTGGCTCCGCACGCGGCTCGAGTCGGAGAACCAGAAACAGGCCGCGTGGCGGACCGACCCGAGCAAGAGCGGCGCCGCCGGCTGCTTCGGCGATATCGGTACGCATGCCTACAACCTCGGCCGCTATATGACCGGCCTGTTGCCGGCCGAGGTCAGTTGCCACCTGAAGACTTTCGCCCCGGGCCGGCAGTTGGACGACTATGGCCACGCGGTCGTGCGCTTCGAGAACGGAGCCCTGGGCACCGTGACCGCGTCGCAGATCAGCCACGGCCGCGAGAACGATCTGTTCATCGAGATCGACGGCACCAAGGGCTCGCTCGCCTGGCGCCAGGAAGAGCCGAACGTGATGGTCTATCGCCGCAACGGCCATCCGCACGCGCTCTACACGCGCGACCCGAATGCGGCGTATATGAACGAGTCGGGCAAGGCGGCTTGCCGGCTCCCCAGCGGCCATCCCGAGGCGTTCCTCGAGGCGTTCGCCAACGTCTATCGCGCGGCGTTCGACGCCATGGCCCAGCGGGCGACCGGCGCGGCTTTCGAACGGACCAACACGGTCTTCCCGAACATCAACGACGGCGTCGAGGGGATGTATTTCATCCAGCAGTGCGTCGCCAGCAGCCAGGCCGGCGGCCAATGGCTGCCGCTGCGCCATCCCCGGGCGCGGAAGTAAGGCCGCGGCCTAACAGCCCGTTGAAATAGGCCGTCGTGGCCTGTTTCAATCTCGCCAAGTGCGGAGCGAAGCTCCGCGCGGCTCGCAAAATCACGACTTGCGTCGTCATTTTGGGATCGCGTCCTTGCAATCCAGCAGCCCCTTGAATTCTTCAACGGGCTGCTAATCCCGGTCGCCGACCAGGCCGCCGAAGCGCATCAGATAGTAGGCCAGCGTGAGGACCGCTTGCAGCGTGGCCGCGACGTAGGTCAACGCGGCCGCGTCGAGCACGCGCCGCACATAGACCATCTGGTCGGCGCTCACGATGCCTAGCGCCTCGAGCTGCTGCTTGGCACGGGTGCTGGCGTTGAACTCGACCGGCAGGTTGATCAGCTGGAAAAACACGAATGCGCCGAACATCACGATCGCGGCGACGATCATGAACGACCCCAGCTTGGCCATGCCTGAGAAGAACACACCCAGCCCGACCATCAACACCAGCGAACTCAGGCCGCTGCCGATATTGGCCATCGGTACGGCGGCGTTGCGGATGACCAGCGGCGCATAGGCACGGGCATCCTGGATCGCATGGCCCGCCTCGTGCGCGGCAATGCCCACGGCCGTCAGGCTCGGCGAGCGGTACACATCGCTCGACAGCCGCAGCACCTTGTGGCGCGGATCGTAGTGATCGGTCATGTGACCTGGAACCTCCTCGATCGCCACGTCTTGCAAGCCGGCCGAATCGAGCACATATCGAGCAGCGCCCGCGCCGCTCATCGGCGCGCGGATTTGCATGCCGGCCGCATAGGCCGAACGAATTCGGGCCTGGGCCCAAAACGCCAGCAACAGCGCCGGCGCGATCATCACCAAGTACATCCAGTCGAAGTGCGGAAACATCATCTGCCGACCCTTCCATCCGTCTGGCCGGACCGCGGCGCGTGCTGCCTGGCGAGCAATTCCGCGCGGCGGCCGGTTCAATGATTGCTACGTAACTCGTCCCCACCCTGTTTGATCGCCGGCCGGTGCACCGTCAGCCATACTCGGCAACCGGCAAACGCGACTGCACAACCGCATTGGAATTCTAGCCTTGCGCCAGGGCCGATCAATTCACGTTTCGCCGGTTGTGACGCCGGGCCGCTCGGCTCCGGGCCGCACCAACGTGGCAAAGTGCGGGCCCAACAGGGGGCTACCGGCCTCCGAGTCGGAGCTCGGCGCGGACGACTGCGGCAACGTGAAGTAAACCGTTGTGCCGGCGTCGGGCGCCGATTCGAGCCAGGTGCGTCCGCCGTGGGCGCGGACGATCTTGCGGACGATGGCCAGCCCCGCGCCGGTGCCTTCGAACTCGCTGCGGCGATGCAAGCGGCGGAACATCTCGAACACCGCCTCGTGATGCTCGGCCGGAATGCCGATGCCGTTGTCGCGGACCCAGAACGTGGGAGTGTCCCGCACGTCGCAACCGATCTCGATGCGCGGCGCGCCGCGGTTGAACTTCACGCCGTTGGCGACCAGGTTGCGAAACACCTCGCCCAGCAAGGTCGCATCGCCGCGCACGACCGGCAACTCGGCCGGCACCTCGACCTGCGCTTGCGCACCGTGCAGCAACGGTTCGAGCGTCTGCAGCACGTCGGCCACGACCTCGCTGAGCGCGACCGGTCCCAGCTCGGGCCGGCAACAGCCTACCCGCGCATAGGTCAGCAGGTCGCCGGCCAGCCGCTCGCTGCGCAGAGCCAGGCGCTCGAGCGTTTCAAGCCGCCGCCGGCCTTCGTCGTCGAGCTGGTCGGCCGAGTCCTCGGCCAGCATCCGGCAATACGCGGCGATCCCCCGCAGCGGCTCCTTGAGGTCGTGCGAGGCGATATAGGTGAAGTCGTTCAGCTCGTGGTTGATCCGCTGCAATTCGCAGGTCTGCGCCTCGAGCGCCGCGTTGGCCGAGCGCAACGCCTCGGCCTGAATACGTAACTGGTCCTCGGCCCGTTGCCGCTCGGTCACGTCGCGCAGCACGAGGGTGTACTGGACGGGCACCAGGTCGCCGAGCCGCGCGACGGAGATCTCCAGGGCCACGTGGCTGCCATCGCGACGGCGGCCAGTTTCGGCCTGGAACGAGGGCGTCCCGTCCTGCTCGGGCCAGCGCGGCGAGATCGTCGCGGCCAGCGCCTCGCCCTCGAGCCGGGGGACCAGCAGCCTGAGCTGCGCCCCTACGACGGCCGCCGCCTCGTAGCCGAACAACCGCTCGCTGGCCGGGTTCATGCTGCCGATCGTACCGGACGCATCGATCGTCAGGATCCCATCGACGGCATGTGCGACGATCGCCGAGGTCCGCGCCTCGCTGGCCTCGAGCCGTTCGGCAAAGGGGGTAATCACCCGGAGCAGCAAGGCTCCGCCGCCAATCATGCCTAAGAGCGTGGCGGCCACGAGATTGCGCTGGGCGTTGATCAGCCGCTGGTGCAGCCAGGGATCGAAGCCAAGCGACGCCTCGACCAGGTCGCGGAGGCTCCAAACGGCAAAGCCGACGCTGGCCACCCCTACCCCGGCCATGACGGCCGTGGTGAACAGCAACAGCCGCCGCCGGTCGGGCCGCATGACGTCCATCCGCAAAGGGTTTTCGCTGCCGTCCGCCGCGCGGCGACCGCTCTCGCCTTTGCATCGGCGGCGCCGACCGGCGGAGTTTTCGGCAATTGGGCGGCCAGCAGGCTCTGCCCCCCGCTCCGTGCGACGCAATGCGTCGCGCGTGTCGGCCATGCGGACTGTGCAGCTGCCGCGCGGCGCGGCACGCTTGGCTTGGGGAGCAGGTCGGAAAAATCGCCGCGGTTTGCCTGGACCGCGCGACCGTCCTGGTCGATAGCAGTTAGGCGCGGTAACCTCACGCTGCCGCCGGTCGTTTGTCGTGGCACGGTCGCCTACGGCACTCGCTCCTGTCCAGGGACGGTGCTCCCCTTCGCGAATCTTGCTGCCGACCTATGCTCGCTCGATGCACTCTGCACCCCGCCGCTCGACGTGTACTGCCACTTGTGTTTCTGGGCCTGTTGACGTTGCCGGCCTGCAACCGCAACTCGGCCGAAACGGGAAGTGAGAACCCCACCGCGACGGCCACTGCCGAGGGCGAAGCGGCGCCCCTGCCCGAGGGCGACGCGCTGCGGCAGCGAATCGACGCGGTCATCGACTTCACGCGTGCCCGACAGATGAAGGTCGAGGAGCAGGCGGCCTGGCAGATCGTGCACGGCATCTTGTGCTTCGGCCCGCAGCTGCAGATCGAAGTGGGCGGCAAGCCCGTCTCGGCCCTCGACTACTTGCTGGGCGGCGGACAGCTCAAAGGCTGGATCATGCGGCCGGCCGATCATGGAGTCGAGGCCATTGTCGAGGCCGGTTCGAAAACCGGTCAGGGTCACAAAGACCAGTGGCTGGGCTATCTCTGCCAAAGCGGTTTGTCGATCGATCATCCGCTGCGCGTCGGCGACAAGGACTACACGCTCAAGGACCTTTTGACCCAGGCCCAATGGGAATGCACCGAGGGTATGGAGGCCAGTTGGACGCTGATGGCGACGTGCACCTGGCTGCCGCTCGATGCGACGTGGCAGGCGCGCGACGGCTCGGAGTGGTCGACTGAGCGGCTGCTGGCGATGGAAATTGCCCAGGACCTGGGTGAAAGCTCCTGCGGCGGCACCCACCGGATGTCGGGCATCACGATGGCCGTCAATCGGTGGAAGGCCGAGGGGCGCGAGCTGACCGGCACCTGGAAAGAGGCCGACGATTTGATTCAGTCGTGCCTGGACAAGGCCCGGGACTTCCAGCAGCCCGACGGGACGTTTTCGGCCAACTTTTTCGTGCGTCCGGCCGCCGCACACGAGGTGGCCGACCAATTGCACTGCTTGGGCCACACGTTCGAGTTCTGCTGCTATGCCCTGCCGCACGAGCGGCTGGCCGAGCCGTGGATGGTCAAGGCGGCCGTGCAACTCTGCGAGCTGCTGGAGCTGACGCGCGACCACTCGCTCGAATGCGGCGCGCTGTACCACGCGGCGCATGGCCTGGTGCTCTACCGCGAGCATCGCTTCGGAGCACCGGCGGCGGTGGCCGAGGCTGCCGCGCCTTCGAACACCGCTCGATAAGGCTCGATAAGCCGGCGTTCGTCCTTCCCCGGGCTGCTAGCGCGGAGCGGCCGTGCCTGTCGGTTGATCGCCGGCCGCGGCCGCATCTTGCGTGGCGGCTGGTGGCGCGGCGGTTTCCGCGTCCTCGCCGGACGCTTCGCCGCCGGCGGGCTGGTCACCGCTGGATGCCGGTTCGCTCAGCGGCTGCGCCTCCTCGGGCGCGCGAATCTCCGGCATGGGACCCGCTCGCAGGACGACGTACCGGCGGCCCTCGGCGTCGTAGATCGAGATCACGCCGTTGCCCTGGCCATCGTGTTCCAAGGCCAACAGGTGCTGGTGCTCGCCGGCGGCCGTGACGATGGCCCCGCCGCCACCAATGCCGGCGATCGTCACGCGCGGATGCGACTGTTCGTCCTTGGTCTGGAGCACGCCCACGCCCGTCTTGTCGTCGACGCCCAGGGCGAGCACCTCCTTGCCGGCTGCGTTGCGCAGGTAGATGCCGCCTCCCTCGGGCTCGACGACGATCTGCACGGCCGCCTCGCCTTGGGCGCCGTGCAGCTCGATCGCCTTGCGCACCAGCAGTTGATCGCAGGCGATCGTGCCGCTGGCCCCCAGGTCCTTGACCTTCGCCTGCGAAACCTGCAGTTCCTGGCCGACGACGACTCGGGTATCGACCCGTTGCAGCAGCTTGTCGCGCAGCGAACTGCCCAACGCGAGGAACAATAACGGGTAGAGGATCCAACGTTCACGATTCGACATGCCAAACGTCTCCGCTCACCTTGCCGACCCGACGGGCGTTCCCGGGCAGGCGGCGGCGACTGCTGATGCGGGACGCGCAGGGCGGTGAACGAGGATTGTCGCGGCGAAGCGCGGCAGGTCAACAGGCGGTTCGGACGTCCGTGGCGCCGCGTTGCTCGATCAGTTCTCGGAGCTGAGCCACGAGCGCGCTGTAACGCGGCTTGGTGACCTGGGCATCGGCGCCCACTTGTTGCCCCTTCTTCTCGTTGTCGCGCGAGACGATCGACGAGAACAAGATGACCGGCACCCGGGCCAAGGCCGGCGTCTCGCGAATTCGTCGCACCAGCGTGAGCCCGTCCATCCGGGGCATCTCGATGTCGCTGATCACGGCACCGACCAGCGCGCTTGCGTCGCCGCCGGCGGCGCGTTGGGCACAGGTCGCCAGGTGATCCCAGGCCGCTTGTCCGTCGGCAAAGGCCTGCACATGGTGGAAACCCGCTTCTTGCAGGGCATCGAGCGCCATGGCGGTGATCATCTGCGAATCCTCAGCCAGCACGATCGGCGCGTCGCAAACTCGGTCCGAAGCATGTTCCACGGACTGGATCTGCTGGTGCTCGGCCTGCATCAGGGCGCGCCCCATGCCGATCGAGGCGCCGATGGTTTCGAAGTCGAGCATCAACACCAGCCGGCCATCGAGCCGCATCACACCTGTCACCGGAACGTGGTCGGCCTTCAACGCCGGCATCGGCTGCATCTGCGTCCAGCTAATGCGGTGAATCCGCTCGACCGCGTGCACGCGAAACGCAAGCATCTCGCGATTGAATTCGAGTACCAGCAGCCGGTCGGTCGGCTGCGGTTCGGCCGCGGGCACGTCGCCGTCGAGAAACCGGCACAGATTGACCACTTCGACGACCTGATCGCGAATGCGGACTACGCCCTCGACCGCGTGTTGCGATTGCGGCAACGCCGTGATCGCGCCGACAGGCAGCACTTCGCGGACCTTGGCCACGTTGACGCCGAACCGTTGCCCCGCCAGTTGCAGCACCAGGACCTCGAGTTCGTTGGTCCCCGCTTCCAGAAGGATGCCCGTGTCGATCGCCGAACGTTTCGAAGTCGCCGTAGTCATGCTGCTTGATTCCGTCGCGGGGCTGGTGCCGGGAACAAAATGCCGTGGCGGCGCTCAGTCGGTAGCGGCCACATCCGAGCTGAAATACTCGTCGACCGTCGCCGCCGGCAGGACGGTCGCAAAATCCTGACGAACGTTGGCCAACTTGCTCTGCAACGAACGGATCCGATGCTCCAATTCGTCGAGGCGCGTCAACATGCCTTGCAGGTCGGCTTTCGACCACGCATTGTCGGTCGTTGGGATCGTCATGGCGGCTTTCTCTTTCTGCCCGCGCCTGGCGGGCCCCCCCATATCGGCCCCGGGCCGATTCCCCGGAGCGTCCAGCAACTCTAGCTGCCAAGTGGGGGTGCTGCTGCCAAACAGCCACCTGTTGTGGCGCTCGGCGCGCCCGGTGATGACGGTCGCAACGGTGAACCCGGTCGATCCGTGAACGGCCCCGGGCACGGCGACGGGCGGCGGCTGCCGGCTACGGCTGATGATAGGGCCGCCCGGCCTGGTAGAGAGCCAGCCGCGTGGCGATGTCGTCCGCCAGCGCGGCGTCGCCGGCCTGTCGCGCGAGCTGGATCGCCTGGGTCGACGCGCGCACCGCGTCTGCAAACCGGCCGGCCTCGGCATAAGCGGCCGCCAGCGTATCGAGCAAGGCCGGCGTGGCGTTCACCGGGTTGCGCGCGGCGCGCTCGGCGATGGCGACCGCCTGGGCGCCGTTGCGCAACGTCGCGTCGCGGTGGGTCGCGAGCATCCACGCCAGGTTGTTGGCCGCGTTGGCATGGTCGGGCTGCAGCTCGAGCAGCTCTTCGAGCTCGCGGATGGCGTCGCGCGGTCGACCAACCTGTTCGAAGAGCGCGGCCAGGGCCATCTTGGTTTTCAAATTGCCGGGCGTGGCGAGCAACATCTGGCGGTACAGGGCGATCACGTCGTCGAGGCGATTTTGCTTCAACCGCACTTCGGCCAGCTCATACAGCGATTTGACCGAGTCGCTGCAGTGCGCGGCGGCATAGGTCAAATCGGCGGCCGCCTCCTCGTAGCGGCCGGTGCGCTTGTAGACGCTCCCCCGGGCCAGCAACAAATCGCCCGCCGGGCCGAACCGGTCGATCGCCTCTTGGATGATCTGCAGGGCGCGGGGAAAGTCTTCTTGTTCGGCCGCCATCAAGGCCAACATCGCGGAGGCCTCTTGCGCGCCGTCGGGCCGCTCGAGCAGTTTCCGCATCAGCTGTTCGGCCTGGGCGTATTTGCCCTGTGCCGCGAGCGCCGAGGCTTCGCCGATCCAGGCCTCGTGAATGGCGTCGCGCATCGTGCGCAGCCGACGGTAATACCGCTCGGCCTCGGGATAACGCTTCGTCTCCAGCATGATCTTGGCCATGTTCTGGATCGCCAGGGCACTGTTGGGCGCGATCGCCAGGGCCTTGCGGTAATTGTCCTCGGCTTCGTCGAGCCGCCCTTGCCGGTCGGCTACGACCCCCAGCATGAACCACGACATGTAGTTCTTCGGTCCGACGACCTTGAGACCCTGGTTGGCCAGGGCGACCGTGTCGGCCCAGGTCGCTTGCTGGCGATAGGTCAACAGGCAGCAGGCCACGACGATCAATGCGGCCAAGATCGCCGCCACCTGCCGGCGCCGCGCCAACAGCGTTGCCGCCCCGAACGCGAGCAGCAGGTAGATGCCCACCATCGGGATGTACGTGTAGCGATCGGCCCGGGCCTGATCGCCCACCTGCACGATGCCGATCACCGGCACCAGCGTGCCGAGATACCACAGCCAGCCGGTGAGCAAGAACGGGTAGCGCCGGGCGAACCACAGCACCGTTCCCGAAATGACTACGAGCACGCCCAGTGCCAGCAGCGCCAGGCCGTAGAAATGGTCCCAGTCGGGCCGGTATCGCGCCGGATGCGGATAGAAAAACGCCAGGTCGAGCGGCCAGATCATTTGCCTGAGATAGATCAGGTACGAGCGGCAGGCGTTGGTTAGCCGATCGGCAAGCGACAAACCCGACACATCGACGACCGCGCCGCTGGCCCGTTGCGAGATGAACGTGATCACGCTCGACAGCACGACCAGGCCGAACAGCGGCAGCTTTTCGCGCACCAGGGGCCAAGGCGGCAGCCATCCGCGCCCGGGCCGCTGGACATCGAGCGGCCATCGTCCCAGCGGCCAGATATCCAAGAGCAACAGCACGGCCGGCAGCGTGACGGGCATCGCCTTGCACATCAGGCCCAGCGCCAGACACAGCGCCACCAGGGCATATCGCGCCCACGACTGCGCGCCGCGCACGTAGCCTGCGTAGGCCCACAGCGCCAGGTTCCAGAACAGCCCGCTGAGCACGTCCTTGCGCTCGGAAATCCAGGCCACGCTTTCGACGTGCTGGGGGTGGATCAAGAACAACGCCGCGACGACGCCGCAGCACCAGACCGGATCGATGGCCGGCACAGCGCCGCGACCGGCCGACTTGCCGCGCTTGCGCGTGTCGAGCCAAGCCGGGTCGCCGGCCAACAGCAGGGCCCGCAGCGCCCAGAACAACACCACCCCGCTGACGACGTGCACGCCCAGCGCGACCAGGTGATGCCCGCCCGGCCACTCGATGCCGAACAAGTCGACATCGAGCATGTGCGAGAGCCAGGTCAACGGGTGCCAGTTTGCGCTGTGCGACTCGCGAAACGCCCAGGCGACACTGTCCCGACTCAGGCCGTTGCGGACCATCGGGTTCATCACCACGTAGTCCGTGTCGTCGAACTCGACGAACGTGTGACCGGCGACGGGCCAGTAGCAAGCCAACGGCAAGACGACCAGCAGCGCCGTAATCCAGAGCTCTTTGCGCAAGCCGGCCATCCGCGAATATTCCCCCGCTGCCAACCGTCCGGTGAATGCCCACCCGAGAAGGTGCCGGCCACTGCCAGTGTAGCTGGCCCGTTAGCCGGCCCGAAGCACCAGCGCCGCCGCCTGACCTTGCAGCGTGTAATTCAACAGCAGTGCCACCGGCGACGCGGCCGCCTGCGGCTGCCCTTGCACGATGTCGAGCGGACACTCGGGATCGAGCGTGTCGCAGCGCAGCGCCGCGGGCACCGTGCCCTGCTGAAGCGCCAGCAGGCTGGCGGCCATTTCGACCGCGCCGCAAGCCGCCCCGAGATGGCCGAAGTAGCCTTTCAGGGCGGTAACGGGCACTCCCGGCAGCACGCGATGCAGGGCCTCGGCCTCGATCCGATCGCCGTGGCGCGTCCCGCTGCCGTGGGCGTTCACGTGGCCGATCTCGGCCGGCGCCAGGCGCGCGTCGGCGAGCGCCGCGCGAATGGCTCGTTCGATGGCGTCGGTCGCGGCCCGACCGTTGCCCGTGGCCACGGCTGCGCTCGAGCCGAAGCCCAGAATCGTGGCCAGGATCGGAGCGCCACGGCCCTCGGCCTGGCGGCGCGTCTCGAGCAGGAACGTCGCCGCGCCTTCGCCAAAGGTCGTGCCTCGGCGCTCGCGGTCGAACGGCCGGCAATAGTCGTCTCCGCGCGCCACTTCCTGAGTCAGACAGTAGCGCACCAGGTCGAGCGGGTGCAGGCGCGCCGCGGCGGCGCCAGTGAACATGCAATCGGCCATGCCGCGCTCGATCACGTGGGCCGCTTCGGCCACGGCCTCGATCGCCGAGACTTCGTTCAACTGCAAGGTGTTGTTGGGCCCGCGGGCATCCCAGGCGATGGAAATGTGCGAGCCGAGCATGTTGGGGAGCAGCCGCAGAAACTCGAGCGGAAACGACGCCGCCATGCCGTCGCGGCCAAAGCGGCTCAGGTCGAGACGCCCGTCGACGATGCACGCGCGATAGCACGGCTCCGACATGTCGAGATCGCTACGGATGCGATCAGCACCGTACACCACGCCCCAACGATCGGGATCGATCGCGCCAACTAGCAGGCCGGCGTCCTGGCAGGCCATTTCCGCCGAGGCCACGGCGAACTGCGAGTCGCGGGCCATGAGCTTGATGCTCTTGCGCGGCCGGACGTATTCCTTCGGATCGAAGTCTTGCACCTCGGCCACGCAGCCGATGGGCAGGCTGCTGGCATCGAACGTACGAATCGGATGCACGCCGTGACGGCCCGCGATCAGCGCATCCCAAAACGCCTCGCGCCCCACGCCGATGGGGCTGATGACGCTCATGCCGGTGATCACGACTTCGGGACGTTGCATGCGAGGCGAGACCGGGGCGGGAAAATTCGCCGGAGGCCACTCGTTCCTGCGGCCGCGGCGCAACGGGGGTGTCGCCCCGAAGGCTTAGCGCACGCCGGCCGGCAGGTGTTTCAATGTAGCCGCCCGCCGGGGTCCAAGTTGAGGGGGGCAGCCCAGCCGGCGCGAACCGGGGACGCGGTACGCCCGGCCGCAGCGAGACCGAGTCTCGGCAAGGCGACCGGAACAGGGCCGGTTCCTAGCCCTTCTGCTCCACCCAGATCTTGGGCAGGACAATGTTTCGGGCCAGGCCCAGGGCCGCCAGCAGGCGGATCGTCAGCCAGGTGACGTCGATTTCCCACCACATGTGGCCGTGGGCGGCCGCGCGCTGGTCGGCGTGGTGGTTGTTGTGCCAGCCCTCGCCGTTGCTGACGATGCCCACGAACCAGTTATTGCGGCTGTTCTCGCCCGTGTCGTACAGACGGTAGCCCCACAGGTGCGTCAGCGAGTTGACGCTCCAGGTGATGTGCCAAACCAGGACGGTGCGGACGAACACGCCCCAGACCAGCCAGCTCGTGCCAAGCTGCACGCCCGACCAGAGGTTACCGGTCGTCGCCCAGCCGACGCCCAGCCCCGCCAAGTAGAATACGGCCGCGTGCGCGACGTACACGACCAGCCACATCAGGTGACGTTCAAGGCCGAAGTAGAACGGGTCGCGGAGAATATCGCGGGCATAGCGATCGTAAGTATCGAGGTTGTTCACGCCACGGTTCTTGACGAGTAGCCAGCCGCAATGGCCCCAAAAAAAAGTGACCAACGGCGAGTGCGGGTCGGGCTGCTCATCCGAGTCGCGGTGATGCAGACGGTGGATCGCCACCCAGCGGGCAGGCGTGTCTTCGAGGCAGCAAACGCCCAGGATCGCGAAGATGTGTTCGAGCCACTTGGGCACGACGGCCGCCTGATGCGTCAACAGGCGGTGATAGCACAGGTTGATGCCCAGCGTGCCGAAGACGTACAGCCCCAGCAACGTCAGTACCACGCCGCTCCAAGAAAACAGCCACGGCGACAGCGCGGCCAGCGACAGCAGGTGCACCCCGCCGATCCCGACGATGTACGGCCACGACCACTGGATGGGCCGCGTGGTCTCGGGGTAATCGAGATGCAGCGACTTGGCGCCGCCGTGAATCGAACGATGGTGCTTGAGCAACGGGGCAACGGGTTCGCCGGCGGAAGCGTCAGTCGGAGTCGGCGCCATCTGAGTCGGTGCGGTCATGATGTGCTTCCCTTCAACCGGCATAAGCCCCAGATCTTATCGACGCGAAGGAATGCTCGCCTTGGGCACTTCGCGGGCAAGTCGGCGGGGCTCGAAGCTGGCGCTAGCGATGATGGTGACGGAGGAAGGCTCGACCCGGACGCACTCGATCAGAATCGGGGCGTTGCCGGCTCAAGTCAAGCGAAGCCGGCCGTCCGATTGTCGCAGCCCGCGAAAATACCGGGATTTAGTGGGCGCTTCATTACCCAAGTAGCGCAGAGAAGGCCGGCCGCGTTACACCGCCATACGTGATATCACCTAACTCGCTTCAAAGTGCAGCGAGGCCCTCCTCGATCGCATCCAGGATCGAATCGGCCGATTCGATGCCGATGCTCAGCCGCAGCATGCCGCCGTCAATGCCTGCCGCACGGCGCTCGTCGGGCGACAGCCCGCGGTGGCTGGTCGATTCGGGATGGCTGAGCGTCGTGGCCAGGTCGCCCAGCGAAGGCGAGAAAGGAATGCGCCGGGCCGCGCGAATGAAGCGCGTCGCCCCCTCCGAGCCGTCCGGCACGACGATCGTCACCATGGCCCCGTAGCGACCTTCGAACTGTCGCTGCGCCAGGACATGATCCGCGTGGCTCGATAAACCTGGATAAAGGACCTGGGCCACGCGCCGATCGCCGGCCAGGTGTGCTGCGACGCGGGCCGCGTTCTCGCCGGCCTGCGCTGCCCGCAGTGCCAATGTCGACAGTCCCCGGGCCGCCAACCAGCAATCGAACGGAGCCGCGGCGAAACCCCAGGTCGTCACCACGTGTGGCACGCGATCCCATGCCGCTTCGCAGCCGCAGAGCAATCCCAACATCACGTCGCTATGACCATTGATGATCTTGGTCAGGCTTTCCATCACCAGGTCCGCCCCCAGCGCCAACGGGCGGCAGGCGATCGGGCTGGCGAACGTGTTGTCGATCAGCAGCCGGGCTCCGCGACGGTGCGCGATCTCGGCCAGGGCCTTGACGTCGGCCACCCGCAGCAGCGGATTGCTGATCGATTCGGCCAGGATCACCCGCGTGCGCTCGGTACACGCGGCTGCGACCGCTGGCAAATCGGTCACATCGACCACGGTACTGTCGATGCCGAAGCGGCCGGCTTCGCCCGTGAACAGGTTGCCGCTGCGGCCGTAGAGCTTGTCGCTGACCACGACGTGATCGCCCTGCGTCAGCCCGCTCAACAGCACCGTCGCCAAAGCCGCCATGCCCGAGCTGCAAATCACCGCGCGATCGGCACCATGCAGCTCCCGGCACTTTGCCGCCAGCAGATCGGCGTTGGGCTGGCCGTCGCGGCTGTAGATATAGCCCTCTTCGTCGCCGGCCAGCAGCGTGGCTGCCTGCTGTGGGTCGGCGCAGCGGTAGACGACGGCCGGATAGATCGGCGGCACCAGCGGCTGGGTCGGCTGCGGCGGCACCAGGTCGAGCCGCGGACAGATATCTTCCGGACGATCGGGCATGGGTCGAATATAGTCCGCACATGGTGAGCAAGCGAACGGATGCCGCTTCCGCACGGGAGCGATATGCTGACGCCATGTCGCCGCCCACCGAAGCCCGACCGTCGACTCGATTGCAGCCCGTGCTGGGACTCTTCGGCGCCACGGCGCTGGTCGTCGGGGCGACGATCGGTACCGGCATTTTTCTGATGCCTTCGTTCGTGGCCCAGGGCACCGGCGGCTATTTCGGCCTGATTCTCACGCTATGGATCGGCTGTGGCGTGATCAATCTTTGCGGCGCCTTGGCCCTGGCCGAGCTCGCGGCGCTGCTGCCCGAGGGCGGCGGCACCTACGTCTTTTTGCGCGAGGCGTACGGCCGGCGCTGGGCGTTTCTCTGGGTGTGGGCCGAGTTCTGGGTGATGCGCAGCGGCGCCATCGCGGCGCTGGCCGTGGTGGTGGCCGAAAACCTGGTGCGGCTCGTGGCCGTCGCGCCGGGAGCCACCGCCGATCCACCGTGGTTCAAGGGGACCGTCGTCGCCGTCGCGGCCGGCACGATCGTCGTGCTGACGGCCGTCAACGTGCTCGGCACGCGCTTCGGTAGCGCCGTGCAAACCTTGACCACGCTCATCAAGGGCGCGGCCATCCTCATTCTTGCTGTGCTGCCGCTGGCGCTGGGCCGCGCCAGCACCGAGCATCTGGCACCGGTCTGGCCCGCGCAAATCGACGATTCGATCCTGGTGCAGATCGGCGTCGCACTGGCCGCCATCGCCTGGGCCTACGACGGCTGGGGTATGGTAACCGTGATCTCGGAAGAAGTTCACGAACCGGCCCGCAATGTCCCCCGCGCGCTGGTCCTGGGTGTGTTGATCGTCATCGGCCTGTACGCCGCCGCGAACACGGCCTATCACCTGACGCTGCCCAGCGAACAGATCCGCACGCTGCCCAACACGGCGGCCACCGTGGCGGGCACATTGCTGGGGCCCTGGGGTGCACAGTGCCTGCTCTCGGTGCTCGTGATCTCGGCGCTGGGCGCGCTGAACGCCAACATTCTCGTCGGCCCGCGGGTGCTGTATTCGGTGGCGGCCGACTATCCGCGGCTGGCCCTGCTCAAGCGCATCGACCCGCGATTCGCCACGCCGGCCGTGGCGATTATCAGCCTCGCGGCCTGGGCCGGGATGCTGCTGCTGGCCGACGAGCTGAGTCCCGACAAGAACAAGCGGCTGTTTCAGATCTTGATCGAATACGTCGTGTTCGGAGGTTCGATCTTCTATCTCTCGGCGGTCGTGGCGGTGTTCGTGATGCGTTTGCGCCGGCCGGACGCGCCGCGCCCCTATCGCACCTGGGGCTACCCGGTCACGCCGGCGCTGTTTGCCGCGTTCTACGTGTTCTTCCTGGGCAGCATGCTGGTCTCGTCGTTCTGGCAGGCGCTGGCCGGGCTGGGGTTCATCGGGCTGGGGGCCCTGGCCCATGCGCTGCTGTCGGCCGCGACGCCGCTGCCGAGTCCTACGTCGTCGAGCTGGGACGGGCCAGCGTCTCGTTGACGAACCGCTCGATCGTGCAGCAATAGCTCTCCAGCGGCAAATCGTCGGGATCGTCGCCGAACGGCTCTTCGACGTCTTCGGCCGTCAGCTCGACCCCCAGCAAGAACGCGAAGCCCACGGTCAGCACCGGCACGCTCCACCAACCGATGTCGTCGGCGATCACCCAGGGCGCGACCAATACGTTGAGCACGATGGCCCACCGCAGCAACGCCCGATAGGACGACGCCAGCGGCGTATTGCGGATGCGTTCGCAGGCGCCGCAGATATCCATCAGGCTGCGGGCATGCACGTCGAGCGGCCACAGGCTGTCTTTGAGCTTGCCGGCCTGGTTCCAACGGTCGAGCAACTCGTGAATCTCGCCTGCGATGCGCCCGGGCACATGACTCGTCGAAAACCGCGTGGCCAGCGAGGGGGTAACGAGGGGTTCAATCCCGCGCAGGTGATCGCGCAAGGCAAAGGCGAACTCGCGCAACAGGCAGGCCAACCGGGCCCGATCGGCGGCGTCGGGGTTGGCATGCGCCAGCGCCTTGAGCGCCAGGTTGCGCGAATCGTTGATCAGCTGGCCCCATTGCTTGCGGGCTTCCCACCAGCGCTCGTTGGCGGCGTTCACGCGCAACACCAGCAGCACGCCCAGCACCACGCCGAGCAAGCCGCCGAAACGCTCGCCGGCGTTCCACGCCGGCATGTGCGTCAACGAAAACACCAACTGGACGCCGGTCGCGTAGGCCATCGTGACCAGCATGTGCGGCAGCAGCCGCCACCGCACGTGCAGGGAGGGCCAATAGGGCAACAACATCGCTTCGTCATCCTGTACGACGGTGCTATCGCCGCGCGCCGCGGCGCACGGTCACACAAAGATATCGGACGTGCAGTCGCCCCCCGGATAGCGCATTTCGTGGGCCCGCGCCGGACCCTCCGGCTCGCGGCCGAAATCGACGACGAACCGGTCGTCGATCTGCATGCCGCCTGATTCGGGATTGCAGTCGATCTTGAGCAGCACCGAGCCGTCGCGGGCCATGTCGGGATAGAACTGGTTATCCCAGCTCGAGTACAGCGAATTGGTCACGTAGAGCCGGCGTCCGTCGAGGCTGAGTTGCAGCATCTGCGGCCCGCCGCCGAGCTGCCGGCCGGCGACCTGTTGTCCTTTGCCCAACAGCCCGCCGGTCCAAACCTGGCCGACGAGCTTCGGGGTCGCCGGATCGGAGATGTCGTATTGCCGGATGTCGCCGTGCAACCAGTTGGAGAAGTACAGGTAGCGATCGTCCATCGACACCAAGAGATCGGTGATCAGCCCGGGAATGGCGTCTTTCGCGCCGGGCGGCGTGGCGTTTTCGACCGCGATCACCTGGTCGGCCCGCCAGCGATCGCCGGCCTGGTGAAAGTGCCACATCGTGCTCGACAGTGCCGCGCCGACGAAGCCGTGTACCGCGTCGGGATCGTGCAGGAACCGCACCTCGAGCGGAATCCGTCCGGTGTCCCCCAAGTCGATCGATTGGGTGATCGCTCGGCGCTGCCAATCCCAGAAATGAATCTGGTGTCCGAACTTGTCGGCGGCGACTTCTTGAGGGTTGAAACCCAGGCGATAGGTATTCGGGGCGGCCCATTCGCTCGACACCATCACGTTGTGGCGCGGCTGATACCAGTAATCGTAGTTGAACTTCATGCCTGCCGCGTCGCGCTCCCAGCGCCCGGCCACGTCGAACTTCTCGTCGAGCAGCAAGAACCCGCCGGGCCCGTTGCCTTGGGCGTCGCCGAGCATCGAGATCATCACCTGGCCCGTCGGCAAACAGTGCACCGTGTGCGGCGCGCTGAGACTGGTCTTGTCGGCGATCTCCTCGGGCTCGATCACTTTGTGCATCCGCGGCGCCGCGGGGTCCGAAGCATCGACGATGTGAATCCGGCTCGAGCGCTGACCCGGCACGATCAAATACTGGCGCGCCTTATCTGGATCGGCATGGCAACTACTGCAAGTGTTCCAGCCGAAGTGATGCAGCTCGTCGCCGACGTTCGGCATCGGCAGCCGGTGAATGACCTGGCCATAGCGCGACGACTCAGGATCGGCGTCGACCGTCGCCAGATAGTCGGGCTTGTTGACGGGCGTGCCCGCGTACAGCGCCACGACGTACAACAGTTTTTCGCGCGGGGCACGGATCGCTTCAGCCGGCGTCGCGAACCCGGGCCCGCAGAGCTGCCCGTGATGATGGCCGGCCATGGCGCGCAGCGGCGCGAACGTGGCACCTGCGGTCGCGGCGGCGGTGAGTTGCAAAAAGTCGCGGCGTCGCATCAGGAGATCTCCTTAGCTCGAAGGGACGGGTCTAGCGCTCCGGCGCAGGACGATGCGCACGCCGGGCAATCCGTGCGGAAAGTGAAAGGCAATGAACTTGCGATAGAACACGAATGCCTGATCGCTGTCGACTTCGAATTCGACAGTCTGGGACTGCTGCAGTCCTTGGCGAGAATTATCGCGAAAAGTTACCGCGAGTCGATGCGCGTCAAGCTCCAGCGTCTCCCATTGCCGCAACACCGGATCGCTGCCGGCGGCGCGTAACGCCGCGAGCGCGGCCTGAAAATCGTCGTCCGTATAGCGTTCGGCGCACGTGACCTGGACGCGACCGGCAATCCGGCGATGTAGGCACTCGACCACCGTCGACAGTTTTGGCACATGCGGTCGGCCCAGGGGGATTTCGAGCAGCCGCACTGGATGGCCCAGCCGGTCGCCCTGCCCGGCCAGCGCCATCATGGCCGGTTGGTATTCGCGCACCTGCTTCTCGATGTCGCGTTCGATTTCGGCAAACCGTTCGCCGCTCGAACGCGCCAACCCCACCTGAACCCAGGCCAACCAAACCAGGGCGCCGACGGCGGCTAGCGCCAGCGCCGTGCGCAGCCGTTCACCGCGACCGGCCCAGCGGACGGCCGCGCGGTCTGCCAGGAGCGCGAGCACCCCACACCAGGCCAACGTGGGCACATAACCGTAGCGCCCCCAATCGAGCACGTTCTCGGCCGGGATATCCAGCCGGGCCAGGTGCACCAGAATCGTGTACGGCAGACACAGCACGGCCAGCACGGCCAGCAGCCGCACGTTTACGCGCAAGTAAATGGCCAGGGCCGCGATCAAACCCAACACGAGAACGGTCTCCATGGCGAGTTGCGCCGTCGGCGGGATCGGTCGCTGGCCGATCCACAGCCGCGTCCACGCGACGGCGAAGTTCGCACACGCGCGACCCACGGCCTGCACGAGTGCCGCGGGTTCGATCGGCAGGTGGTGTGCCGACGGCGCGGCAATCGCGAGCGGAACCGTCCAGGCGCCGAGCACGAGAAACGTCACCAGCCAAACCGCCAAGGGCCAAGACCGCCTGGCCCGATCCCCAGGCGCGTGCGCCGTTCGCCGTTCGAGCAGCAGCGCCTGAACCGGCAAGACGAGCGTGACGAGCCATAACGTGCCCATGGTGGTCACTGCGCCGACCATGCAAACGCCCAGGGCCAGCGCCCATCGCCGCGGCCGCGGCCCCGCGCAGCGCGTCTGGCAAACCATGGCGCCCACGATCCAGGCGAGCCCTAACGAAAGATGCGAGGCGGAAATCCACAACAACGGATTGTCGATGCTGCCGATCGCGGCCAGCAGCCACACGCAGGCACCCGCCGCGGCCGCCCGGGGATCGCTCAGATAACGGCGCAGCAACACAAACAAACCCAGCCCGATCGCCAGGTGCGCGGCCGACATGGCCACGTGCCACGCGGGATCAAAGTCGCGAAACCAGGTCCAACTGGCGTAGTACCACAACCGCCACAGCGGAATGAAGTGCTCGTTGTGCGGCGCCCAGACAAAATCGCCCAGGCTACGGTCTCCCCGGGCGACCTGCTGCAACAGGGCTCGGTGTTCGAAGTCGTCGTAATACGGGCCGGCGGCGAAATAGAAGCTGTGAACGATGCACATCCCGGCAACGGCCAGGGCGACGGCGAACCGCGCCACGCGCGCGGGCGAGCGCATCGCAGGCGCGGCTTGGGGCAACGGCGACCGATCGGTGGAGCGCACCGGGCGGCGCACCGGGTCGCTCGCGCCCGGCGCGCTTAACTTGTCCATCGCGGCGGCCGCTTTTCGAGAAACGCGCGCATGCCTTCCTGGGCATCGGTTGTTTGGGCATTGCACACCATCGTGCAGCCCGCGGTCGCATAGGCCTGCGGCCGATCGAGCGCCAGTTGCTCGTAGAAGGCGCGCTTGCCGATGCGGAGAGTCTCGCCGCTGGCCGCCGCGATTTGCTGGGCCAACGCCCGGGTCGCAGCGGTCAATTCGCCGGCCGCCACCACGCGATTGACGAGGCCACAGTCGTGCGCTTCGGCCGCCGACAACGGGGTGCCCGTCACGAGCATCTCCAGGGCTTTCTTAGCCGGCACCGCGCGGCTCAGCGCCACTGCCGGGGTCGAGCAGAAGAGTCCGATCTTCACGCCCGGCGTGGCAAAGCTGGCCGTATCGGCCGCCACGATCAGGTCGCAAGTCGCGGCCAACTGGCAGCCGGCGGCCGTGGCGAGCCCTTGCACTTCGGCCACGACGATCTGCGGCCCCAGACGCACCGCTTCCATGACCTCGGTGCAGAGCGCGAAAATCGCTTCCAATTCTGCGGGCGAGGCCGCGCTCAGCTCGGCCAGATCGTGTCCGGCAGAAAACACCGGCCCGGCCGCAGCCAGGACGACGACCTTGATCTCGCGGCGCGGCGCCAACTCGGCCAGCTCGTCGCGCAGCGATTGGAGCATGCGTCGCGAGAGCGCGTTGCGCCGCTGCGGACAGTTGAGCAGCAGCCGGACGACGGCGCCGTCCGTCTCGCGGCTCACCAGCGGTTCGTTTGCCGTGCTCAAGGTCTGGCTCAACGGGTCCTCCCCTGGCCTTGCGGCCGCAGCCCAGATTTGCCCGTGAGGCATTTTACAGCTTGGCCGCCTGCTCGCGCAGCACGTATTTCAGCACCTTGCCCGTGGACGTTTTCGGCAAGGTGCCGAACACGACCGTTTTCGGACATTTGAAATGCGCTAGGTGTTGGCGACAGAAGCCGATCAGATCTTCGGCCGTGGCCTGGGCCTCGGCCTTGAGCGTGACAAACGCGCATGGCGTCTCGCCCCAGGTCGCGTCGGGCCGGGCCACGATGGCCGCCTCGAGCACGGCCGGGTGCTGATAGAGCACCCCTTCGACTTCGATCGTCGAGATGTTCTCGCCGCCGGAAATGATGATGTCTTTCGAACGGTCGCGCAGCTCGATGTAGCCGTTGGCGTGCATTACGCCCAGGTCGCCCGTATGGAACCAGCCGCCGCGAAACGCTTCGGTCGTGGCGGTGGGATTCTTCAGGTAGCCTTTCATCGTGATGTTGCCGCGCATCAACACCTCGCCCATGGTCCGTCCGTCGGCCGGCACCGGCGCGAGCGTCTCGGGATCGGCCACGGTCAGCCCCTCTTCAACCGGGTAGCGCACGCCCTGTCGAGCCTTGAGCGCGGCCTGCTCGTCCAGCGGCAACCGATCCCACGCGTCGTGCCACTCGCAAACGACGGCCGGCCCATAGACCTCGGTGAGCCCGTAGACGTGCGTGACGTGAAAGCCCATGCGTTCCATGCCGGCGATCACGGCCGGCGGCGGGGCCGACGCGGCCGTCATCACCTCGACGGTGCGGTCCGTCGCGCGGTGCAACCCGGGATCGGCGTTGATCAGCATGTTGAGCACGATGGGCGCGCCGCACAGATGCGTCACCCCGTGATCGGCAATCGCCGCGAACACGCTCTCGGCCGTGGGCCGGCGCAGGCAGACGTGCGTGCCGGCCACCAACGAGATCACCCAGGGAAAGCACCAACCGTTGCAATGAAACATCGGCAGCGTCCAGAGATACACCGGATGCTGCGGCAGATGCCACACCAGGGCATTGCCCACGGCGTTTAGATAGGCCCCGCGGTGGTGATAGACCACGCCCTTGGGATTGCCGGTGGTACCCGAGGTGTAGTTCAGCGCAATGGCGTTCCATTCATCCGTCGGACCTCGCCAGGGATAGTGCGGATCGCCCTGCGCCAGAAACTCTTCGTACTCTACGTCGCCCAAAAGTTGCTGACCCTGCAAGAACTCGTCGTCGCGAATGTCGATCACCCGCGGGCGCCGTTCGACGAGCTGCAAGGCGGCTTCGATCGTCTCGAAGAACTCTGGATCGACCAACAGCAGCTTCGTCTCGGCATGGTCGAGCATAAAAGCGATCGCCGCCGCGTCGAGCCGCACATTGAGCGTGTTGAGCACCGCGCCAGTAGCCGGCACGCCGTAGTGCGCTTCGAGCATCGCCGGCACATTCGAGGCCATGATCGACACGGTGTCGCCCGGGCCGATGCCGGCTAACGCCAGCGCCGAGGCCAATCGTCGCGACCGGGCAAAGAACTCGGCATAGCTGGCCTGCCGCTGCCCGTGCACGTAGGCCAGATGCTCGGGAAACACGGCCGCGGCGCGCTCCAGCAGCCCCAGCGGCGAAAGCGGCACATAGTTCGCCGGGTTGCGATCGAGGTGTTGTTCGTAGGGATTCATTCCGGCCCTCACCGCGCAAGAAAGAAGCCATCGACTTTCGACCAAGTGCCGCCAAGAGTCGCACCTGAGCGGGCGGCAATCAAGAGACGCGAGCCGCAGGCGACCCGCTTTCGCTGCCGGCGGAACCCCCGGCGACTTAGCCGGAGGCGGCGGTCATCCAGCCGGAGAATTCGCCGCAGCGCGCCTCGCGCACCTGGCGATAGGCGTGGGAAAGCTTCGTGGGGCACGCATAGCGCAGCGGCCCGATCACCGTGGTCGGCGTCTCCAGCTCGGGCAGCACGGCCAGCAAGCGCTCGCTGGCCGTGGCATCGGCCACGAACAGCCGCCCGGCGTTTTCGGCGGCCTGGACGATCAATTCTCGCTGCCGCGCCAGGGTGTCGACCCGCACCAATTCGCCGCCGCGCACGCTCGACACGTAGGGGACCCCGCTTTCCAACGCCAGGTAGGCCAGCACCCACAGCCCATCGGTGTGGATCACGTCGGGATCCTCGGCCACGATCAAGTCGTCCAGCCGCCGGCGTGCCAGGTGCAGATACTCGGCCAGCAGGTCGTCCGACCAGGCGGCCGGCCACGCGTCGAGCGGGGGGAATGCCGCCCCGGTCAACGCAGTCAACTCGCGCTCGGCATCCCACAGCCGCACGTCGTGTCCCCGCGATCGCAAACGCTCCGCGAGCGCGCCCGTGTCCCAGGCGTCGTCGGCCCGGGCAGGCGATTCGTGACAGGCTAACAGGATTCGCATGAATGACTCGCGCGCTGGCGGCGGCCCATACGTATCAATATCGGCCGTAACGACCTGGACTCTGCGTGGGGAGGTGAAACTTCGCGGTCGCGAAGCAACGGCTGGGAAGCAACGCAAGCAGTCGCGGGGAGGACCGGAAAACCGCCGGGAACGGCTCCGGCCCAAGGGGTGGGTGCGAATTCTTACTTTCTGCATGATGACAGCGTCAAGCCGAGCCTCCAACGGCCGCGCCGACGCAAGCAGCCTGCTCCCTGGCACGTCCGGCGAGAAGAAGCTGGAGAAGCTTTGACGGATGTGCCGAAGATGACGCTGGCGCTCCGGCCGCGGGTCGCCCGGGCGCGCCCCCCAGGACGTGCTAGCCTTGAAAAGCGCCGGAAAATCTCGCTAAACCGCCGGACACGACTGTTTGTGGACGAGCCGTGAGAAAGCCGGTAAGGTGAGCAGACCGAGCAACTGGGGCACACACTTCCTTCGCCGTTCGCTGCTATCGCTCGATCAGGCCGCCTTGCTGGCAACGGTCGCGGCGCGCTCGGGCCATAAATCTTTCAGTCTCTCGGTCACCGGAACGACGTCTCCGCGACGCACGATCAACGCATGAGTACCGAGCAACCCATTGACGAACGGCTGCTGGAAGAAACCAAGCAGCAGATTCGCGGACTGGTCAATGAGATTGCGCAGCTCTCGCGCACCGACGCCAGCCCGCAGGAGTTCTACGACCAGTTTCTCAGCCGCGTGGTACAGGCATTGGCCGCCGTCGGCGGTGCCGTCTGGATGGTCGGGGACAGCGGTGCGCTGGAGTTGAAATTCCAGATCAACCTGCGGCAAACCAACCTGGCCGAAAACCAGGAAGACCAGCGCCGCCATGGACGCATGTTGCAGCAGGTGCTCGCGGCCGGGCAAGGTCGACTGGTGCCCCCCTACTCCGGCGCCGAGGGCGCCGAAGACGCCGGCAACCCGACCGAATTTTTACTGGTCATGGGCCCGTTGCACAGCGGCCAGGATGTCGTGGGCCTGGTCGAGGTGTTCCAGCGCGCGGGCGGTAACCCTTCGGCGCACCGCGGGTACCTCCGCTTCTTGCTGCGGATGTGCGAGCTGGCCAGCGACTTTCTCAAGACGCGCCAGTTGCGCCACCTGGGCGATCGCCAGGCCTTGTGGTCGCAGCTCGAGGCGTTTACCCGCGCTGCGCACATGACGCTCGATCCGAGCGAAACAGCGTTCACCTTGGCCAACGAGGGTCGCCGGCTGATCCAGTGCGACCGGGTCACAGTCGCCTTGCGGCGCGGCCGGCATTGCACGATCGAAGCGATCAGCGGACAAGACACCTTTGATAAGCGGTCGAACACCGTGACGATGTTGGCCAAGTTGGCCACGGCCGTGGTCCGCACCGGCGAGCCGATGTGGTACACGGGCGACATGTCGCAGTTGGCCCCGCAAGTCGAAGAGGCGCTCGACGCTTATCTCGACGAGGCCCACTCGAAAACCGTGGCCGTGTTGCCGCTACGTCGGCCCCTGGAAGAGGTTGCCGGCGCCGAAAAAACCGAGATACCCGAACCGGTTGGGGCGCTGATCGTCGAGCAGATCGAAGACGCCCGGCCGCGCGAGGGCATGTTGCAGCGCGTCGAGGTGGTGAGCGAACATGCCGGCGCTGCGCTCGCCAATGCGATCGAGCACCACAGCTTGTTCTTGATGCCCCTGTGGAAGGCGATCGGCCATTCGAGAGTGCTGGTCAAGGCCCGCAATCTACCCAAGACGCTGGCCGCCGTGGGCGGCGTGCTGGCCCTGATCGCGGCGCTGCTGCTGGTGCCCTGGGACTTCACGGTCAAGGGCGACGCGACGCTGCAGCCGGCCGAGAGATATCAGGTGTTCGCCGCGGTCACCGGCGACGTCGACGAGGTGTTCGTCGATCACGGCGATCTGGTGAAAGAAGGCCAACTGCTCTGCAAGCTGCATAGCGTCGAGCTGAACCTGCAGATGAATCAGCTCGAAGAAGAGCGTGTCACCACGCTGACCTCGATCCAGACGCAAGAGCGCGTGAAGGGTAACAACCGGCTGCCGCCGGAAGAACGGCGCCGCGCGGAAGTCGAGGCCAACATCCTCAACGCCAAGCTGGCGAAGATCGAAGAGCAGATCGACATCTACTCCGAGCGCCTGCTGGACCTCGAAGCGATCAGCCCGCATGACGGCCAGGTCATCACCTGGGACCTGCGCCACCGCATCGAGCATCGCCCGGTGCAACAGGGCCAATTGCTGATGACCGTCGCCAATCCCAAGGGCGAGTGGGAGCTGGAGATCCGCATGCCGGAAGACCGCATGGGCTTCGTCTACGAGGCCCGCGAGGAGTTCGGCCCCGACCTGCCGGTGGAATACATCCTGGCCGAGGACCCCGGCCGGACGCTGCAAGGGAAGATCCGCGAGATCGACTATGCCGCCGAGGTCCGCGGCGACGAGGGCAACACGGTGATCATCCGCGTGGCCGTCAACAAGGCCGATTTGAAGGACCTGCGTCCTGGCGCCGGGGCGACGGCCAAGGTGCAATGCGGCAAATCCTCGCTCGGCTATTTCCTGTTCCACGACGTTTACGCGTGGTTCCAATCGAAGGTCTTGTTCCCGTATTTCTAAACTGCGCGGGACCGGCGCGAGCCGTCCTGCCGCCTGCCCCTGAGGGGAGAGCTGCCATGCACATGCCTCACACTCGAATCCGCGCGGCCGGTCCGCTCGTTGTCGGTGGCGCCCTGGCCTGGCTGCTCGCGGCACCGGGCGCCCTGGCGCAGGAAATCACCATTCCCCGCTGCCCGCTCGATTTGATCGAGGAGCGCGACGTGCCCGCCCAAGACGCCGGCATGTTGCTCGAGCTCGATGCGCGAGAAGGCGCGGTCGTCGAACAGAACATGCGGCTGGGAGCCATCGACGATCGCGAGGCGCAAGCCGAGCTGATCGTGGCCCAGCGCGAGTACGACGTCGCCAAGGAAAAGGCGGAAAACGACGTCAACGTCCGTTACGCCGAGGCCGCGGCCAAGGTGGCCGAGTACACCTATCTGCAAAACAAGAGCGCCAACGACAAGGTGCCGGGCACCGTCTCGCAAACCGAGGTGCTCAAAACGTTGTTCGACTGGAAGCGGTCGAAGCTGCAGATCGAACAAGCGCAGTCGGAAATGGCGATTGCGGCGCTCGAGCTCAAGGCCGCTGAGGCCAAACAGAACGCCATGAAGGTCAAGGTCGATCGCCGGCAGATTCTCGCGCCGATCAGCGGCATGATCACCAAGGTCGAGCGCAAGCCCGGCACCTGGGTCAATCCCGGCGACCCGATCGTGCGGATCATCTACCTGGAGCGGCTACGCGTGAAAGGCCACGTCGAGTCGGCCGATTACTCGCCCAGCGTGATGCTCGGCCGCGCGGTGAAGGTCAAAGTACAGTTGCCGGCCGGCCCCCGTGGATTCACCGGCAAAGTCGTGTTCTGCAACCCGGAAATCGACCTCAACGGCAAGTTCGAAGTGTGGGCCGAAATCGACAACCCGCAGGAAGACGGCCGCTGGACCTTGCATCCCGGCCTGACCAGCGAGATGTCGATCGACATGTCGGGCGTGGCCCCGCCGGTCGCGCCCGAGGCGGCGCAGACGCCGGTCGGCGCGACGCCTTCGACGCGCCGCACGGCAACCAAGCGCTCGCGATAGTTTCTCAGCCCTGGCCCACGCGCGCCGCTCGCGGCGCGCAGCACAGCACGCCGTGCCATCCCTTGCCGACAGCCTGGTTTCGAGTTCGGCCCGCAAGCTGGCGCTGCGGGTGCGCCCGGAGCTTTCGGCCCGGCGCCATAAGTACCAAGGCCGCACCTACTGGGTGGTCAAGGAACCGGTCGGGCTGAACTACTTCCGGTTCCAGGAGGAAGAGTACGCCATCTTGCGGATGCTCGACGGGACGGTGAGCCTCGACGACATCAAGGAGCGTTTCGAGGCCCAGTTCCCGCCGGAAAAGATCACCGTCGAGGAGATTCAGCATTTCATCGGCACGCTCCACCGTAGCGGGCTGGTGATTGCCGACGTACCCGGCCAGGGCAAGCAGTTGCTCGAGCGGCGCAACGAGCGCCGCCGCAAAGAGCTGCTGCAAATGGTCGGAAACATTCTGTCGCTACGGTTCAAGGGTATCGACCCGGACCGGATTCTGAACTGGCTCTATCCCAAGGTGAGCTGGTTCTTCACGACCTGGTGCCTGGCGCTGTGTGTGCTGGCGGCGGCGTCGGCGCTGTTGCTGGTGCTCGTGCAGTTCGACGAGTTCCAATCACGGCTGCCGACCTTTCACCAGTTCTTCAGCGCCAAGAATTTCCTGCTCCTGGGCGGCACGCTGGCCATTACGAAAATTCTCCACGAGTTCGGCCACGCGCTGACCTGCAAACATTTCGGCGGCGAATGCCACGAAATGGGCGTCATGATCCTCGTGTTGACGCCGTGCCTGTACGTCAACGTCTCGGATAGCTGGATGCTGCCCAACAAGTGGCATCGGGCCGCGATCGGCGCGGCCGGCATGTACGTCGAACTCTGCATTGCCACGATCTGCACGTACGTCTGGTGGTTCAGCGAGCCGGGCGTGCTCAATCACTTGTGCCTGAGCACGATGTTCGTCTGCTCGGTTAGCACGTTGATCTTCAACGCCAACCCGCTGCTCCGCTACGACGGTTACTACATCCTCTCGGACATCCTCGAGATCCCGAACCTGCGGCAGAAAAGCTCGACGATCCTCAGCCGCACCTTGAGCGAATGGTGCCTGGGGCTCGAGCCGCCCGACGATCCGTTCCTGCCCGAGCGCAACCAGTGGCTGTTCGCCACCTATACCGTGGCAGCCGTGATCTATCGCTGGGTGGTCGTGTTCTCGATCTTGTTCTTCTTGAACAAGGTCTTCGAGCCGTACCGGTTGAAGATCATCGGTCAGATCATCGCGATGGGCTCGGTGTGGGGACTGCTGGGCCAGCCGATGGTGCAATTGTTCAAATTCATGCGTGTTCCGGGGAGGACCCGCCAGGTGAAGAAGCTGCGTTTGCTGGCGACCGTCGGCGTCGTCGCCGCCGTGATCGCGGCGGTCTGCCTGATCCCATTGCCGTATCGCGTCAATTGCACCTTCGAAGTCAAGGCCCGCGATGCCTCGAACGTCTATGTCGACACGGCCGGCATCCTGAGCGAACTGAACGTCCAGCCGGGCGATCGGGTCGAAGAGGGCCAGGTGTTGGCCGTGCTGCGCAATCCCGAAATCGAACTCGAGATGAACAAGCTCGAGACGCAACTGGCCGAATGCGATGCCCGGACCCAAAACCTGCAAGCCATCGCTTTCGACGATCCGACCGCCTCGGGCGACATCGCCGTCGAGGAGGAGAAACGGCCCCTGATCGTCCGCCAGATCGAAGAGAAGCAGCACGATCTCGATTCGCTGGAGCTGCGCGCCCCGGCGGCCGGCTTTGTGCTGCCGCCCCCGGAGACGCCTGCTCGGCCGCAGCAAGAGGAAGAGCAACTTCCCGGCTGGATCGGCACGCCCCTCAAGGAACAGAACATCGGCGCGATGCTGTCCGAAAGCACGCTGTTCTGCCAGATCGGCGATCCGACCAAGATGCAGGCCGTGCTCGTGATCGACCAGAGCGACTTGCTGTTCGTCTCCCGCGGACAGGACGTCGACCTGATGCTCGAACAAATGCCGGGCCGGGTGTTCTCGACCAAGATCGAGGACATCGCCAATCTCGATCTGAAGCAGATGCCCAAGCCGCTGTCGAACAAGGCGGGCGGCGATCTGCCGACCAAGACCGACGAGGCCGGTAACGAACGCCCGATGAGCGCCAGCTACCAGGCCCGCGCGGCGTTCGACGGACCGACCGACGCCCTGCGATTGGGCCTGCGCGGCCAGGCGAAGATCTACGCTCGCCCGCAAACCTTGGGGCAGCGGCTCTACCGGCTCGTCGTCAAGACGTTCAACTTCGACCTGTAAGGCCCGTGCGCGGTGCAGCGGACAGGTCCGGAGCCACGGGCCCAACCAGCCCACTTCAACCGCGTGGCAGCCAGCCGGCGTGATCGATCTGCTTGCCGGGCGCGCCGCGCTGCAAGATTTCGCGCAAGTGGCCGGGAATCGGCGTCTTGTCGAGCGTCACGGCATCGACCATCACGTACACCGTCTCCGACGTGGCGATGACGTCGGTCGACCCCGCCCGGCGGAACTCGCAGCTCGCGCTGAACGACGTGTTGCCCAGGTTCAGCGTGCGAACCGAGATTTCCAGCACATCGTCAAAGCGGGCCGAGGCCCGCCAGTCGATCGATTGCCGCACGGTCTTGTAGTCGAACTGTCCGGAGATCATCGAGTCGCCCAGCGCCATCGCCCGCAGGAACTCGGTCGTGGCCAGGTCGACATACTCCGAGTAGCGCCCGTTATAGACGATCTTCTGCGCATCGCATTCGCTGTAGCGGACGCGCAGGTAATAGCGGAAATCGACGTCGGTCATCAGGGACGCACCGCACGAGGATAGCAGCACGCGCAAGGGTGCACGCGGCTAGCGGGTCCGGAACTATAACCCGACGCCGCGCACCTCGCTATGGCCGAGTGGCGCTCGCAGCGTTTCGCGTCCATTATCCCCCGCGGCGCGGCTGCAGCTCGCCGGCGAGCAGTTCGCTGCCGGCGTTCGACTCGAAGGCGTGCAAGCCGAATCTCGCCGAGAGTTCCTGGCAGAGTTGAACTCCGCGGACGCTGTTGCCCTTGGCGTCGAGCCGGGGTGAAAACACGCCGATCCCCAGCTTGCCCGGCACCACGGCGACGACGCCACCGGCCACGCCGCTCTTGGCCGGCAGGCCCACGCGGAAGGCCCATTCGCCGGCGTAGTCGTACATGCCGCAGGTCAGCATGATGCTGAGCAGGTCCTTGACGTACTCGGCCTCCAGGGCGCGCACGCCCGTGATGGGATTCACGCCGCCGTTGGCCAGCGTGGCCCCCATCACGGCCAGGTCGTGACAGGTGACCATCACCGAGCACTGCTGGAAGTAGAGCTCGAGCGAGTCCTCGAAGTGCTCGCCCACCATGTTGAAGTTGCGCATCAGGTGCGCGATGGCCCGATTGCGATGGCCCGTGGTGCGCTCCGACATGAACACGGTGTTGTCGATGTAGACGTCGCGACCGCAATAACGGCCGAACATGGCGATCAGCCGCGAGACGCGCTCGGGATAGTCCTTGCCGGCCACGAGGTCGGCCGTGGCGATCGCGCCGGCGTTGACCATCGGGTTGAACGGCCGGTTCGAGGCCTCGTCGAGCACGATCGCGTTGAACGCTTCGCCCGTGGGCTCGACGCCGACGCGCCGCAACACCGCGTCGCGGCCGTGGTCTTCAAGCGCCAATCCGAAGACAAACGGCTTCGAGACCGACTGAATGCTGAAAGTCTGCTGATAATCGCCGACGTCGAACGATTGACCGGCAGCGGTGACGATGCTGATGCCGAACCAGTCGGGATTGGCCTTCGCCAATTCGGGAATGTAATCGGCCACGGTGCCGTCGTTCACCGGGGCAAACTGTGCGTGCAGTTGCGCCAGCGTCTGCCGCAACGGAGCGGCGGCCGACTTCATACGGCTGACCAGGGCGTCGATCTCATCCGGACCGTCCGAGCGTTGCATGGCGCAAAATTCTCCGCAGGTGCACTCGCGAGACGCTATTGGGCCAGCCGGTCGGCAATCCGCTGCAGCTCTTGCGCGAGCGGATGCTGAGGATGGCGATTGACGAACAGTCCGCTGGAGGCCAGATGGGCCATTTCCTCGGACAGCGGCAGCATGCCCACGACCGGCGCCTGGTAGGCGTCCTGCACGCGTTGGGCCAACGCCTCGGTGTGCAGTTTGGCCGGAACCTTGTTCAGCACCACCAGCAGCTCGCCCACCTCGAGCCGCCGCGCCAGCTCGACCGTGACCGACGTACCTTGGAAATCCTGGTTGTCGGGCCGCAGGATCAGCAGGAACACGTCGGAGATGGCGATCGACAGCAGCGTCTCTTCGTTCACGCCCGGATGCGTGTCGATCAGCAGGTAGTCGAGATCGAGCACCTGGATCAAGCGCTGAAAACCCTCGTTGAGCAAGGCCACGTCGTAGCCTTCGCGAATCACCTTGGCGATGGCCCCCGTGTCGATGCTCGAGGGAATGAGAAACAGCTTGGTCCGCGGGCCATACTGGTTGGGGTTGCCGAAGGCCGCGTCGGTCACGTCGTAGGCGGCCTGCTCGATGCGGGCCTTGCCCCAGAGGAAATCGTTCAGGGCGTACTGAAAATCGCCCGGTCCCTTGGCAAAGATCACGTGGATGCCGGGCGATTGGATGTCGGTGTCGATCACGCCCACGCGTTTGCCGCGGCTGGCCAACAGCACCGACAGGTTGGCCGTGATGTTCGACTTGCCGGTGCCCCCGCGAAAGGAATGGATCGAGATCGTCTTCGGCACCAGCGTGGTCCTGTAAGTGTGGGAAGGCAAAGACAAAGTCAGACAACGACAACGCCGGCGTGCAGATCAGGTCGCGACTTTGCCCGCTTTCAGTTGGCGCGCCAGATGTTGCAGGTTCTTAAAATAGTCGCCGCCGGCGATCTCCTCGACCTCCGCGTCGCGCCGGCCGACGTCGAGAGCGAGAAAAGTGATCTCGGTCGAATCGACCGACAGCGTGCCGAGCTGCTCGTCATCGTAGTTCGCGTCGAAGGGCACCACACGCAGGCAAGGCCCCTGCGGCGCGACTTGAAACACGGTTCCCTCGCCGAGCAGGTGCGATTGGACGCGCCGCCCGTCGACGAAGACGCCTTTGTCGCTGACCACGGACAGCTCCCAGTCCCCCTCCCGCGGCCGTAACACCGCATGTGCCCGCGATACGAAAGGGCTGGTGAGGACGACGTCGTTGTCCGGCGCGCGCCCGATCCGGATCGCGGTCTCCGGGGTGACTTCGAAGAATTGCCAACGCTGCAAGGCATGGACCCGGGATGCATCCAGTAACTCGAGCGCAATCGGCGGCGAGGGAGCGGACATGTGCGGGAGGTCCGGCCGGGGGGTGATTGCTTCGGTCAAGTCAAAAACAAAGCAGCGGGTAGCAAATTTTGTTCCGCGAACGGGAACAAGTATCCGAACCAGATGCCGGACAAACAGTTACAGATTCTCGCTGCCTTGGGGCCGCGGAATGTCTGCTAGCCGTGCGCGCAGCGCCTGCCGGCCCGTTGCCACGACTATGCGCAGCCAGCCGCGGGGGGGTTCCCCGGATCAGGCCGACGCAGCCGTCGCCTCGTGCTCCAGACTGCACATGACGGGCAGAAAATCGACGAGATCGCCCGACGCGTCGAACTGGATTGCGCGCGGCTCGGTAAGAATGTCGAGGTCGGCGCGCGAACGGGCCTCGTCGAGATAGGCAGTCGAGCATTCGACCTCGCCGAGATGCAGCGTGTTGCGCGCCCAGAGCACCCGGGCCTGGGGCGGCTCGACCAGCCCGACGGTCGAGAGCGCCTGCAGCAGCATCTCGCGTTCGGTGTCGTAGTGGACCGGCAGCATGGCGCCGGTCGGATGGCCCCCCGTCAGGCAATTGATCTTGGTGATGTGATAGTCGAGCTTGTCGAGCAGGCGTTGGGCGCAGAACTCGGCGATTCCCAGGCCGGCCCCGTTGCCGTGAGTCTCCGGCGTCAGGTCGCGGATGGCGATCCGCTTGATCTTGGGCCACTCGTCGTCCTGGGCCTTGTGATCGTTGTACTTACGCCCGACCACGTTGGTGTCCATGCCGGCCCCGCTGATGTTCTTGCCGATCTGATCGAGGATCAGCAGATCGGCCCGCTCGAACGGCAGCCGCGGCATCCACCCGCGAGCGATGCGCAGCAGCTCTTTCTCGCGGCGTTCGAAGTCGGCCGGGGCCACGGCGTCGATCAAGGCCGTTTCGTCGTAAGCGTTCTCCACGATGCCCACGCCGCACAGGATGCGGCATTTCTCGAGCACGTGGCCCGCCACGATGCGCAGAATCTGTCCGAAGCTGTAATCCATGATGGCGCGATGATAGATCTTCGCGCCTTCATGCTTGCCGAGCCCGATGAGCATCATCTTCATCAGGCCGCTTTCGATATCACCGACGAAATTGGTGTGCGGCTTGATGCGTCCGCACACGACCGTGTGATCGGCCTCGGCGGCAAAGCGGTCGAAATGTACCGGGAAGCCCTCGGCGGTTTGACAGACGACGACCGTCTCCATCGTGGCGCGGATCGGGCAGCCGAGAAACTCCTCGGTCATGCCATACCCTTCGACGATCGCCCGCTGACCGGCGGCCGTACCACCGCCGTGGCTGCCCATCGCCGGCACGAGAAACGGCTTGGTACCCAACTCGCGCAGGTGATCGACGATCGCCTTCATCACCAGGTGGATGTTGGCGATGCCGCGGCTGCCCGCGGTGACGGCGACGCTTTGCCCGGGCCGAACGCGCTGCCCCAGATCGAGACCCGCCAGGCGATCGCGCGTCTCGCGATAAGGATCGGCCAGCCGCGAACCCTCGAACCGCTGGCGGACGCGAAACATCTGGGGCAAAGTCGACATCCAACATCTCCTCGACAGATCCGGCAATGGCTGCGTCGATCTTAGTCCTCGCCGTCGGCAGGGTCCATCGAAGCCGGCCGCGTGTTGCACGGCCATCGGGCCCAAAACAAGCCGGCGGCACCATTCACGGTGCCGCCGGCAGGAAGGACAGTCGGTGTCGGCTCGTTCAGCCCGCCTGACGGTGCGGGGTGGTCGGCGCCGTCAAGTGCTCGTGAGCGAGCGTCTCGTGCAGGATGCCGCGCTTTTGGGGAAAGAACAGCTCGACGAACGTCAGGAACGATTCGTATTGGCTGTGCGGCTGGCCGCCCGCGACCAGTTCCGTGGCCAGCTCGCGAATCACGGCATGACCCTCTGGCCAACGCACCTGCATCATCGCCCCCAGGTCAGCGAGCATCTGGTAGACCCGGGCTCGGGTGAGGCCCAGCTCCTTCGCCGCGTCGCGCACGCTGAGCTCGTCGCCCGACACGCCCAGGCGCCGCGCAGCCAGATCGGCCACCTGGTCGCCGAGGTCGATCCGGGCCTGTTGCAGCAGCGGGTCGATAATCTGGGTCCGCAGCGTTTCCGCCGTCGGCAACTCGGCGTGAGCCGTGCGGCCGTAGAGCCAGTTCTCGATCCGGTTGACGAATTGCGGCACGATCCTGGGCGCCAAGGTCGCCTGCGGCGTCACATGGCCCAGGAACAGGTACAGGTTGTGGAACACCTCGAGCACCGCGGCGATGCGCTTTTCGCCGTGGGTCTTGAGGTCGCGAATCTCGGCCAACGACAGGCCCGTGTAGGTCGACAGCGGCGTTTGCCAGACGACTTTGGGCAAGTCGGCCAGCGTCGTCGCATAGCGTCCCAGCGGCTCGTCGCCGAGGTCATGCCGCACGACGGTCTGTCGCCACAAGGCCCAGGCGCTTTCGGAGATGGCCGAGGCGTCGAACGTCTCGGCACCCTGTTCTTCGGTAGCCGCAGGCGCAACCGGCGCGGCGGGTGCGATTGGCTCCAACAACGGCTCTTCTTGAACGGCCCGCTGGAGCAGGCCGATCAACGAGCGGATCTTCTTCTGGCCCACGCCTGGGGTGGCATAGAGATCCTCAAAGGGAGTGCCGAGCAGATCCTTGACCGTTCGGTTCATGAAGGCCAGGGGCAGCCGGCGGTCCTTGGGGAGCACCCAAAAGGCCAGTGGCTTGTCGAGCAGACCCGTCGACTCGCGCTCGGCAGCGACGCGTCGCAGGCGCTCGAAATTGGACAGCAACTTGTACTCAACAACCGCTGAAGTCCTATTCAGCTTCATCGATCGCCTCCTGCGACACCTCAGGCAGGTCCGCCCGACTACCGCTCGGGAAGTGGGGACGAATTCCTACGAAAAAGCGTCGACCGCGAAAAAACGAGTTCCCTGTGGTTACCTTCGATGCCCGGCTCAAGCGGTGCGGCTATTCCTGAACCGCACCTCGCCGGACGATCGAGCCTCTTCTCAAACCACGCACAAGCCTCGCGTCGGTCGATCTTCCTGCCCCCACTTGCAAGAAGGCGCCCGCTGCGGCGTACCACACCCGTTCCGGGCGTTTGCATCCTGCAGGGTAAACCCCACCGCAATCCTCGGAATCTATACGCAAGCAGTGGCCATGATGGTTCTACGGGCCAGCAGCCCCCTCGACTGTTCCAGGGTGCGAGGGGTCTGCCTTCCGGCTTTCCATCGTGCACTTGCGCCCCGGCCGCTGGCAATTGCCCAAAACCGATTGACTCCGCGACAAATTGTCGCAGAACCCCAAACCAGGGACAGTGGCCAGGCGCGTTAACCATTGCTACCAATTCGGCCGAACAAGTGTCAAGAGGAAACAGGAATCGGGGGGAGAAATTGAAAAGTATCTGCCAATCGGTCGCTTGCTAGCGATTATTGGGTAGTTTGCGGGACTTTCGCAGGTGGCGGTAATCGCAGAGGGGGGGAACAAATGGCGGCGAATCGCCATAACAGCAAATTCAATACCAGGAAATTTTCGACTACGGGAATAACTCGCTTTTTTCCCGTTTTTGAAAGCTTTTGGAGCTAGAGTTGTTCGGGACCGATGAGTTTTTGAACAGCCCATGTTGAAAAGGTGGGCAGTGCCATGGAACCGAACCGCCAATCCAGCCCGGAACAAGCCGCCCGCGAACTCATGGACGAGTTGCTCGAGCTGCGGCGTGCCGTGGCGTCGGCGCTGGGCCGGGAACAGTACATCCACCAGGTGCTCGACGAGGCGATCGAAAGCCAGTATCAGCCGACTCTGATCGAAGCCCTGTCCGAATTCGACCGCCAGCCGACCGAAATCAAGACCCGGATCCTCGAGGCGGCCCGCCAGCGCGACGAGTGGTAAACCGCCGGTCGAGGGCGCGGCTCAATAGGCGTGGCGGTGGCGAAATCCGCGCCACAGCGTGAGCCAGAGAATCTTCACGTCGAGCCCTAGCGACCAGTTCGCCACGTAATAGAGGTCGAACTCCAGGCGCCGCCGGACCGAGGTGTTTCCCCGCCAGCCGTTCACCTGGGCCCAGCCCGTCATCCCCGCCTTGACCCGGTGCCGCTGCACATAGCTCGGCAATTGGGCGGCGAATTGGGCGATGAACGTGTCGCGCTCAGGCCGAGGGCCGACCAGGCTCATGTCGCCAGCCAGTACGTTGAACAGGTTCGGCAGTTCGTCCAGGCTCCAGCGGCGCATCAACCGACCCACTGTCGTGCAACGATCGTCGTCGCGCACGGCCCAAACCGGACCGCTGCGCAGCTCGGCGTCGACCCGCATGCTGCGGAACTTGAGCAGCGAGAAGCTCCGGCCGCCTTGGCCGATGCGCTGCTGCCGGTAAAAGACGGGCCCACCGTCGGTCAGCTTGATCGCCGCGGCCAACAGGGCCATCAGCGGCGCAAAGCAGGCCAGCGCCACGGCGCCTCCGGCCAGGTCGACTGCCCGCTTGGCCAGGCGATGCCATAGATCGTTCGGGTCCTGTCGCAAACTCAGGAAACTGAGCTGGTCGATCTCCAGGGCCTGCAAGCGCACGCCCGCCAGGTGTGGAATTTGCGGAACGAGTTGAACGTCGACGAGCAGGCCGTCGAGCGCCCGATAGACCTGCGGCAACTCGCCGTAGCGCGCCAGCGGCAACGCGACGAACACATGATCGACGTCGTGCGCGCCAATCACCTGGGCGATTTGATCGAGCCGGCCCAGCCAGCCTTCGTCCGAGGCGTCGCGCCGCGCGCGGTCGACAAAGCCGACGACTTCGAGGCCGGTCCAGGCATGCCGGCGGATCGCCTCGGCGACGAGCCGGCCCGTGCGCCCGCTGCCGACGATCAAGGCGCGTCCATAGTTCAGGCCGCGGCCGCGCAGCCGCTTCAACCACCACCAGAGAGCGCGACGCGACGCGGCCAGCAGCACGACATTCGCGCCCAGGAACAGGGCCAAGGCCAGCCGCGATTCGTAGTCGTCGCGGCGATAGAACGTGGCGGTAATGCTCAGCAGAAAGAGCAGTCCCGCGGCGCGGACGATCGTGCCCAGCTCGCGCGGTAACTGCCGCAGGCGGTGGATTTCGTAGAGGCCGCAGAAGCGATACGCGATCATCGCCAGCAGCAACACGAACGGCAGGTCGTCGGTGACCTTGGCCAGGTGCGGCACGCCGTGCGGCGACGGCCAGCAGGCGAACCGCAGGCCATACGCGCCAAGCCAGGCAACAGCGGTCACTGCCAGATCGCAGGCCGCGAAGACATAGGCCAGCTTGTTGCCGTGACGGCGGTACATCCTGGGACCGCTTTCCGCTGGAATCGCAATTGGAACCGTCGCGGCGAAACTTCTATTCCGAGCGGCCGGCCAGGGTCAAGACCGGCCGCACCCCGGCCACTGCTGCTGGCGCTGCTAGAACTCGATCACCTGGTTGTCGAAACCCAGCTCGGTGTTGGGAAAGATGGCCCGGGCCACGTCGAGGCCCACCGGGTCGCCCTCTTCCACTAACGGGTTGAGGTGGATCAACACCAGCCGTTTGACGCCGGCCGCCGCGGCCACCTGGGCCACGGGTGTCGTATGACTGTGGCCCGTGCGCACGGCGAGTTCGCGCTCGGCGTCGGTAAAGTTGCACTCGTGCAGCAACAGGTCGACGCCGCGAATCGCGTCGACATACGGCGCGTCGACCGCGGCCGTGGTGTCGGTCACATAGGCCAGCGATCCTCCCGGCAGATCGAGCCGGTAGCCGACCGAGCCGCAGGGATGCGCCAGCGGAAACCAGCTCAGCCGCCCGTCACGGCCCACGCGCGTCTCGTGCGCCAGCTCGCGATAGTCGCAGGGCAACGCCACGGGAAACAACTGTTCGTCGAGCAAATGCGCGTTGATTGCCCGCAGCTTGTCCGGCGCGGCATGGACCGACACGCGCGCCAGCGGCGTGTCTTTCTTCACGTCGAACAGGAACGACAGCCCGAAGCAATGATCGAGGTGCACGTGGGACAGAAAGATGTCGAGCTCGGTGGTTTGCAGCCACTCGCGCACGCGGAACATGCCCGTCCCGGCGTCGAGGACGACGCCCAACTCGGGCAACAGAAAGCACGCCGTGTGGCGCCGCGCGTTGGGGTGATAGCCGGCGGTTCCCAGGAGCACGATGCGCATAGCAAGTGGGTCGCCGGATAGGACAACGCGGACCGGGGCCTTTACCGCGGACGGATCAAACGATCGAGCTGGTTGTTCATTTCGTTGCGCAACGAGTCGACCGTCGCATCGCGGAGAAACTGAGCGCTGGCCTGTTGCAGGGCCACCTGGTCGATCACCGGTTTGCTCAGCGTACCCGCAATCGGCAGCCGGATGGTCTGGTTCTGCAGCGCCGCGCCCAAGGAATTGTTGCCGATCCACTTGGGCGGCACCGGCATCTCGGCCATCAGCGCCAGCGACTGGTCCAACCCGACCGAGCCGTAAGTGCGAATCGTCAGGTCCGGAAAGACCAATTGCAAGTTCTGGTGGTAGATGCGCCCCTGCACCATGCGGAACGGCACGACCGACTCGCGCGACAAACGGGCCGTCGACGGCCGCTGCAGCACGATGGTCAGGGCCTCGACCAAGGGACCGGCGGCGACTTCGGCCGAATGGATCGTCGCCTGACCGGCGATATCGCCTTGGCTCGGCGCGGCAACCGGAATCCGCCCCCCCTGCAGGTCGATTGAGAATTGCCCACTGGCGGTACCGACGTCGGCCATCACCGGGGCGATGTATTTCAGGAACCGCTGGCACATCTCGGGCGAAATCCTGGCATGGTCTAGCGCCTTGCCCGCGGGGAGCGTCACGAGCATCGGCCGCGGCTCGACGATCACGACCGGTTGCAGGTTGAGCGTGCCGCCGCTGAGCGGAATCTTGAGCAGGTCGAGTTGCAGCTTGCCCTCGAGCAGCCGGGCCTGAAGCTCGCCCTTACCCAGATCGAAGCCATACAGCGAGCCCGACTCCCAGCCGAGCGCCCCGCGGCCGTCGAGCCGCGCCAACGAAGTGGCCGCCAATTGCGGCTGGTCCTTGCGGCTGTCGTACGCCGGCGTGCCCAGGGGTCCGTGGAGGCTGAACGCGCGGCTGTCGCGTCCGCGCAGCTCGACCTCGGAGCCCAGATAGGTGCCCACCAGGGCTGCCAGCGCGCTGAGGTCGTAGTCGAGCTTGCCGTCGAGATCGATCTGCCGCGTCGACTTGAACTGGCCGATGGCTCCCTGCGTGACAAGGGCCAGGCCCTGCGAACGGATTTCGCAACGGTGCAACTGCAGGCGGTCGGCACGATTGTCGTATTCGAGCGAGGTGGCCAGGGCGAGCTGATTCTCGCGCCACAGGTCCTTGCCGCTTTGCCGCGCCACGAGGTTCTGCACGGTGCTCTGCAACTCGGCCTTCGTGGCCTGCGCCGTGCGCGTGATTTGCGCCTGGCCCTGGAGCTGACCCGCCCAGGCGACCTGCGCCTCGGCCGCGGGGTCGAGCCGCCAACGCATCAACTGGGCCAGGTCGCCGCGATAGTCGATCTGGCCGGCCAACGACGGCGACCCTGCGGCCGGAAACTCGTAGCGCAGCGCGCGGGTGCCCAGCTCCAGCGCCTGGCTGTTGATCGTGAGTTGATCGACGGCCGCGCGGTGCTGCGGCGCGCTCCAATTGGCCTGTACCGCCACGCGGACCAGCGGATCGTCGATGAACCAGCCGTTCCCCCAGGCGTGCAGATTGGCCAGCGACACTTCGGTGGCCACGAGCGCCAACTCGTCCGACGAGACATGCACACGGCCTTTGAGCCGGCCCTGTCCGGTGATTTCCCAGCCGTCGAAGCCGCTGGTGACCGGCGCCAGCCGCGGCAGCCATTGGGCGATCTGCCCGTCGGCCGTCACGTCGAGCGGCCAGGTCGTCTGCCGGCTGACCGGGGTGACGGGCGCCACGAGTCGGGCCTCGAATCGATCGAGCGCGCTGTCCATACGAATCTGGGCCGTGTCGACTCGGGTCCATTGATTCACCGCGTCGGCCGTGCCCTTGAGCGTGGCCAGGGCCACGAGATTCTCTTCGCGCCATACGCGCCGCTCGGGCAGGGCCACGATCAATTGGCGAATTTGCGTCTCGGCGTTCGCCTCGAAGCGGCCGTCGGGCTGGCGCTGCCACTTCAGATAGCTCCAGCCGTCGCCGTCGAGTTGGGCCTGGCCCAGATCGAAGAACTGGTTCAACTCCTTGCCGAGTTGCTTGAGATCGTACGTCGCCGAGACGGCAAACAGGTCGGGCGCGCCTTCGGCGTCGACCTGCAAGAAGCTCGATTCGCAATGCAACTCGTCGACGTGCATCCCCTGCTCGACGCGATGGGCCGCGAACTTCGCCTTGAGCGGCTGCTGCCAGGTGATGTCGCGGCCGTTCTTGGCGGCCACCAGGTTGCTCGTCTCGAGCATGCCGTTCCAGGTCGGTACGCCGTTGTTTTGCGCGCTGGCGAGCCGCAGCCGCAGGCCGCCGGCCTTGATTTCGGTGCCCGCACGCACCCGGACCGTTTCGGGCAGCATCCGGGCGAGGCGTGCCAGGTCGACATCGCCGGTGACTTCATAGGCCTGGCTCGTCAGCGAATTCACCAGTCCGCTGGCCGTGTCGATGCTGCCCGAGTAGGCGACCTGACCCACGTCGCAGTGCAGCGCCAATTGCTCGACATCGAGTCGCGAACCGACCTGTCGCAGCCGACACGGCGCGTCGAGCCGGGCCAGGCGGATTTCGTCGCGGCCCAACCACGGTGCGGTCACGTGCAACGCGCTGGCCACGAGCTGCCCGTCGACCTGAAACAACGACGGCTGCTCAGGCGTCGCGGCGCGGGCCTGGCAGACCATTTGTGCGTCGATGCGGCCCGTGGCATGCGTTCCCGGCGAAGCCTGATCGATCCACCAATTTGCCAACTCGACCGGGATGCCTTCGGCGTGCACCTGGCCTTGACCGACGTATCCCCCGGTGGCGGTGCGCTGGAACGTTGCTTCGACGCGGGCCTTTGAAGGACGGCCCAGGTCGACCAACTCGGCGCTGGCCTTGAGCGTGCCGGGCGCCTCGCGTTCGGCGGGCAGCGTGGTCCACAGCTCGACGTGATCGAATTGCCACTGTTGATCGCGCGGCTGATCGACGATGCTCACTTGTCCGTCGATCACGTGCAGTTCGATGGCCGTGCCCACCGCTGGCTCGGCAGCCGAGTCGTCGACCGGTAGCTTGGCCTCGCTCAGGTAGGCGGCCAGAATTTTTTCGGCATTGCTGCGATGGCTGTCGAGTGTCAGCACCACTTGGGGGCTCTGCACCTTGACGCGGCCCAGGTCGCTGCGGCTGGTGAGCAAGCCCCACAGCCCGCGCTCGCTTTCGATCCGCGTCACGCGGACGAAGGGCTGGCCGTCGGTGCCGCGCACCTCGAGCCCGCGAATCACGCTGGGCGAGAACCATCCGAGCGAGGCGCTGCGTGCCTGGACGCTGCCGTCGACGTCGGCCGCGACAAACGCCAGCACACGATTGAACACCATCGATCGGCTGACAATCCAAGGCAACGCGACGATCAACAGCACGAGCGTCGCGGCCATGACCGCCAAAGCATAGCGCGAACGCCGCCGGCGCCGGCGTAACGGGCGATCTTCGTCAAAATCTTCTTCACGACGTTTGCGGCGCAGCGGTTGCTTGCGCCAACGCGAGACGGTGCGAAACTTGATTGCCATGGCGAGTCCCTGCCGGCGGTGGTACCGAGTCCCTGGAAGCGGGCGGCGAATTCTAAGGCTGCGCACTCCTGGCGCCCTAGAGCGATTTTGGCCGGCGTGCCGCGTGCTAGCACCGCTCGCGAAGGACCTGCTCGAGCACGGCCCGGAGCTGCGCTTGGGTCGCCGGGTCGCGCGCCGCACCTTTGAGCGGCCGCAGGCTCGCATGCAGCGAAACGACGTGTAGACGTCGCCAGGTGACCCGCACCAGGCAGGGCTTCGCCTGGCCCGCGGCGGCCCAGATCAACACGCGCCACGGGCGGATCGGCGTAGGCGCACGATCGTGGCGCCGTTTCCACACCAGGCCGACGCCCTCGGGCAGCGCTGGCGCCAGGTTGTTTTCGATCACGTTGTTCCAATTCGACCGCGGCGAGACGACGAGGTAACTCCAGCAGGCGCGGCGGCGACAATGCAACCTGAGGATCAGGTAATCGCCGATCTGCTCCAACAATACCAGCGGCAAGGTCACCAGCGCCACCGCCAGCACCAGCGGCAGCGCCACCACCACGAGCAGCACTTGCAGGACGAGCTGAAGCCACGGCCGGTTCATGCCTGCGGCTCGATGCGCTGCCAGACGGTTTGCGGCCATAAGACGCAAGCGGGCGCCGCCACGCGTTCCGGGTGCACCAGGTGCGCGAGGATTTCCAGGCTATCGAGCATCCGCGGGCCTGAACGATTGAAATATGCATTCCCATCGACGGCGTACAGCCGGCCGCGCTGCACTGCCGCGAGTTGCTTCCAGCCCGGCATGGATTCCAGACGCGGCAACTCGGCCAACGTGCGTTCGAGTGAGAAGCCACACGGCATTACGATCAACACCTCGGGGTCGTATCGAACGATCTCCTCCCAGGGCGTGTAGGTGCTGTGCCGCCCGGCTTGGGTTAGCCCCGGTGCGGCACCGGCCAGCTCCAGCAGCTCGGGCATCCAGTTGGCCGCCACCATCGGCGGGTCGATCCATTCGAGACACACCACGCGTGGACGATCCTCGCGGCGCAGAGCGCTGGTCTGGGCGGCGATCGCCTCGCGCCGCGCGCACAGTTGCGCCACCGCCGCCGCGGCCCGATCGGGCACGCCCGCCGCGGCACCCACGGTGACGATATCGGTCAGAATCGCATCGAGCGTCATCGGGTTGAGCGCGACGACGTGCGCCGGTTGCAGCTCCGCGCGGCTCGCCACGGCATCGAGCACGTCGGCGTAGCGCACAGCGCAGACGTCGCATTGGGCCTGCGTGACGATCAGGTCGGGGGTCAGTTGCGCCAGGCGCTCGACGTCGATCTGGTACAGCGCACGGTTGTCGGCCACGTGGGCCTGCACCTGGCGATCGATTTCGGCGCTCGTGGCCTCGACTTCGACGGCGGTCGAGGTCAGTCGCGGCCGGTCGAGAACCTGCGGGGGAAAATCGCACTCGTGGCTGATGCCGACAAGCCGTTCCGCCAGACCCAGAAGGGCCACGATCTCGGTTCCGCTGGCCAACAGCGAAGCGATGCGCTGTGCGGGGGCACGCGTCATAGGATGGAGACTCGCTGGGACAAAGAGCTTGCCACGATCGACCGGTCCTGGCGCCGACGCCGCTAGTCTACCTCCCGACGATCGACCGGCACCCCTGGTTCGGCCGCGCGCGGCCGTTTGAATCCTCGGAAACGGCCCCTTACAATCCCGCCCAGATTTGGGCCTGCCCAGATCGTTCTCAGGGGAGAGTTTTCCGCGCCGCGCCTGCTCGCGGCGTGCCGTCCACACATCTTCGAAGGTCAACGTCACGTGGGTCATCATCAAACTGCCCAGCATCGCTCCGGCAAGCATTCTCATCATCAGATCGGACTGGTCCGCGGCCAATTCGGCAATGTGCCCGAAGACCAATGGCTCGACTGGATTGCCCGGACCGGGTTCGACGGCTGGGAAGAGGCCTCCTGGGAGCTCGACCTGGCCCGGTGCGGCGACGATGCGGGCGCAGAGAGCTATGCTCGCGAGCGCGTGGCCAAGGCCCAATCACGGGGTCTGGAAATCTTTTCGCTCGCGGCGCACCTGCAAGGCCAGGCCCTGGGCGACGAACCCAGCGCCAAGACGTTGCAGTTCCTCGGCGGCGAATCGGTCGAGGCCTATGCCGCGTGGCGGGCCAAGGGCCACGCCCCGCCGCGCACCAATCCGTATTTCGTGCCCGATCACGTCGCCGAGATTGCCCAGCGCCAGGCGGCCACGGCGCTGGTGAATACCGTGCGTCTGGCACACTTCATCGGCAAGCTGGAAAACCGCGTCGTACCGGTGTCGGGCTTTGTCGGCTCGCCGGCCCACTGCTGGAGCCATTGGTTCTTGTTCCCGCCGTTGCCCTCGTCGCTGGGCGGTCATCCGATTCCGAACGTGTTCGAAGTGAGCCTGGAGCTGCTCGTCGAACGCTTCGGCCCGGTGTTTCAGGCCTGCCTGAAATACGGCACGACGTACGACCTCGAGTGTCACCCCAGCGAACGCGCGATGGGCGATCTGGCCAGCGCGGGCGATTACCTGGCTGCGGTCGATCGCGCCGGGTTCGCGCAGGCGGCCGGTTTCAACTTCGATTGCTCGCACATGGAATGGCAAGGCGTCTCGGGCGTCGACTTCATCCGCGCTTACGGCGACCGGATTCACTGTGCGCACATCAAGGGCGTGCAGGTCGCCTCTGGATACACGCGCAACGGCCGGCTTGGCGGTCACAAACCGATGGGCGACAAGCACAACGGCTGGAACTTCGTTACGGCCGGCACGGCCCGCGATGCGACGTCGACCGAGATGCTCATGGTCGAGCTGAATCGGGCCGGCTATAGCGGCGCCGTGTCGATCGAATGGGAAGACAACGACGTCGAGCAGCACGCCGGTGCCAAGGCGGCCTTGGCCAACGTGCACCGCGCCGATCAGCCGCCGAGCTTGATGCGGCATGACGAGCAGTTGAAGGCCTGAGCAGGCGCGGATTGGGCCGGGCCCCCCCACGCACAGAACGTGAGGGAAGCATTCTCCCCCAGGCTGCTACGGACGAACGCGCCGCGCGGCCGGGACATTTGCCGTGTGCGTACCGGCCGGCGCCGCGCCATGTGCAGCATCCAGGCGCAGATGCGGCCGGTTTGCCAGCGGCGCAGGGCCCTGGGCCTGCAGTTGCCGACGTACGAGCAGTCGGGCGTGATGCCGGCGCATTTGCGGCCACTCGGTCCAGGCCGCTGCGCGCCCGGCCAGCGCGGCCGTGGCCCGCAAAAGGCGGCCGCTCAACCAACCGTCGGCGGACGCGATGCATGTCGCATGTGCGAGCAGGGCCCGCGTCCAGCCCACCACGGGCGCGGATCGCAGGAACAATCGCTCGGCCTGGCGCCCGGCAGCAAACGCGAGCGTCCGGCTCGGCGTCGCGCCGGGCAGATACACGCGGGAGCGCGGTTCGCAGACGCTCGTGAACCCGGCGCCGCGCAGTTGCATCGCGACGTCCACGTCGGCCAGCGCGTCACCCACGCCGATTTCGAAGGCATCGTCCTCGTCGGGCACCAGCAATTCGCGGCGATAGAAAGCCGCCGCCAGCACTGGACCGACGACGTTGCCGGCCAGCTCGGCGGCATCGAGCAGGTCGGTGCCGGCGCCGCGCTCCAGCCTGCGCCCGCCGGCGCGATAGGTCAGCCCTGCCGACACGACCGTTTGCCGGTCGGCGGCATCGATCACCACCGGCGCCACCGCCCCCACGCGCGGATTGTCGAAATGGGCCAGCGCCGCGTCGGTCCATTCGGGCGTCGCCTCGGCGCCGCACGCCAGCACGTGCACGATCGCCGCGCGGCAGTGCCGCAGACCGACGTTGAGACACTCGACGAGCCCCGCCCCACGTGCGGCCTGCACAAAGACGGCCTCGTCCTGCAGGTCGTACGGGTCGGCGTAAGGCCGGTTGAAGGCGAGCACGATCTCGCAGCGGTCGGGCCGGTTTTCCAACACCGACACCAACCCTTGCTCCATCGCGGCAAAGTCGCCTAGCACGGGAATCAGAATCGACAGCCGCGGCTCGGCAGAAACCATGTAGCGTGCCATCCCTGCGCGCGTTGCGATCGCCGCCGCCTGCGGACGCATTTCGTCAGCCGCAACCGGCGCCGTTGGTCCGTCGGTTTATGTCGGCTAGCACAACCACGGAGGTTTACGTAACTTTGGCGCAATCGATTTCGTGGCGCTAGGCGCATTGCCGTGCTGGCAATGCTGGCGCGCGGGCGCCATGCCGCAAACGCGGAGGTCTGCTCCCATGCCACCGGTGGTTCGCTTCCTGGTGTTCGATTGCGAAAGCGTGACCGACGGTGAGTTGGTCAACCGGATTCGCTACGGCGGTGAGGAACGCACCGCCCAGGCGGCAACGCGCCGCTATCGCGACGAGTTGCTGGCCAAGTACGACAGCGACTTCGTGCCATACACCTTCCAGGTGCCCACGGCCGTGGCCGTGGCCAAGATCGCCACCGACTACACGCTGTTCGATCTCGTCGCGCTCGACGAACCCGAGTTCCGTCCGCACGTCATCACGGAGCATTTCTGGCGCGGCTGGGAAAAATACAAACAACCCACGCTGGTCAGCTTCAACGGTCGTGGATTCGACCTGCCGCTGTTGGAATTGGCGGCGTTTCGCTACGGCATCGCGCTGCCGGGCTGGTTCACCACCGCGGTGCCCAACTACAAGCAGCCGCGCTATCGCTACAACGTCGACGCACACATCGACCTGCAAGAATTGCTGACCAACTCCGGCTCGACGCGCTTCACCGGCGGACTGAACCTCGCGGCCAACTTGTTGGGCAAGCCCGGCAAGATGGACGTCCAGGGACACATGGTCCAAGACCTCTACGACGCCGGTCGGCTGCGCGAAATCAACGAGTACTGCCGCTGCGACGTGCTCGACACATACTTCGTCTTTTTGCGCAGCCGGGTGTTGGTCGGCGCACTGACGCTCGAAGAAGAGCACCGCTTGATCGCCGGTACCAAGCAATGGCTCGAAGTCCGCGCCGCCGAGGTGCCCGCCTACCGCGACTATCTGGCCAAGTGGGGCGACTGGACGAACCCCTGGAGCGCGGCGACGGCGGCCAAACCCAAGCCCAAGCCGGCCTGATGCGGACGCCGCTGCGCGGACCGCCATCGAACGGGGAACAGGAGATTTTTTCCGCAAACGGTTGACATCGCCGGGAACACTATCTATACATGTGTTCATTATCCTGAACCAGAGCCCCCCGGCTCCCTCCATGCTCATGTTTGCCGGCGAGCATCGACCGAACGTCGCGGCCAATCTCCGCCGGCTGATGGCGCGCCTCAACCTCACGAATCTCGACGTGGCCCAGCGCTGCGGGCTCGATTTGCGTACGGTCAAATCGATCCTGGCCGGGCGCCGCCAACCGCATCCCCGCACATTGCATCGACTTGCGACGGGGCTCGAAGTCGACGCCGACGAGCTGTTTCAGACGCCGGCGCTGTTGGCCCGGCGCTACTTCGACCGCTGGACCAACCAGGCGGTCGACGACGTGATCGCGGCCGAACCGCAGTTGGTCGTGGGCTGGACGCCGGCCGACTTCGAAGAGCTCTATAGCCGATTTGGCACCGGGGGACCGCTGACACGCGACGGGGCGCGTCAGGCCATTCAACTGGCCAACCAGAAGCGCAAGCTCCGCGAGAAGATCGACCTCGTGCTCGAAACCGACCAGGCCGACGTCCTCTGCGCCTTGGTCGAAACGCTCTACAACAAGGTGCTGCTCTCGCCGGCTGGCGAGTTCGACGCTGGTGAGCCGCCTCCCGGCGAGGACGGCGCCGAATAGCTGCGCACCGCGCATCGGTTATGCGCCGCCGCCGCGCCACTCGAGCCGGAAAGTGCCGTCGTCGTGCGCGGGCCGCTTGTCGGTCAGCCACGTGAGTTGCGCCGCGGGGAATCGTCGCGCGACCAGCTCGGCCAATCGCGACCGTCCGCCGTGATATTCGCCGACCATCGTCCCCACGCGTCCCCCGTCGCCCAGACTCGACAGCACGTCGGCTTCGCTCCCTTCACAGTCGAGTTTCACCAGGTCGACTTCGGACCAGCCGAGCCAGTCGAGCAGCGCGTCGAGCGACCAGACTTGCCGCACGGGATGCCCCGGGCCGGTCCCATTCGTCAAGCGCGCGTTGCTGGGGGCACGGCGCTCGTCCGGTTCGACCAGCCGCCACGGACCGCCCCCGCACGCCACGGCGGCCTCGAGCACCTGGGCGCGCCCGCCGAGGTTGCGCGCCAGCGCCGCTTGCGCCTCGGGATGCGGTTCGATACAAACGACTTCCGCGTCAGGAAAACGCTCCAGCAGCCGGGTCGTGAAGCTCCCGATGTGCGCGCCGACGTCGAGCACCCGCCGGATCGGTCCGCGCAGCTCGTCGAGCCGATACACGTCGTCGCGCCAGATCTCGGCCACGTTCGCCAGGTCGTCGTCCCGCGCGTCGGGGCGAATCCAATGACCGGCCTCGTACTCGAGCGTCGGCGGCGCCAGCCGCTCGACGATCGAACCGCGCGCGAGCAGCTCGCCGACCAGTTCCGGCAGCGCGACCCGCAGATGCCGTTCGGCCACGACGTAGCGATAATGTCGCCGAAAGAACTCGCGCCCCGCGTCGGCAGCGGCGCGCAAGGCGCTGGCATGCGTCCGTGGCACGACGTGAATCACGTGCTCGGCCGGTGGAAAATAGTGCAGCGGATGCAGCGGTCCGGCGCGCCAGGCGATCAACGTCGGAGTGCCCACTTGTTCGCCGGCCATCACGTGTCCCGGACCGCTGTCGATGCCCACGCACAGCCGCGCGCGATGGGCCAGCGCGGCGATGGTCGCCGCGTCGCCGTGGGTTGCAGACGGCCACAGCGGATGCCCCAAGCCGGGACCGAACACTTCGCGCCCGTCGATCAAGCGGCTGCGCTGCGGCGATTCAAAATCCAATACCACCGGCATGCAACCCGCTGCCCGCGCTCGACGGCACACCTCGGCCACGATCCGCTCGTCGAGGTTCTTGGCCTGTTGCACGGTGCGCCCTTGGTAATGGATCAGCACCACGCCCGCATGCGCCGGCAGCGCGCGATAGTAGGCATCGACCCGGGCCAGCTCGGCGCGGCCAAACGGCGTCCAATAGCCGCATTGCTCCAATCGCGGCACAATTCCGAACGTCTCGCGCAGGCAGCGCTCGGCCTTCGTGCTGGGAGCATCGGCATAACACCGATCGGGCTCGAGAAACGGCAGCCACACGTCGAGATCGTAGTCGAGCGCCAGGCCACGGCCGGCCAATTCCGCGTGGCTGTCGGCATGCACATGCGGCAACTCTCCTTCGAACGCGTGGCGCACCAGCCCGCGATAGAGCGACGCCCAACCCGGCTTGACCAGCACGTCGACGTCCCAATCGGGCTGCAACAGGCGCAAGTGCCGTAAGACGACGGTCAATTGCACGGCGTCACCGAAGCCGTGCGCAAAGCGCAGCAACAGCCGCGGACGGCGCTGCCAACCGAGCCACCGCGCGACCGGCTGCGCCAGGCGCGCCACCGCGTCGCCCGTACCTGGCAGCAGGCGATTCAACCATTGCCGTCGCGCTGCGCAGGGCGCACAGTTCGCCGGCAGGGCGAGCCGGAGCTTTGCCGGGCAAGGGCCCGGATGAATTCGCCCGACCGGATGCGGCGTCACGCCGCCGTGACCGCAGTCGGGACAGCGCCAGCGGTTTCGTCCATCGGGCAACCGCTCGACAAGTTCGATACGGCAGACATCCATCGTCAAATCACCGTCACCGTGGCCCGCGCAGATCGAAAATCGAAGAAGATTGGCGACAGCCAGGTGACCCCGACCGTGAAATCGTCGAACACCAGGCCGTCGAGCACCGCGAAGCAATCGGGCGGATGCAGGGGATCGGCCGGCCCGACAGGGAGCAATTGCTCCACGACGCGAACCTGCCGATCGAACGAGGCGCTGACCGCCGACATCGACAGCCTGAAGAGATAGAAACCACCTTCGTTTCTCAGCTCGAGGAGGATCGCCAGCGGATTGCAAGGCAGCTGGTCGTTGAGACTGATGATGTACGACCAGGAGCATGACGTTCCGCGCACGGACAACACCCAGGTCTGGTTCCAGGCCTCCTCGTTGCGGCAACCGAGAAAATGATCACCTTGCTCGACGCCCTCGAGGACCAACTGCAAATGCGTCGGCGCGCGGCGGTCCACGCACAGATTGCACAGCACCGAGGGCCTGCTCGAACCGACCGAGCCGGGCATGCTCGAAGTGCTGCCCGCCGTCTGACAACAACAGGGATATCCCCCGGCCACCTTCCTCCTCCACCGCGGCTTCGACTCAGCCGCATTCCAGTTGCACGACTTCCCATCGCCCCGAGCGCGGGCTGAAATAGCACCAGCAGCGATCGCCCAGGCCGCCGCTCTTGTCGCCCAGCGAGTCGTAAACCTCGGTCGTCGGGCCCGACGCCGCGGTCCAACTCGTGCCTTGAAAGACGAGCCGCCGGGCCGTCGCCTGACTGCCGGCCGCCAGCGACGCGGTCAATTCGAACAGCGCCAACGTTTCGACGGCCACCGGCGCCAGCCGCAGCCCGGCCGCATCGTGTCCGGCGACCGTGTTTGCGCCGCCGACGATCTTGCGCAGCCAGGCCAGTTCGCGGGTCACCGCGGCGGCCCAATCACGCGACAACGGTGTGCTCGTGTCGATGCTCATCCGCTCCACCTCGCTCGAAGTCGCGTGGTCCGCTTCAGCCGAAGGCAAACAGGCCGTCGAAATCTCCCGTCGCGTACAAGCGCCGATTGCCGTCGTCGACCACCCGCAGCCAATGCTCGCCCCCGAATGCGGCGCCGCGCCAACGATGGTTCCAACCGAGCTTGGTTGTCCCGTTGGCCGTCGACGTCACGGTCCGGGCCTTGAAGAAATAATCGAGGCGCCACAAGCCCGTATCGATGAACTGAAAATCGCGCCGCACGCGGGCGCCGAGAAATATCAAGGTCTCGGCCGGGTAGCCGACAAAGGTCGACGCGTTGAGCTTGCCGCGCAGGTCGACAATCGCCGACCAGGGCGGCGACGGCACGCGCTGCCAGCTCAGCCGCAATTCATCGGTCGGTACCAGGATCGGCAGTGCCGTGTCGTCGTCGACCATGGGCGAGCCGGCGACGTCCCAGCGAAAATGCCGCGCTTCGGCACGCTCCAATTCGCTCGACAGGTCCGCCTGAAACAACAAGATCGTTCCGCTCGGCACGTTCGGCAGGTCGTTGCGCCCGCCGGTCAGCGACCACAGCGGCTCGTAAGTCACCGTCACCCGCGCACCCGACGGATACGAGTTCAGGCCCGTGGTCGAAGTCAACACGGCTGGGCCGACCGGATGGCCCGGGTCGAACGGCTCGATCCGCACGTCGGTCGCGACGGCCCCTGAAACGCCCGGAAACGGCGCCGGCGGCGTGTACACGAACGTCGCTCCGACCAGCCGGTAGCTGCCCCACAACTCCGCGACCAACGCAGGCCAGTCGTTCCATGCAATCCGCAACACGCGCGTGGCCGTAAAACCATCGAGCGTCTGCCGCATGGTGGGCGAACCTTCGAGCTCTTCGACGGCAACCGGCATCGTGCAACCTTTCTCGTTTCCCGGGGTTTTGCGTCAGGTCCAATTCGGCTCGGTCCACGCACCGTCGCTGGTGAATTCGGCCTCCCAGCCGGTCACCTCGTCGCGCTCGACGTCGACCACCAGCCGCAGGGCGTCGATCACCGCCGGCACCTGGTAGTAGTGTGTGGGCGAAAGATGCAGCCGCAGCACGACGGTGTCTCCTTCGGCAAACGCCTCATGAATCGCGGCGCCGCGGTCGAGCTTGCCTTGCAGCTTGCCCTGGCCGTGGCGGGCCCCGCTCGTGCGCCGGCGAAAGCCCGCCGTGGCGCTGCTGGCATACGTCTTGCCTTCGGCGCGCGTCATGAAGTGCCAGCCGCTGACATCGGCCACGGTCGCGCCGCCCACCAGCACCTTGCCGTCTCGGCCCGAGAGCAAAGCCATGGCTGCCCACCTCCCTGGAATCACGCACCCGCAAGCCAGCCCGACGCCACCGCGCGACGGGACTACACACCCAGCACCACCACGCGATACGCGATCGGCCCGGCCGTCGCGTTGGCAATGCGCAACACGTCGGCCGCGCCGGCGGCGACCGCCCACCCCGTCGACGGATGAGCCATCAACAACGGCGCCCCGGCGGGCAGCACGACCTGCGCCGTGGAACTGCCGTTCCACGGTGCCGTGAACGGATCGCTCGCGGCGCCGCCTACCAGCAAATCGTCGCCCGCCGCCGTTGCCAAATTGACCAGCAGCAGCGCCTTGACCGCCGCCAAGACCTGCGCCGCCGCCGCGCCGAACATCGTGGTTGCCAGGTTGCTCAGCACCAGGTCATCGTGCGCCCCGGCGGCAATCGTGCGCTCGTCGTGCCAGAGCTTCTCCACCTGGCCGGCACCGGTGCCGTGGGCCATCGTCATCGCAAACTCCAGCCGCGCCGCGTCGATCACCGTCGACAGCGACTGCATGTCTTGCAGCGCCCAATCGATACTGGCCCGCAGCTCGGCCGTCAGCGAGTTGCTCATGGTTGGTTCCTTGCGTTCGTCTGGTTCACGTCGCCGCGGGCACCTGCAGCCGGACTCGCCAGCGTGTCACGCCACGCCAGCGCGCATGATCGGCCGGTTCGATCCAAGCCTCGGTCAGCAGAAACCGCACGCTGGCGTCGCCCGTCGCGAGTTCCACGCCGTCGAAGGCCGCCTGGCTCGCCGCCAGCACCGCTGCGCACGCGTCGTAGCGGTCGCCCCACGCGATCAGCTCCCACTGCGTCGTATCGATGCGATGATTGGTCGTCGTCGCCGGCGGTTGCGCACCGGACGGTCGCAGCACGACGTACGGTAGCGCCGGTATGCCGGCCGCTTGGGCCGTAAACACCCGCTCGGCCGGCACCAGCGACGTTAGCTCGGCCGTCACCGCCCACTGGGCCTGGATCACGCTCGCCACGATCACCGGACTTCCTCCACTTCGAGCTCGGGCAGACGATCGAGGCGCTCGAGGCCGGCGACCTGCAGCACGCGCAGCGTGTGGCCCGCATACAGCACCCGGTCATCCACCTCGACCGGCAACCGCGCGCCCAGGTGCACGCGAATGGTGCGCAGGCCGGCGCGTTCGTTCTGATCGCTCGCGGCGCGTTGGTCGATCACTGTGACCCGGGCGGTCACCGCCGTGGCATACGTCGTATAAGTCGCCACCGGCGCGCCACAGGCGTCCGCCGCCCACTCGGGCCGTTGCAAGTCGATTTCGATTTCTTCGCCCTCGATCGACAGGGCCCGCGTCGAGCAACGCCACCGCGTGCTCAACGTTTGCAGCTCGACGGCCAGCACCGTCCACGTGGCGCCGCTGTCCTCGACGATCAGGCTGCCCAAGGGCGGTCGCTCGGCCACCAGCGCGACCGGCAGGTGCCAGACCACGTCTGCCTGGAGCACCTGGCCGGCGGTCGGCGCCGATTCTTGACGGGCAATCGGCCCCCGCAGCGCGCCCGCCACCGTCACCGGCTCGCTCGCGTCGCGCGGCCACAGTTCCACGGTCACCAGGCCGTCGAACGTCGCCTGATCTTCCCCCGGATCGAAGCTCACGCGCTCTCTCCTCGTGTCTCGATCTCGAACGGCTCGGCTCCGGCCAGCTTTTCGTCGCACCACTCGACCGTCCGCCGCAATTGGTCCAGGTACGCGGCCCACATCACGGCCTGTCCATCAATCTTGTAGCTGGGCTTCGGCATTGCTGTAATCGCCGCGATCACGGCCAGCGTCTGGCTGCGGATCGCTGCAAGTTGTTCCGGATCGGTCGGTGGCATGTTGTTCCCTTCTCTTGCTTCTCGTTGAGCTGCGCCAGCGCGTCGCGCGTGGCGCCTACCCTGTTGCCAGCGCGATGCCCCACTTCGCCGCCAGATGCGCCCGCAGCTTGGCGCGATTCGCCTCGGGGTGGGCCACGTTGTACTTGACGACCTCGCCCAGGTAGCCGTCGAGCCAGAAACCCGGGTTGCTCAACGGTCCCATGCCGTCCATCGAGAAGATGTGTGTGTTGGTGACCGTCGTGCCTGCACGTCCATCGACGCTGGATTCCCACACGTCGGCGTCGCGCGTGAATTCGTAAATGTGCCAGGCCTCGCCCGCGACGGGCGCGCCCACCCCGTCTTCGGCTCCCAGAAACGGCAGCCCGGAGCCGGCCTCGGGATGCACGACAAACCGTTCGTTGTTGCCGCCTAGATATCCGCTGCCCGTCTGCACGACGTACTGCGTACCGGTCAGGTAATGCGACCCGAACGCGACGTCGTTGTTCTTGGCCACGATGAACACGGTCAGTGCGGCGCCCTTGCACCACGAGAAAAAATTCAACTGGTCGTCCGCGCCGTCGAATTGCACGGCGGCCAGGCCATTCTTCGTGTTGGGTCGAAAGGCGGGGCGCGTCCCGTTGTTCGCTCCGGCCGTTGCGTCGCGCGCCAGCGCCGCCCCGCCCCGATGCTCGACCGCGCCGACCGGATCGCCGTCGTTCGCCACCGCCCCGGTTCTTTCGAGCTGCTGAAACAGCGCCGCCGCGACGCTGAAGTCGTAATGCGTGTGGCAGTGCGAAAGCTGCTGCGGCGCGAGCGCCTCGCCGCCGGCGAGCACCTTCGCCGTCGCGCCGCCGGAGCGCCCCGGTGAGGCCGACGCATACAGGGCCACCTGCACGTCGCTGAGCGACTGATTGCACAGCACCAGTTCGCCGAGGTTGCCGTGCCAGTAATTGCCGACGGTATTGCTCACGCTGCCGATGTGCAGATCATCGGTCGCCGGCGTGCCCGCCGCGGCCGGGCTGCCCGACACGCTGAACCCTTCCGGCGTCTTGCTGCCGATCTGGATCGTACCGGTGCTGCCGTTGCAGCGCACGACGATCAACTGCCAACCGTCGGTGACGCGCAGCGTGGCCGTCGTCGTCCGGTTCACCAGCGCCGTACCGGCCGTGCCCTTGAGCACCAACAAGGTCAGCGTGTTGCCACTGGCGTTACGCCCCAGGTAGAGCCCGAATTTGTCGGTGCCGCCGCCGCGCGCCGTATCGAGCAGCACCAGGTTCGTGCCGTCGCTGGCCACTTTCACCCAGGCCAGCAACGTGAACTGCGCCGTCGTGTGCACGTAGGCGAAGGCCTGCCGCGAGTTTTCGACCGTCAGGAAGTCGTTCACGCCGTCGAAGACCAGAAACGACGCGCGCCCGCCGCCCGAGCCCAACAGCGGCTCGCGGCCCGCGTTGCCAGCCGTGGCGCGATGCGCATCGGGCCCTTGATCGTCGATCTGCCCGACCGTGTGCCCGTCGGTCGTGGCCCGCATCAACGGCGTGCCCACCAGGTTTTCCTGCCAGAGCGCGTCGGTCAGATGCGAGGGCAACCACAAGGTCACTCCCGACAATTGCGTCGGCGTAAAGACCGGGGTCGCCGGACGGCTCGTCCATTGCGAACCGAACGACCCGGCTTCGCGCTGCGCACTGAGAAACCTGCTGCCCCGCATGTCACACCACCAGGTATTCGACTTTTTGTCCCGCCGCCGAGGCGATCAAGTACACCTTGGCCGCGTCGTCCACTTTGACTAGCAAGCCTTCACCGGCCGCGAGGCCGAAGCCCGTCGCAGCCGTCACGGTCGCGTCGCGCCCGACGTACACAGTTCCGGTGTTCGTCGCCGCCGCTTTCAATTGCACGCCCCGCGTCGCGTGCAGCGTGCTGGCCACCAGCGCCACCGCCGAGGTGCCCACCGTCTGCTGGCCCGTGACGAAGGTCCCCGTCACGTCGTCGCCCAATCGCGTCATCGTTGTCTCCTTGTCTCCATGTCTCCGGGTCCCGGACCTGGGCACGGCGGCGCTGGCGGCCGCCGCGCCCGCGCTTGGTCAGCCGGTGTTCTTGATCACGTACCGCGGATTGATCACCGCCGCGGCGCCGCGTTCGCTGGCCTTGAACCGCACGACGATGTCGTGCGTGAAGTCGGCCTCGCTGCCCACCGGCGACTGCGTGACCGTGATCGGCCAGTTCTCCATGTAGGCCAGCGCCTTGCGGAAATCGCCGATAAACCACAGCTTCTTCGCGCTGTCGGCCGCCAGGCCCGAGGCGATCGCCCGCCGATAGGCCAGCCGGCTTTCGAACACCTGATAATTGCCCAGTGGGTTGGCCACCGTCGTCGTCGTCTCGGCACCACTGCCGGTGTAGGTCAGCTCGGCGGCATTGAACACGCGATGCGCCGCGTGCCGGTACGCCGGCATCACCAGCACCGTCGTCCCCCGCACCAGGACCGGCTCGCCCGTGTTCGGATCGAGCATCTCGGCAAACAATTGCTCGGCCGCGTCGACGTCGGTCCAATCGACCAGCTCGTTGTTGGCCAGCAGGTTCTTCCAGGGATGCGTGCCGGAGCTGCCGTCGTAATAGGTGCTGTAGCTCGTGCCGCGCCACTTGTAGTTGTTGGTCACGCCGAGCAACAAATCGAGCAGCCGCTTTTCCTTGTTCAGGCCCAGGATCTCACCCACCTCGGCCGCCCGCGCGAGCACCAGGTGCGTGCGATCGAAGAACACCGCCTCGCGCGTCACCGGCACGATGAAACCGCGCTTCGTCGTCGATGGCGTCTCGATATAGTCCTCGCCATACCCCACGCTCGGGTACGGCATGCCCGGGTGCACGTCGAACGCGCCGTCGGCCGCCCGCGCCACGCCCGGGATCTTTTCCCCGTCGAGCCGCGTGGGAATCGTCTCCACGAGCTTCGCCAGCACGAAGGCTTCCTGCTCGTAGGCCTCGAGGATCTTCGCGTAGATCACCTGGCTGGTGATGTTCAAGAACGCCGTGACGTCGACCCCTTCGCTCTGTTCGAGCACGCTTACGCCGCCGCTGGCGCGCGGGTCGAGGCCGCGGACCCAGTGATGCCCGTCCGGCACCAGGGCCTCGGCCAGGTCGCGCAGACTGAAGTCCTCCGGTCGCAAGTGCCGCTCGCGCAGCGCTTCGCTCAAGTGTCGCGTCGTAGCCGCCGGGCCATCGAGTTCGTATCGTCGTTTCAGTTCCCGATATTGGATGCTCACCGCACCGGTCTCCTGTTGAAGTTCGTTGACTGGGGCCACTCCCCGCCCGCGCTGGTCGGGCACGCCGCCTCAGGCCGCGGCCAGCGGTCCCGCGTGCGACACGGTCGACACGATGTCGACCAGCACCTTCGAGCCCGCCGGGTTCAGCCGCTTGGCCACCCGGCCGACGGCTAGGTTGGGCGTCGCCACGGCGATCACCTTCTGGTTCTCCAGCGCCGTGCCGGCCGCCGTGTCGTCCACGCCCACCAGCGCGCCCACTTCCAGCGTCGTGCTGGCGAGGTCGAACTCGAACACGCCGCGCGTAGCCACGCGAATCGGCGTCGTGTCGCCCGCCCGCGAGCGCTGCATGGCGATGCCCGCGAACTTGTCGTGAAACGCCTCCTGCGCCGCGGCCAGGTTCGCCGCGCCCCCGCCGCCGATCGTGATCAGGCCGGCCGGTCGCGCGTCGTCGACCTCCAGCGTCACCAGATCGCCAATCTCGATCACCGTGGCCGCATCCACCGGCAAGACCACCGGGCTGGTCTCGCCATATCGCCAACGCATCGTGTCTGACATTGCCTCGCATCTCCCGAACGTGTGAGTCGTCGCCTCGCGCCCCGTGCGCGACAGCGCACTAGCGCCTTCCCGAATCGATCGCCCGCGCCCATTCGGCCGTGCTGGTCGCCCGCGCGGCCGGCAGCTCGGCCCAGCGCTGATCGCGGCTGGTCGGCCTCCGCACGCGCCCGGCCCCCCGGCCGATCGCCGCCAGCCAAGCAGTCCGCTCCTCGATCAGCGCCTTGACCGTCGCCAGATCGTGCACCTCGGCCAGCAGCTCGCCGAACCGCGGACCCTCGCGCCGCGCCGCCGGCCATTCGCGCTCGAAAGCCTCGAGCCCGCTCGCCTCGAGTAGTTGCGCAATCGCCACGTAGTGCCGGCGCTCGATTTCACCGGCCTCGAGTTCGGCCACGCGCTCGCGCAACCGCGTTGTTTCACTGTCAGCCGCCGCCAGATCGGAGCCGTCTACAGGCTCCGTCGTCTCGCGGTCCTCCGCTGCGTCGGGCTCGGCGTTGTCGGCCGCCGGCGCGGCGCTCTCCGCGCCGGCCGCCTCGAACAGCCCGCGCGTCGTCGCCGGATCGGCCACCAGGTCGACGCTCTGCACCCGCAGAATCGCTTCGACCACGGTCTGCTCGCCCTGCCGCGACGTGCGCGCCTCGACGTTGTGCGACAGCCCGACGTTTTCGGGCGCATGCTGCGCGTCCCACAGCAGTTGCTCCGCCAGCGCATGCCGCGGGTTGAAATACAAATCGCCGAACAGCCCCTGCCGCGGCTGGTAGGCAACGTGCCGGAGCACGCCCAGCCGGTCCTGATAGTCGCGTGGCTCGTGCGGGGCCCGCTTCGGGTGATTCACGTTCACCTTCGCGCCTTCGTACAATCCCGCGGCCGCGCTCAGCGCCTCGGGCAGATACGTTCGCCCGTTGCGCGATGTGGTGCCGAGCACCTTGACCCCGCGAATCACGCCGGCCGCTTCGTCGATTCGCGACACGCCGCCGCGCCAGTCGCACAGTTCCTGCAGCCACTCGGTCATCGCTGCCTCTTGTTTCGCTTGAAGGTCCATGAAAAAAGCCTCGACGAACCGTGCGCCCGCTCGCGCACCTTCGTCGAGGCTCTTCGAGTACCCGCTGTTCGGCGGGCCCCGTCGATACCGTGAATGGTTCCGCTCTACCGCTCGCTCCGCTCCAGCCGCCGCCGTAGGTTCTGGATCGTCCCGTCCTGCAATTGCACTTCGAGGCTCACGCTGCCGAAGAACCCGCGCTGCAAGGCCTCACCCAGCAGCTCCTGCCAGGCCCGCTCGCACCGCGCGACCCAAGCCCGGTTCGTCTCTGTCCCGTTCACCGTACCCGCCATCGTTCGCGTCATGTGTGTGAAATTATTCTTCCTGCCGGCTGATTTCGATGTCAGTTTTTTTCGCGCTCGTTAACGATTCCTCTTGCGAGAGAAAACTCGCCGCGCGTCTCGTTCGGCCCACCCGCTACTCTGTCCCTAGGGGCAAGCCCACGTCGCGTCCAAGCCCCCAGCTGCGCACGATCACAGCCCGGATTTGACCCGGCCTCCGGCGTGAATTAACATCGCCACCCGAGCGACTTTCACTCTCAGAAACGCCGCCAGGGGCCGCTACTGAACGCTTCATCGGACGCGCCGCGCGTTACCTCGCGAACGGACCTCGCCTAGGCGTGGCGCGACTTCTCAGCTTGTGGTTTCGGCGCACGACCCTTGCGCTCGCCGCCGCACGCCCCTGGCCATCCTCTGCTCGCCGAGCGCGGCCTCAGCACGGCCCATCGTCGCTTTCTTTCCATAGTTGGTTGTTAACATCGGGAGCTTCCCTCGTGAAATTGCCACTTGATCTTGCCTGCGGCGTGGCCGTCCTGATCTTTACGATCTGCGCCTCCGAGACATCGCGCGCGGCTTCCGTGGGCGTGACGGATTACCGCCAGATCTCCGCACGCAACTTCGCCGACTTGCCCGCCCACAATCTCATTCCCCTCGTGCAGCTTGGTCCGGCGACGATCGCGACCACGCCGAACCTGACGACCGGCAGCTTTGCCAGCTTCCCCTTGGGCGGCCCCGACAATCCCGGAGGCGGCGACGGCTATCTCAGCCGCAGTCTCGGTGTCGGCATCCCCCTCACCCACGTCACCGTCGACTTGAGCTCGCCCGTGGCGGCCTTCGGCGCCACCTTCGCCCACAACACGCAAAACGGTCTTCATCTTTCCGGCTCGTTGACCGTCTACGACGGGCCCGCTGGCACGGGCAACATCGTCGGCTCGATCCTCTCGTCCGGCTTGCTCGACGGCCAAACGAGCAACATCGATTTCGTGGCGATTTGGAGCGACGCGGCGAACATCCGTTCGGCCGTCCTTACCGGCATCGGCGACGATCACGCCTTCGCGATCGATGGCTACGGAGCCTCCTTGACGCCGACCCCAGAGCCCGCCTCGTGGGTGCTCCTGGCGATCGGCTCTGCCGGCCTGGCCCTCGCCGCGCGACGCAGCCAACGTCGGGCATTTTCCGTCAGACCGTGCGCCTTGTGAACGATGCGCTCGCTGTTCCCGGTGCCGACTGCGCCCGCGCTGCATCCCAGTTCGCTTGCTCTTGACGGTAGTCGAGCCCCCGCTTCTGGCTCCATGTCTGCGGCGAGAGAATCCCGTGTTCGTGCTCGATCGCGAACGCCTGCACCTCGTCCAAGTGGCTCCGACCCGCCAGCGAAGGTGCCTCAATCTGCACGTCGACCAGGACCCGCGACTCGGCCGGCAGCCGCCCTGCCTCGATGGCGAACCCGATCACCCGCGCCAAACAATCGCGATCGTCGGCCATCTGCTGCGCCTGCAGCCGCGCGAACATCCGCATCGCCGGACCCTCGGCCACCAGCGTCGACGCGTAGTTCGCGTTCGACGCGTCCGAGGTGAGCATGAACTCGGGCATCACCAGCCGCGAAGCGATCGCCCGCAGCTCGGCCTGCAGCACTGTCACGAAGCTCGCCGCGTCGATCGAGCTGGCCGGGAACTCGTATTCCACGCCCGCCGGCGCGTCGAGAATCGTGCCCGCCCCGTAGCGCCGATAGTGTGCGACGCGCCCCGTCGTCGGCGAAGTCGCCGTCGCGTCGGCCTGTTGCGCTGCGAATTCCTGCACGCCGCCGCGCGTCGCCCCGCGATGTTTGCGGATCAAGGCGATCGCCGATTGCACCTCGGCCACCACGCTCATGTTGCGCAGCAGCTTCTCCGCCCGGGCCAGGTTCTTGCGCACCGGATAGAACAGCGGCAGCCCGCGTTTGACGTTGGCGTCGACATGCGCCTTGCGATGCTGGATCTCGTCGGCCGGTACGCGGACCCCGTCGATCCAGTAGTACCACACCGTCTCGACGTCCAACGGATCGGTCTCGATGCCGCAGCTCGCCGCACCGTCGCTGGCCTGCCCGGTCGGTGCCGCCACCTGGCCCGGCTCGACGAAGCGCACGCGCGTCCGCCCCAGGTCGTCGACGAAGAACCGCAAGAACGCCTCGCCGTCGCGGTCCATCCGCCGCACGATCTCCTGCTGCCGGCGATGCCACTGGTTCAGCGCCAGGAACTCGTCGATCACGCCCTGCGTCGCCTGGACCAGCTCGTCGCTGGCCGCGCGTCCCGGCCGCGCCGCGGCGCGATAGGTGTAGCCCGTGCCGACGATGTAGCTGATTCGATTCTCGTGTCCGTTGATCGCAAACTCGTTCGTCGCGGCCAACCGCCGGCATTCGCGCCGTACCTCGGCCAACTGCCGCTCGTTCGCCAGGCCCGCGAGCCCTGCCTCGTCGGTCGCAGGGCCCACGCTCGGCCACAATCGGCCGTCGTCGCCTGCCCACGCCTCGCGTGGATCGACAAACGAGTCCCACAATTCGCCCCAGGCTTCGCTCAAGCGTTCGTCCAATCGTTCGATCACCGTCTCGGCTCGATCTTCTGCGTGCATGACTCTCTCCTCGTTGAATCGGATCGGTAGGTTCGTCGTCAGGTCCGCCTCACGGCCCCGCCACGAGCCGCTCGCCCAGCCCGTCATCGACCGTGGCTTCGTCCTGCAATTGGGCCGCCAGCCGCAGCGCCATTTCGAGCGCGTCGGGGCCGTCGTCGTGATCGCCGCAGGGAAAATCTCGCAACTGGTCGACCAGCAGCCGCGCCCCCGCGCTCGCCGCGCGAAATCGCAGCCGCCGCTCGGCCAACAGCGGCCCCAGCCGGCGAATGCGCACGCGCTTGTTCACCTGGTTCGCCAGCAACCACAAGCCCACGGTGGTCCGCCCCTGACGGCGAAACTCCGCCGTGAACTCGCCCGCCAGCAGCTCCTGGTACTGGTTGGCCTCGATCGCCATCGCCTGCGGCTGAAACTCCAGAAACGCCGCCACGCCGTCGGCCACGAGCTGCGAGGTCGGCCGCCGCGCCAAATCGGCATCCACGTGGCACACCCCCGCCGGGTCGACCGCCAGCCGCACGATCGCCGAATAATCGCCATGCCGCGCGTCGGTCCCCTTGCTTGGGTCGATGGCCATCACGCGCAACCCCGCCGCCGGCCAATCGTTGAACCACAGGCCCCGCCCGAAATATTCCTCAGGCCACTCGCATTGCGCCGGATCGTGCGGTACGCCTTGTTTCTCGCGCTCGAACGTCGCGCGTCCACCCTCGACGCGCATCCGCATCAGCGTGTAGAGGTCCTCCTGCTCGGGCCACTGCACTTCGGCCCCCTGGTGCATCGACACGCGATGCGCGCGGTAGAACTCCGCGGCGCGCTGTTCGCGCAACGGGTCGTCCTGGCTCGTATACAGCGTCTCCCACGCTTGCCACAGATCCATCCGCTCCGGCCAGTGGACGATCGCCGGGAACTGGCCCACGCGCCAGCCCGGCGTGCGCGTCAATTCGATGGCCAGCGCCTCGCGATGCAGGGCCGTCGCCAGGTGTACGAGATTGGTCCGCCGCGTCCCCGCCTTGAGCAGCGTGCCGTAAAACCACCGCCGCGATTGTTCGCGTCCGCGGGCCGACTCGATGTGCCGCTCGCTCTGCAAGTCGTCGGCCACGATCAGCGTCGGCCGCGCCTCGCGCCGCCGGCGACCGCGCAAATGCTGCCCCGTGCCATACGCCTCGATCGTCACGCCGTTGCGCAGCACCAGTTGATCGCAGCGCCACCTCGGCCCGCGCCCTGTGGCCTCGGGATAGTCCTCGCCCAGCGCGGCGTTGTGCATCAGCTCGCTCTTGATGTGCTCCAGGTGCGTCGCCGCTTGCGTCCGCGTGTCGCTGACGATCCAGATGTAAGGCTCCCAACCCTCGACCGCAGCCCGCAACACGTACGCCAGCGTCGCCACGGTCGACTTCGCGTGTCCGCGCGGCCCGATGCAGTTGATCTTCACGCCGCGCTCCTCGCCGCGCAGGGGCAACTGCCGGGCGAGCCAGCGGTGCATCGCCGACGGCGGCAGCGAAAAATGTTGCGGCAGATAGGCCCGTGCCCAGGCCAGCAGTTCCGGCAATCCCTCGCTGGTTGGCGTCTCGCGGCGCTGCTGCCGTTGCAACTGCTCGCGCACCGCGCGCTCGATCACCCGCGCCAGGCTCGCCGCGCGCCACAGCCCGACGCCCGTTTCTTGAGCCAGGTGCGTTACCAGTCCGCGCCGCCCAGTTCGCGCCGAAATCATCGCCCGGTCTCCCGCCTGCGTTGCGGCGCATCGACCGCCCGCTCCAGATCGCTGGCCAGTTCACTCAGCCGATCCAAGACCCGCCGCCGATCGCCCGCCTCGCGCACCTCGCCCGCCACGACCTCGGCAAACCGCGCCACCAGCCGCGCCAGGTGCTGGCCGTTGACTTGCTTGGGATCGCGCTTGCTGTACGTTTCCGGTAGCCGCCGCTCGAGCAGCCATGCGGCCGCCTGCCACGAGCGCTCGGCCGCAGCCTGGATGTTCGTCAACTGCTTCAGCTCCCAGCCGTGCTCGCTCTTGCGCAGCTTGTCGGCGAACCGCGCGTCGCGCAGCGCCGTCTTGCGGATGGTCGCCACCGCGCAGCCGACGTATTGCGCCGCCGTCTGCCGGCTGCAGCCCATCGCCACGATCGCACAGATCGCGCTTTGCTTGGCCTCGTCCAGTACCGGTCTCCGCCCCGTCTTGGCCATCGGGTTTCAGTCGCCCTCGCCGCGCGCGTTCCGCGCCGCTCGATACTCGAACGACGCCACCGCGCGCCCCACCGCCCCGCGATAGTCGCGGTACGTACGCCGCGGCGCCGCGGCGCACCGCTTCCAACCCACCGCGCGCCACAGCGGCGAGCGCCGGCAATGCGCGATCATCGCCGGGTGGCTCGTGGTGATGTTGCACCGCTCGCCCCGTTGCCGGTGCCAGGCGGCCACCGCCTCGGCCACCGCCGCGCCGATCCCCAGCCCCTGAAAGTCGGGCAGGGTCACCAGCCGGCTGATCCGCCACCGGCGGCGCAGTCCTACCAACGACACCGTCGCGCAAAATGCCACCGGCGCGTCGCCCCAGGCCGCCAGGAAGCACCGCGCCGCCGGGCTCAACGCGCCGCTCAAATAGTGATGCGGCGCAAAGGCGCCCCACGCCGCACGCTCGCAACGAAACAGCTCCAGCTCAATTGCGGGTCGCCGAAGACACCCTCGCGAAAACTGCCGCGTGGCCATGTCCAGCGTCCAGTCGGGCGCCAGCCATTCCGCCACGTCGTAGTGACAGGTCACCGCCACGAACCGGCAATGCACCTGGCCCCCGCGGATCGCCTTCGACAAGGCAGCCGCGGCCGTCCGCGCCGCCGTTCGGTCGACCACGCTTGTAAACTCGTCGAACACCACCGTGCGCGGCCGCGCCGCGCCGATCGCGTCGGGCCCCTTTGCGTTAGGCCCAGTCGCGTCAATCCCCGTAGCCTCGGCAATCGCTCGCGCCAAATCACATCGAAATCGTTCGCCGTTGCTCAGCGCCCAATATGGCTTGATCCATCCCGGCGGCGAACCGAAGCCCACCGCCGTCAACAGTCCCGTCACCGACCGCATCGACGCCGCGCCAAAGCCGTCGACGATCGCGCGGTCCGCGGCCCACGCCTGCGGCTCGGCCACCGCCTCGCCAAACCACTGCCGCACGATCGTCGACTTGCCGCTGCCCGACGGCCCCACGACTAGCCCGATCTGCCAGGCGTCGCCCAGCTCCGGCACCTCGACCGTAAACCGGCTCGCCGCCCGCTCAGCAAGCGGGATGTCAAACATCCCTGCCACCTGCTGCACGCGAAACGAATCGTGCACGGGGCAATCGACTACAACGTCAAGACGCGGCACCGATAGCCCTCCTCGTTCAGCCGCTCATACAGCGACTCCTGATCGGCCTCGTCGCGACACTCGACCACGAGCTGATGCGATGTCGCCGGCAGCCGCGCCTCGGCCGGCGGCTCCGGATCGCCGTTCGCCGACAAATCCAGCGGCTTGGCGCGTTGCGCCAGCTCGCGCACGAGCGATTCCAAAGCCTCGTGCTGCGTGTCGAAGTCGGCCAGCAATTCCCGCAACCGCTCCCCGTCGGTTTCGGCCATGCCGGCCAGCGGATCGAGCACCGCCAGCAACTTGCCCGCCTCGTGCTCGTCCACGTCGACGACCAGCACAGGCACCAGCGCGTCAGGCGTCGATTCGGCGCGTAGATGCCCGTCGATCAATTCCAGCGAGCCGTCGGGCAGCTCTCGCGCGAGCAGCGCGTCGGCATAGCCGATCTCGGCCAGCACCCCGCGCAGCGCGTCGCGCTGCCGCGCCGGGTGGGTCCGCCAATTCCGCGGATTGGGGCGCAACTGCGAAGCCGGCACCCGCCGCAGTTCGCGAACTCGATCCCGAATGAGCATCGCCGCTCCTTCCAACGCGAGGTGTGAACCCTGGAAAAAATGGCGCCGCGGCGGCGGCCCCTCTCGAGGATGCGCAAGACGCCCCCCTGCATCGTGCGCATCGGCCGACTGCGCCGCGGCGCCCCGCCACCGCCCTATCGCACTACCGAGCGCACCCGCACGACGGAGCGGCTCCGCGCCCGGCCGCCGAACAGACCCAAGCGGCGCGCTGCACACGCGCTTTGCACCACGACTGGCGCGGCGCTCGCCTGCACGACCGTGGCCACCGGAAACGCTGCCGCGGCGCACGCCGATCCCTCCACGCATACCGGCGACGCCACCGCCGAAACCGCGACGGGCACCGTCGTCAAACCCACCGCGGGCACCGCCAAGGTCGCCAGCGGCGCCGCCGTCACGACTTGGCTCGATACAACCACGTCGCACGCGCAACCGCTTGCCGGCGTCACCGCCCCCGCGCCGATTGCCAACCCGCCGAGCACAATTCTCCACATGGTTCTGCTCTCCCTGTCGTGCACATCCCGCGCGGCGATCAACGCGATCGCTCGCTCAACTCCTGCACCATCCGTCCGATCTCGCTGGGCGACAGCAACATGCCCCGCGGCATCCGCACCTGCGGATCATCGCTCACCACCCGCCGTACCGCCTCCAAGCGCTGCTCCGCGCTCAGCGCTCCCAGATCGGTCAGCACCAGGTCGCCCTTGGCTGCCTCTCCCTCGTGACAGCGCGCACAGCGCTGCCGCACCAGGCCCTCGCCGCCCAACGCTTCTTGCACGGCAGCCGACTCGCCTGCCGCATCGCTCATTACGCTCGTGCTCGCGGCGCCGCGCCACGAATACAACACCGCGGGCGCCTGAATCGTCGCCACCGGCACCGCGACCGGAACGGCGAACGGTACGACCACCAGCCCACTCGACGCGACCGCCACCTGGGCATGCCGCAATCCGGCTCCGCAATCCCCTGCCCACGCGCCCGCCGGCATCGCCAGCAAGACCAACATCGTTGTCATGCGTTGCATCACGTACCCCTTTCGGTTTGTTCCTCGCGACCTCACGGCGTCTCCGCCGACCATCGCCCCGCCGCGCGCAGCGCCGCCTCGGCAAAACTCGCCTCCCAGGCCGCGCGCTGCACGCTCATCCCCGCCGCCAGCGCCAGCAACACCGGATCGGCGCTGCCGCGCAGCACCGCCAGCGCGTCTCCTGCGCGCTCGGCGGCGGTCTCGACACCTGCGCTCAACCCCAGCTCGCGCGACGCGCGGTGCGGCGTTACCAGCTCGTAAACCTGCCGCCGGTACGTCGCGGCCAGCGCCTCGGCCGCGGCACGCGCCTCGACACCCGTCGCCGCCTGCACGGCCGCCGCATAGTCCTCGCGATCGCGCGGCAGCGCCTTGGCCAGCCGCGCGCCGGCATAAAACTGCGCCAACCGCTCGGCGCGCGCGGCCGAGTCGGCCAGCACGTCCAAGCCCGCCTCGAGCAGCAGCCGCTGATCGTTGACGAACGGCCGCAGCCCCCCTTCGACATGGCAGCGCACGCACGAGATCATCGGCGTCACCAGCCCGTCGCCGTGCGGATCGCTCGTGTCCCGCGCGATGGCCGCCGGTACGTCGTTCTGCCGTTTGCCCGCCGCGTCGAACAAGGCATAGACGTGCAGCCCGTTGGCCTTTGCCGCAATGTGCTCGCCAGCGTCGTACGCGAACGCGAACAGGTTGCGAAACGGGTCCGATTCGGCGGTCGATTCCGCCACGTCGAAGGTTTCCCAGGCCCCGCCCAACGGCCCCTGACGCCGCACGATCCGCCGCACTTGCCGCGTGACGTTCGAGCGCAGCAGGTTCGCGCCCTCGTCGCCGCCCAGCCGGTCGATCTCCACCGCATCGATCCCCAGCCGCCGCAAGAACTCGGTCCGCGTCTCCGGTACGCCTGCAAACGCGTAGTAATGCGGCGGCGCGCTCAGCTTCGCGATCAGCCAATCGCCGCGCATCAAGGCCCCCGCCGAACCGCTCATCGCCCGCAGCCGCGCCGCCTCGGCCAGTCCCACCCAGCCGCCGTCGGTGAACACCTCGCGTGGCTGGCCCCCTGCCGGATCGATCACGCGCGTCCGCACGTGCCAATACGGCTCTTCGCTGGCCAACTGCTCGTAAGCCGTCCCCCAGGCCTGCAAGTCTTCCGCCCGCGGCGCGTATTCATCCAGCCGCCACCGCCACAGCCGCGTACCGTGCACGCGCTGCGGTCGCCGCACCGCGCTCGCCCGGCTCGTAGCGTTGAGCACCAGCGCCAGCGCCGTCTCCGCCTCGGCCAGTTCGGCCTCGTCGAGATGCGCCAGCGAGGCATACCGCGTCGTTGCTCGCAGTGCCGCGGGCTGCGCCGTCAGGTCGGCCGTCGCCGCGCGTAGCTCATCGGCCGGGTTCCATCCGACCAGCGCCGCCCAGACCAGTGCCGCCACACCGCTTGCCATGCCTCGCCCCCGTCGCATCGCTCAACCCACACTGAACAAGTCACCCGCCCGTGCCGGCACATACAGCTTGAATCCGCCCCAGGCAAACACCGGCTGTGGCTCCGGTGGCGCGGACGGCTCGGCGAGCATCGTCCCCGGGTCGATCAACCCATATCCATAGGCGTCGTCTTTGCCCGTCTCGCCCGCGTCGCGCGCCGTGTGCCGCAATTGCTCGCGCAAATCGGTCAAGGTGCGCATCGGAGCCGCCGTCTGCCCCGCGGCGCGCTGCCGCGCCAGCACCAGCGCCACGACGCCCGCCACAAAGGGCGTGGCCATGCTCGTGCCGCTCAGCCGCGCATAGCCGCCGCGCAAGTACGTGCTCAGCACGTTTTCTCCCGGCGCCGCGATGTCGACTTCCGGTCCGCGGCTTGAGAATCGAGTCACGCGCCCCTGCGCGTCGACCGCGCCCACCGCGATGCTGTCGCGGTCGGCGTGCGGACGCCCCTTCCACCGCGCGGGATAGTTCACGTCGTCGGCCCGCCCACTGTTACCCGCCGCGCAGATCACGAACTTGCCCTTCGCCGTGGCCCGTTCGATCGCCTGCCCGATCTGCTCGTCCGGAGCCGGCGCGCCGAGCGACATGCTCAGGATGTCGGCCCCCTCGTCGCAGGCCCAATCCATCCCGTTCGCGATCCATTCCCCCAGCCCGCTGCCGCCCGCGTCGAGCACTCGCGCGACCAGCAGCCGGCACGCCGGCGCTACGCCGATCATGCCCACGTCGTTCTGCCGCGCGCCGATGATCCCCGCGCAATGGGTGCCATGACCGTTCGCATCGCTCGGCCCGCGCCGGCTGCTCGTAAAATCGCGCGCGTCGTCGATCGCCTCGACCAGGTCCGGGTGGCGCTCGTCAATGCCCGAATCGAGCACCGCCACCCGGACCGTTTCGCCGCGCGACTGCCGCCACGCCTCCGGCACATGACACAACTGCCAACCCCAATCCACTGTTTCAGCCAGGCTGGTCAGCACCTCCTGCACTCGAAACGGCGGCAGTCGAAACCGCACTCCGCGCTGCCCGTCGCCCATTGCTCGCGCCTCCCCTTGACGGTTCCTTTGCGCCGGCCTCGCCTCAAGCAGCCGGTTGTGGCTGCGGCTGCGGCGGGTTGAACCGCCGGATCAGCTCGAGCACCAGCTTCACGATCGCCAGCAGCGTCGGCAGGTCGATCGCCTGTGCCGTCGGTTCGTCGGCCAGCGCTTCGGCGCAGGCCGCCTCGATCTCGGCCACGGCGGCCGGCGTGCTCGGCGGCAACAGCCCGATTTGTTCGAGCAACGGCAGCACCTGCTTCAACAGCTCGAGCACCTTGCCCAGATCCACGTTGGCCAGCAACTCGCGCAGCTTGCGAATCGCGTCGACCAGCCGCGGCCGGTCCCCCGTCTTGAGTGCCTCGCTCAGTTCTCGCGCCAGATCGCTCATTCTGCACCCCCCGTTTTTCTGCTTGATGAATTGCCTGCTTCAAGAACTCAGACTTCGCCACGACTCGTAGCAGGCCGTCAGTTGCTCCTGCCACATCCCCAGCTCGACCAGATGCTGTTGCCGCTCTTCGGCCAGCGTCTCGGCGAACGTCGTTCGCTGACGCGCTAATTCCTCGCGGAATTGGGTCCGCGCCTCGCTCAACTCGACGCGCTGCTCGCGCAACAGCCGCGGGACGACGCGCGTGGCGTTGTGCCAGGCATACCACGCCAGGATCGCCACGCTCGACGCCTCGCTCGCCCCCGGCCAGAACTGCTCGCCGGCGCTCGCCTGTGCCAGCCACACACCCAGCACCGCCGCCCCTGCACTGACCAGCGCGCTTGTCGACATATCCGCCTCCCGCCCGCGCAACGAAAAAGCCCGCGGTCGACCCATCGGGGTCGGCCTCGGGCTCGTCGTCGATACCTGCGCGTCAGCGTCGCGCGGCGCAGCTCGCCGCACGCTTCGTCGCCGCTCAGGCCACAGCGATACCTCGCCAGGACAGCCGCAACCTTAGACCAGCGGCTGGCTCATTTGCAAAGCAGAATTGCCGCGCACTCGTACTTCAGCGCACCGGCACCAGCGGTCCGCTGGCCACCGGTCCCGCCGGCGCAGGACCCCAACTCGGCCCGCCGGCCGAGCCACCTTCTTGAATGGTGAACTCGCCCCAGATCGGCAAATGATCCGACACCTCAAGCGCCTGCTCGAGCGACAGGCGGTATTGATTCTGCACGTCGAACACGCCGGCCCCGCCGCTGAACTCGCGCGTCGCCTGCGCCGAGAACACCAGGTTGTCGTATTCCTTGTTTCCGCGCGTGTTGGTGGCGATGTCGCGGATCGCCACCTGGACGTCCGGCATCCGCCCCAGTTCACCCAAGTGCCGGTGGTCGGCGTTCAGATCGCCCAGCAAGATCACGTCGTCTTCGCCGCGGCCGTCGTTGCGCACCGCCCGCACCACGTCGTCCAGCACGTTGACCTCGGTCGCCACCTCGTCCGGGTCGGTGTGAATGTTCACCAGCGTGAACGTGAACGCCTGCTCGGGCACCGGACCCCGCACGCGAAAGCCCGCCACCAGCGGCTCGCGGTGCAGTAAGTCGTCCGGGTCGTCGACCGTGTACACACTCGATGCATCGAGCTCGATGCTCAGCGTGTTGTAGACGAACGCGTATTGCTCTTTGCTCGACGTCCGACCCAACCGCGGGCCCAGGACATAGTTGTAGCGCCCGCCTGCCGCGTTCACCATCGCCACCAGTTGCCCGACGACGTCGGTCTGCTGCGCGCGCACTTCTTGGATGGCCACCACGTCGAAGCGCCGCACTACGTCGGCCAGCACTTGCATCACCCAGGTCTTCGACGCCTTCTGCTCGCCGAACACCTGAATGTTGAACGACGCGATCCGCACCACCGGCCCGACTTGCGCCGGCAACGGAGGCGCGGCGGGCGCCGCGGTCGGCCGTTGGCCAGCCTGCTCGCGCAGCACCATGCCCAGCTTTTCCAGGCCTTCGATGCGATAGCGCGACAGCAGCAGCCCGCCGACGATCAGCGCCAACAACAACGTCGACGTCGTTCCGCGTGGCACGTCAACCCTCCGTGTGCGTGCACCTCGCTTGGCGCGCAGCCGGATCGCTCCTTCATGGCGATCCACCCACCAGCATTACGCTGCGCGCAAAGACGCTAACTTCACGGCGCGAAGAATAAACCCGCCCCCCGACCGGACTCCAGAGCGCTTTCCGCGACTCCCGTCCGAACCACGCCAGCCCTGCTAGCAGCCAGCACGCGCTATCGCCGCGCCTCGCGCACCAGGTGGCCCAGCTCGGGCAGAATCACCTGGTTCATCGCCAGCCGCACCCCCGCCGGCGATCCCGGCATCGTCAGCACGACCTTGTCGCCGATCAGCCCGCCGACCGCCCGGCTCAACATCGCCGCCGGGCCAATCTCCTGAAAGCTCAACATCCGGAACAATTCGCCGTAGCCCGGCAGCGGTTTGGTCAGCATCGTGCCGATGGTTTCCGGCGTCCTGTCGCGCCGGCTCAAACCTGTCCCGCCGGTCAGCAGTACCACCTCGACCTCCACCCGGCCCAACAGCCCCATCAGCAGCGCCCGCATCGTCGACGGCTCGTCGGGCACAATCTCCCGGGCCACCACTTCGTGCCCCGCCGCCGCGAGCAGCTCGACGACGGTTTGCCCCCCCTTGTCGGTTTCGAGCGTCCGTGTATCGCTCACCGTCACCACGGCGCAGCCCAACCGGCAGGGGCTGGCCGCGCGATGCGCCTCGGCCGATTCACTCATCGTTGACCTCGCTGCGAACTGTCCACTTGGCCTCGCCCCTACCCGTCATCCCGCGTGCCCGCCGAACGTTAGGACCCCTACCGCCGGCCCTCCCCGGGGACCGCCCGCCCCCGGTCCGGTTGCCCCCGGCGGCGCAGGCCTTCCTATACTAGAGGTGCAGCCCTCGCCACGGAATCCACGATCTCCAGCGGTACGCGCCGTGATCCTGCGCCCCTTCTCGACCATGGTGTTCGTCGTCTGCGCAATCCTTGCGCCGACCACCGCCCCGGCCGAGATCTTCAAACTCGCCACCGGCGGTCAGGTCCAGGGCCAGCTGCTCAACCCCGACGAGTCGCCCCGCAAACAATACCGCCTCGAAACCGCCTCCGGCATTCAGCTCACCCTCGATCCCGCGCAGGTCGTCGAAGTCGTTCATCAGCTCCCGGCCGAAATCGAATACGACAAGATCCGCGCGGGCTATCCCGACACGGTCGACGGCCAATGGCGGCTCGCGCAGTGGTGCCGTGATCATCACCTGCCCGATCAGCGCGCCGTCCATCTGCAACGAATCATCGAGCTCGAGCCCGATCACGCCGAAGCCCGCCGCGCGCTCGGCTATAGCCGCTACGAGGGCCGCTGGCTTACCCGTGACCAGGTCATGACCTCCCGCGGCTGGGTCCGCTACCAAGGTCAGTGGATGTTGCCCCAGCGCAAGCAGATCCTCGTCAATCGTCACGAGCTCGATGTGGCCCGCAAGGCCTGGCTGCAAAAACTCCGCCGCTACTGCGATTGGCTCGACGGCTCCAAGGCGCCGCAGGCCGCAGAGGCGATCCGCGCCATCGACGATCCAATGGCCCTGTCGGCGCTCCACGAGTTGCTGACTGGGAAGAACAGCATCTCGACCCCGCCCCATCGTCTGTTGCTCATGGAAGCCGTCGCGCGCATCAACACGCCGGCCGCACATGCCACGCTCGTCCGCTGTTCGCTCGACGATCCGACCGAAGAGGTCCGGCTCACCGCGCTCGATCACTTGTCCGGCGTCGACGAGCCCGAGGTGCTCAAGCTGTACACCGCCGCGCTGCAGAGCGAAGACAACGAAATCGTCAATCGCGCCGCGGCCAGCCTCGAAGCCCTGAACAACGCGGCGGCCATTCCCGCACTGATCGAAGCCCTCGTCACGCGCCACAAATCGGTCTACTCCGACGGCTCGCAGCCCGGCCAGACCACTTCGACTTTTGGCAACGGTCCCGGCGGCGGCGGTTCAAGCTTCACCGCCGGCGGCGGACCCAAGCTCATCATCCGCGACGTGCGTAACACGGCCGTCCTCGACGCCCTCGTCGGTCTGACCGGCGTCAATTTCGACTACGACGAACAGGCCTGGAAAGGCTGGTACGTCAAGAACAAGCCGCAGACCAACATCAACACCCGCCGCGATTAGCCCCCTCGCGCTAGAACGCGCCCCAGCGAATCCCGCGCTGCACGCTGGTCAGCGTCAAAGGGGAAATGATCAAGTTCGTCGTGGGCTGCTCATACAGTTCCGGCGCCGGATCGAGGATCGCGGGATCCTCGGCCAACGCTTCAAAGAATCCATCCAGCGCCAGCACGTCCTCGCCCCCTTCGACGAGTTCTTCGTCCCCCGTCAACAGGCTCTCGGGATCGTCCCACAGCTCGTTCGACGAGTCCGCGTCCAGCGGCTCGCCCAGGTACAGGTCGCTCCACAGCGCCGCATCTTCGTACGCTTCGATCGCAGGCTCCCAGTCCTGTGCAGCGGTCGCCGCCAGGCCCGCGCCTTGCGCGTCGTTCTCGTACATCTCGATCCACGAGGCCGAGTAGCGCTGGGCGATGAAGCGGTCCAGTCCCAACGTCAGGATGATGTCGCCTTCGGCCGGGTTGTAGTCGTAGATCCCCTGGCTGCCCGTATCGATCTGGCCGTTCAGGCTGCGATAGCGTTCGAAGAAGTAATCGCGCCCGCGCCCGCCGATCAACTTGTCGAAATCGCCGTCCGAGTTGCCGCCGAAATGCAGGAAATACTCGAACCCGTACAGGTAGTCCTCGCCCCCTTCGCCGTTGAGCTGGTCCGAGCCTGCCCCGCCTTCGAGATGATCGCTGCCCGAGCCGCCGAACAGCGTGTCGTTTCCCTGACCGCCGAACAGGTCGTCCATGCCGCCGCGACCCTCGGCATAGTCCTCCCCGTCCTCGCCATAGATCAAGTCGGAGCCGCTGCCGCCGTAGAATCGATCGTCGCCCGCGCCGCCGAAAGCGATGGCCCCGTCTTCATCGCACTCGATCGTGTCGTCGCCGGCGTTGCCATAGATCATGTCCAGGCCCGCGCCGCCCCAAATCTTGTCACCCAGGGCGGTCCCGTTGATCGTGTCGCGCCCGGCGCCGCCGTAGAACTCGGCGATCGCCAACTTGCCAGCCGTCAGCACGTCCTCGCCGTCTTCGCCGTAGACGAAGCAATGGCCCCAGCCGCCGCTCAAGGTGTCATTGCCCGCACCGCCGAACAAATACGTCGTCGCCGACGAGGTGCTGTAGAACGAGTCGTTCCCGCCGTTGCCATAAAAATGAATATTGGGACACTTGCTGCTCTCGATGTACGAAAAGCCCAAGCCCGTCGGTCGCGCTGCGAAGATCGACACGATCCCGTTCTTCTCGGTCACCTCGATGTGATCGTCTTCCTCGGTGCCGACGATGTAGATGCCTTCACGATCGGGATACGCCACGCCCTGCTCGTAGCCGTCATGGTAGAACACGTCGACCGCCATCAACTGGCGGTGTTCGAGCGGTTGCATTCCCAGCCGCCGCATTTGCTTCGGCCGCGGACGCCGCGTTTTTCGGGAACGACAGACCTTCGCGAACGCCTGGGATAATTGCTGGAACATGGCCGCGATTCCACTTCGAGGTCACAGGGGGGGTCCAAGCCGCTGCTCTAGGAAGCGTTGCCACGCCCGCCGGTGTTACCCGACCGCCGGCAAAACCGTAAAATTGCCCGCCAGGCCGGCGCCGCAGTCCGGTCGTATCGGCCCCCTGCTTCCGCGCACTTCGAGGCCCCCATGCCCACGGCCGTGATCCTCGGCGCCAGCGCCGATCGCTCGAAATTCGGCAACAAGTCGGTCCGCGCCCACCTGGCCGCCGGCTATCAGGTGTTCCCGGTCAACGCCAAGGGCACGCCGGTCGAAGACTTGCCGACCTACCAGAAGCTGAGCGACGTCCCCGTCCGCCCGGTCGATCGGGTCAGCGTCTATCTGGCCCCGGCCGTCGGCGAGCAGCTCCTACCCGAGATCGCCGCCCTGGGCTGCCGCGAGCTGTGGCTCAATCCCGGCGCCGAAAGCGCGTCGCTGGTCAACAAGGCCCTCGAGTTGGGCCTCAACCCGATCCTCGCCTGCAGCATCGTCGATCTCGGTCTGCGACCGAGCCAGTTTCCCGACGTCTAGCAGCCCGGGAAAGTATTCGCCGCGCTGCTTGCCCGTCGCTACATTCGAGCGCCGCACATCCCCGGCGCACCCATCGGTGCGCGTCACCCTTCACTCAGGCGCACCAACATGGCCGACATCGCCGCGATTCCCTTCGCCCACTCGATGGGGGTCGAAATCCTCGAAGCCTCGCCCGAGCGGATCGTCGGGCTGCTCACCGTCCGCGCCGATCTGTGTACGGCTGGCGAGATCCTGCACGGCGGCGCCATCATGGCCTTTGCCGATACGCTCGGCGCGATCGGCGCCTATTTCAACTTGCCCGAGGGCGCCACGCGCACGACGACCATTGCCAGCAGCACCAGCTTCGTCGCCGCCGCCAAGCTGGGCGAGCAAGTCCGCGCCGAATCGACCCCGGTTCACCTGGGCCGCCGCACCAGCGTCTGGCAAACCCGGCTCACGGTCGAACCCAACCGCACCGTCGCCGTGATCACCCAAACCCAGATGGCGATTTAACGCAAGCCCGCAAGCGCAGCGCCTCGCCCGTCACGCGTCCCTTCACCTGCGCGCCTTACTTCTTCGCGGCTTGCGCCGGCGCCCCGTCCTCCGGTTCCATCCGCACCAGGAACCACCGTTGCGTGGTTCCGTCGAGGAAGTGCACCAACACCGGCGTCTCGTCGAGCGTCAGGTTGAACAAGCCCACGTCGAGCACCGCGTTGCGCCGCTCGCGACCCCAGATCGCCACGCGCTGCTGCTGAAAATCGGTGCTCCCTTCGAGCATCTGGCTCAGGCCCGTCGCCTTGCTGTAGGCGGTGCCCGCGATGATGCCGTCCTTGCGGATCGCCAGCTCGGCAAAAATCTTGGGCTTGTCCGTCTCGTCGCGGCCCAGCGCAAACACACCCAGCGACCGCCATTGCGCATCGAGCGCCGACGGATCGGCCGCCTGACCGCTCGCCGAAAGCAGCGCGTCGTCGCCGGCCTGCGCCAGAGCCAGGGCCTGCTGCGCATAGGCCTCGGCCGTCGCGATCGCCTGGCCGTTGTAGAGCACCTGGTCGTTGTCGTAGACCAGGTTGGTGCCATACGACAAGTAACGCGGCTCGGGCGCCACCAACTGCTTCGGATCGTTGTCCGAAGTGGCCAGGGCCCATTCCATCAGCGCCGCATATTGCGAATTCTCAAACCACCAATACGGCATCGCCCCGTCGAACTCGCCGGGCAGCCCGCGTCCGGCCAACGGGTTCTGCCGCCGCCATTCCTGCCCGAAGACCTGCGGGATGCCCTGCGCCCGGTCCGTGCGCATGTCATTGCGCACATGATCGCCCCAGGCCCGCTGCAACAGCGCATCGCGCTGCAGCTCCTGGGGCCATTTCTTCCAGCCCTGCCCGGCCAGCTGCGTAAGCCGCCCGTCGTAGCGCTGAGCCAATTGCGTGCGCGTCTGCTGCGGCAACTTATCCCATTTCGCCGCCACGTCGCGGCCAAACTGCGGCGTGAGCTTGCGCGAGGCGATCGGCGCCAGCGGCCGTTGTTGTTGCGCCGCCGCCGGACGGTCGCCGGCCCGCGTCGCCGCAATCGCCGGCATCTGGTTAAAGGGCCGCGGCTGCGTCCGCGCGACCCGCGTCCCCGGTTGGCCCGTGTGGACGGTACCCATCAGGCCCCCCGGCGCCCGCCCCGCGATCTGCGGCCGCACGGCCCCGCGTTGTGGCGAAATCGGCGCGCTCCGCGTGCGCGCCAACGGAGCACGATAATTCTGTCGTTGCCGCGCCCGGGCAAATTCGTAGCTACCGTGATAGCTCGGCTCGATGCGCCGCCCGAAGGTCTGCCCGCCACGCTTCATCGGGTCGACGCGCCGCGCCGAATAGCCGCCAAACGACGGCGAACGGTTGCCCATCGTCCGCCCCCCCATGAACCGCATCGGCGCAATCCCGCCGTGCGGAATCCCGCCAAAGCCGCGCCCGCCGCCGAATCCGCGGGCCGGCACTTCGTCGCAATTCAACAGCAGCGCCGCGGCGACCGCGGCGCATCCAAACAGTGGTCCGCGCTTCATTTCGCCGCCCCCTTCGCCGCGGGCTGCCGCACCACCTTTACGGGCTCGATATCAGGCAGCATTTCACCGTCGACTTCGCGATCGCGGGATTCCCAGGTGTAAGTGCTGTCGTCCACCTTGGAGTAGGTGTTGACCGACGCCGCGAGTCCGCCGTCGGCCGTCACGCCCGTCGTGGTCACCACCCAGCGATCGCCTTCCTGGGCCCAACGGCCCTCGCCGAACCCGCCTTCCGAATCGAAGACCCACGAGCGAATCTCCTGGGCCAGCGGATCCCAGCCGATGATCTGCATGCCCGTCATTTGGACGTCTTCGCCCTTCATCAGGGTGAACTGCGCCGTGAGAAAACTGCGGTTGCCGGCCCATTGCACTTCGTGCTTCACCGTCGCTTCCGCGTCCTGGTCGATCCACGTACCGACCAGCCAGTCGAGCGCCGCCAGCCGCTCCTCGCGACCCGCCGTCTTGCCCGGCAAGTCCTCGACGTGGACCAGCAGCCATTTGCCGCCGCGACGGGCATACATCGCGACATACGCGCCCTGCTCGACCGTGCCATCGACCAGTGTGACGACCGTCGCCCCGCGTTCGATGGCCACGTCGGCCGAAACGACTTGAATCGAATCGATCTTCAGCTCGAGCTTGGCCTTGGGGTTCGCCTTGAAGAACGCCGCCACGCGCTCGAGCACCGCAGCCTTGCCCTGCACGGTTTCGCCTGCGCTGGTCACATATTCGACGTCGTCCGCAAACGAGGCGCCGAGCTTGGTTGCATCACCCGTGTTGAAGGCCGCTACATAGGCCTGTGCCGCGGCACGCACGGCCTGCACCTCTGCCTGTGATTTGGCCGCATCCTGCGCCATGACGCCGCGCGCTGCGGCCGACACCAAAGCCGCCATCGCCATTGCTCGCCACACGCCCATCATCCTCGCTCCCCTCAACGATTGACTTCGATTCGCCCCGTTCACCCCCCCATACCCGACGCCTGCGCGCCGGGGAAATTCCACTGTGACCGATCTTCGCCGGACTTGCCATCACCTTTTCGAGAGTCACATCCTTGCCGTCGATCCCTGCCGACGGCGGCACGGGCCCGGCGGCCGGTGGGCGGCACCGTCCTCGCGGCAGCCCCAGGGTTCGCCTGGCTGCCAGGGTCGCAGGGATACGCGCCCAGAATCGCGAAACACTCGGAAATCTCTGCCAGAAGCAAGCAGCTCGGCCGCGACGGGGCCGCGGGAAAAAGCGTGTCACGAGGATCTGCGTCCCCGGGACAGCAATAGCAAGATTGCTGTTGCCCGGCATAAGCAGCACTGATGAGCCCACCGCCCCCAAACACTCAAAAAATCGCCGTTCGACCAAATCTGTTCCCCCGCCGGATGCCGGCCCTTACACCCCAAGGCAAAACGGGTAAACTACGCACCGGGTCGATGCGTCTTCGTATGGCGCGCCGCTTTCGGTCCTGTCAGGACGCCCGTTCCCGGTCCTTGGTGCCTTGCGCAGCCCGGCATGAGAATCGCGCGGGTCGGCCGTTCGGCCGATCGCGCAACTTGAGACCAGCTGCAAGGTTAGTAATAGGAGGCTCGCGGTGCAGATCAGCGTTTCGGCACGCCATGGGCATCTCAGCGAAGCCAACCAGGAAAAAATCAGGGCGAAGGTCGAAAAGCTGTCCAAGTATTTCGAGCGGCTCGCCGCGATCGAAGTCACTGCTAACCTCGAACGTCCCGATCTGGTCGAAGTCGAAATCCTCGTTTCGGCCGAGCACAAGCACGATTTCGTGGCCACCGACAGCGCTCCCGAATTGATCGCCGCGGTCGATGCCACGATCCACAAACTCGAACAACAACTACGCAAATACAAAGAAAAGGTCCAGGATCATCACCGCAGCCCGGGGCTTCGCCAGTCGGGCACCTCGGCCACGCTGCCGGGCGAAGGTGACTGATCGCCGCTGTCGGAACGCGAGCCGTGGTCCCCTGAGGTGCCCGGCCCATCACTCCCGGCCAAGGACCCCAGCACCCATGGGAAAGGAGAAGGCCACATGAAGTTTTCCGACTTCGTGTGCCGTGACGCCGTCAGGGCCGAGCTGCAAGCATCCGACAAAGAGGGCGTGATTCGCGAGATGGCCCGTTCGCTGATGGAGGCCGGCAAGGTCGCCGCCGAACAATACGAAAGCATCGTCAAGGCCATCCTCAAACGGGAAGAACTCGGCAGCACCGGCATCGGTCGTGGCGTGGCCGTGCCGCACACCAAGCACCCCAGCGTCGATCGACTCCTGGGCACCATCGCCGTCAGCAACGAAGGCATCGATTTCGACAGCCTCGACGGCGAACGCGTGCAGCTCTTCTTCCTGCTTGTTTCGCCCCCGGATCGCCCCGGCGACCACCTCCGGGCCCTGGAAAACATTTCGCGCCAACTGCGCGACGACACCTTCTGCCGCTATTTGAAACAAGCCAAATCCATCGAGGAAATCCTGCAGTTGCTCGACGAGGCGGACAACAATCAATTCGGTCACTAAGCCAGCATTTCGATCAGGTCCGGGCCGTTCGGTCGCTGTCCGGCGATTCGACCGCCTGCCCGCGTGGTCGCCCGAGTTTCTTGCAGTCCGCGCCCGTCGCCGTGCACGTCCCCCGATGCCCATGAGTCCCCAGCAAGCCGAACAACGCGTCACCATCGTGAATACCCATGGGCTGCACGCGCGTCCGGCCAGCGAATTCGTCAAACTAGCCCGAGGATTCACCGCCGAAATCCGCGTTCGCAACCAGACCATCGAGGCCGACGGTAAGGCCATGATGCACCTGCTCAGCCTCGGCGCCTGCCAAGGCACCGAGCTGATCATCACCGCCGCCGGCGACGACGCCGAAGCCGCGGTGGCGGCGCTGGCGGCCCTGGTCGCTGGCGGATTTCCCGAACCCAACGACGCACCGTCCAACTGATCGCAGTTACCAATCGACGCAGTTACCAATCGACCACGGATTGAATAGGATCGTTTGAGCATTTTGGGCAGTCGCCGGCCCGCGCCTTGCTTCTGGCAGGTCGCGTGGCGCCGTGCTGCCCCGGACTCCTTCGCGCCGGCCTGGCCGGCTGCTCGCCGTCGCGAGCAGACCGGCGATGAACCCCGGTGACAGGGCGTCCCAAGGACTCGCGCCCCCGCCACGCGGATGGCCCCAAAGGGGACGCGATTCTTTGTGACGCCGGGCTCTCGGTTGAGCCCGCGAGCGAAGGATGTCCATGCAAAAACTTCAAGGTTTCGCGGTTTCGCCCGGCGTGGCGATCGGCGAAGCGCTGGTCCTCGACCACGAGGGATTTCGCATCCCGCGGCGGTTCGTCGACCGCGACGTCGTGGCCAGCGAGATCGCTCGTCTGGAGCGCGCCATCGAAGCGGCGGGGCAAGAGATTGTCCGCCACCGCGATACCGTCGCGCGCGAACTCGGTCCGCAATGCGCCGCGATCTTCGAAGCGCATCTCCAGATGCTCCACGATCGTCCCTTGCGCAATGAGCTCGAGGAGATGATCCGCGAACGGCATTACACGCCCGAATATGCCGTCAGCCGGACCTTGCGCCGCTATGCCAAGGTCTTTCAGTCGCTCGACAACACCTACCTCGCCCAGCGCGCCAGCGACGTGTTCGATATCGAGCGCCGCCTGCTTCGCTACTTGCTCGGCGAGCGACGCGAAGAAGTCGCCTACCTCACGTCGCCGGTGCTCGTGCTGGCCCACAATCTCACGCCGAGCGAAACGGCCAACTTGAATCGTGAGTTTGTCCGCGGGCTGGTTACCGAAGAGGGCGGTCCCGGCAGCCACACCGCGATCCTCGCCGGCGCGCTGGAAATCCCGGCCATCGTCGGCACCGGTCCCTTTCTCACCGACGTCTCCGGAGGCGATCTGGTCATCATCGACGGCGATCGTGGCCAGGTCATCCTTCACCCCGATGAAGAAACCATCGCCCGCTACACCCACGAGCAGCAGCAGCAACGCTCCCACGCCGTCCGGCTCGAGTCGCTGCGCGATCTGCCCGCGCAAACCGCCGACGGCGTGCGCATCCAGCTCATGGGCAATATCGAGTTCCCTCACGAGGTGCAGCACTGCCTCGATCGCGGTAGCGACGGCATCGGCCTCTATCGCACCGAGTTCCTCTACCTCGGCTCGAGCACCGAGCCCGACGAAGAGACTCACTACGCTGCTTACAGCCAGGTGGTCCAAGCCATCGGTAACCGGCCGGTGGTCATCCGCACGCTCGATCTCGGCGCCGACAAGGTGCCCAGCATGCCCCACCCGGCCGACGAGCGCAACCCGTTCCTCGGCCTGCGCAGCATTCGCCTTTCGCTGCGCAATTTGCCGCTGTTTCGCACCCAGCTCCGCGCCGTGCTCAGGGCCAGCGCCCTGGGCGACGTGCGCGTGATGTTTCCGCTCATCTCCACGCTGCTCGAATTGCGCCAGGCCAAGATGCTCCTGGCCGACGTGATGGAAGATCTCGACGAAAACGGCATCCCGTTCAATCGAAATCTCGACGTCGGCATGATGGTCGAAGTGCCCGCCGCCGTGATGATGATGGACCAGTTCGCCGCCGAGGTTGATTTCGTCAGCATCGGCACCAACGACTTGATCCAATACACGCTGGCCGTCGATCGGGGCAACAAGGACGTCGCCGCGCTCTACAACGCCAGCGACCCCGCCGTACTGAAGCTCATCCAGCGCGCCGTCGAAGCCTCGGTCCGCGCCGGCATTCCGGTCAATGTCTGCGGCCAGATGAGCGGCAGCACCACCTACACGATGTTGCTCCTCGGCCTGGGCCTGCGCCAATTGAGCGTCACCCCCTCGTCGATCCCCGAAGTCAAGAAGGTGATTCGCAGCGTGAACATCCCGCATTGCGAGGCCGTTGCCCGCCATGCGCTCACGCTCGAACACGCCCGCGACGTGAAGAATTACCTCAAGGGCGAACTGAAACGCTTGTTCCCGGAGCTGGCCGAATGACCTGCCCTGGGTTGTTACCGACCGTTACTCCGTCGGCCGCACGCGGCACGGCGCGCTTGGCGCGCTGTGGGGCGCCGGCTGTGCGGAACTTGTGGACCCGTTTACGATCCGCGGCCCCGTCATGACGGCAGTGACAGGGCCCCCGAACCCGATGGTTCGACACCGCATCCAGATACGCTTTGCGAAGGAAGGAGATTTACGGCTGATCAGCCACCGCGATCTGATCAGGACCATGGAACGACTGTTGCGGCGGGCCGGGCTTCCCCTGGCGCGTACCGAAGGCTTTCATCCGCGCCCGCGGATGAGTTTTCCTTCGGCGCTGTCGGTGGGAATTTCCGGTGCCCGGGAAGTGCTGGAGATCGAGCTGGCCGAGCAGCGTCCGCCGGACGAATTGCTGGCCGCGCTCGCCGCCCAGGCCGTGGCCGGCCTGCGGTTTTTGAGCGTCGATCCCCTGCCTTCCGGTACCCGCGCCGCCCAGGCCGTGCAAGCCGTGTATGAGATTCCCGTGCCCGCCGAGCGTAGCGCCGGCCTGACAACGCGCGTCGCGGCCCTGTTGGCCGCCGAGCGCTGGCCCGTTCGCCGCCCGCACGACGACCGCGAACTCGACTTGCGCGCCGGTCTGTTGGACCTGGCGTTCCACGACGGCACCCTGCAGATCCGGTTGGCCATCGAACGACAGGCGAGCGTTTCGCCGCGGCTGGTGCTCGAAGCCCTCGAACTGGGCGATCTCGAAGCACTCGGCTGCCGGCTGACGCGTAGCGACCTCGTTCTGGCCAGTTGAGGGCCTGATCCCGCGTCTCTCCCCGCCGCGTGCATCACGATGCGTTACACCACCATGCCGGAGAAAGCACCACTGCATCCATGAAGCAGGAAATGTTGATCAACGTATCGCAGCCGGAAGAATGCCGGATCGCGATCGTCGAAGATGGACTGCTCGAAGAGCTCTACATCGAACGCGCCAGCGCCGACAACTACGTCGGCAACATCTACAAAGGCCGCGTCGTCAATCTCGAACCCAGCATTCAGGCCGCCTTCGTCGACTTTGGCGTCGGCCGCAACGGCTTCTTGCACATCAGCGATATCGAGCCGCAGTACTTCCGCCAAGGCGGCTACGATCCCCACACCCCGCTCGAAGCCCCCGGCTCGCGCAATGGCGGCGGCCGCGTTGCCCCCGACGAACATGGCGCCGACGTCGACCTGCTCGACGACGACCTCGACGGCGAACCCCCGGCCCGCAACCGCCAGCGCCGCATGCGCCCCGGGCTGCGTCCCCGCGTCAAGCCGCCCATCCAGAACATCCTCCGCCGCGGCGACGAGGTCCTCGTCCAGGTCATCAAGGAGGGCATCGGCACCAAGGGCCCCACGCTCTCGACCTACATCAGCATCCCAGGCCGTTACCTGGTGTTGATGCCGGCCCTCGGCCGCGTCGGCGTCTCGCGCAAGATCGAAGACGACGACGTCCGCCGCAAGCTGCGCGACACGATGCTCGAACTCAACCCGCCCAAGGGCCTCGGCTTCATCGTCCGCACCGCCGGCATCGACCGGACCAAGAAAGAGCTTTCCCGCGATTTGGCCTACCTGCTGCGGCTTTGGAAGGTGATCGTGCGCCGCGTGCGGAAATATCCCGCGCCGATCGACATCTACGAAGAAAGCGACATGATCATCCGCACGATCCGCGACGTCTTCACCTCGGACGTCGACTCGATCTACATCGACGAGCCCACGGCCTACGAACGGGCCAAGGAGTTCCTGCAGATCGTCATGCCGCGCTACGTCAACCGTCTACAGCTCTACGAAGGCCGCGAGCCGTTGTTCCACAAGTACGGCATCGAGGATGAAATCGCCCGCATCCAGCAACGCAAGGTGCCGTTGCAGCAAGGCGGCTCGATCGTCATCGATCAGACCGAGGCCCTCGTCGCCATCGACGTCAACAGCGGCAACTTCCGCGCCGATGATTCGGCCGAGGAAACCGCCTATCAAATGAACCTCCTGGCCGCTCGCGAAATCGCCCGCCAACTGCGCTTGCGCGATCTCGGCGGCGTGATCGTCAACGACTTCATCGACATGCGCAAAGAACGCCACCGTCGCGGCGTCGAGCGCGCCCTGCGCGAGGCCGTCCGCCGCGATCGGGCCCGTACCAAGATCCTCCGCACCAGCCCCTTCGGGCTGATCGAGATGACCCGGCAGCGGATCCGCCCGAGCCTCAAGCGCAGCGTCTACAAGGAATGCCCCGAATGCCTGGGCACCGGCGTCGTCAAGACGGCCGAGAGCATGGCCATCGAGGTCGTCCGCCTGCTGATGCTCGCTTCGCACCAGGAGGACATCGAGCGCTTGGCCGTGACCGTCTCCGAAGAGGTGGCCACCTACCTCAACAATCGCAAGCGCCGCGAGCTGGCCCGGCTCGAGGACGAAGGCAGCATGAGCATCCAGGTGTTCGGCCGCGAAAACGTCTCGCCCGAATACATCCACCTGGAATGCCTCGACGGCACCGGCCGCGAGGTCAAATTCGCCCACGCCCCCCACGAACCGGCCCCCACGGCCCGGCGATAACCCCAATTTCCGCCTCGCTCAGCATGGAATCGCCCGTCTGGACGACCCGGAGGCAGTCCGGTAGATTATGGGGCTCGCACCAGAGACCGGTCGGCGGCCTGCCCGCAGGCGGCCGGCCTCGTCCCTCCACCTCCAAAAACCGTTGGGTACGGCCATGTACGCGATCGTCGACGACCGGGGAACGCAGATCAAAGTCGAGGAAGGCCAGGAACTGGTCATCGATTACCTCGACGCCGCCGTCGGCAGCGAACTGGCCTTCGACCGTGTGCTGCTGGTCGGCAACGATCAGGCCACGCAGATCGGTACCCCGGCCGTCCCCGGCGCCAAGGTGACCGCCGAGGTGGTCGGCGTCGTCCAGGGCCCCAAGCTGGTCGTCCAGAAGGCCCGTCGCCGCAAAAACATGCGCCGCAAGAATGGCCACCGGCAGATCTTCTCCAAGGTCCGGGTCAAAGCCATCTCGGCCGGCTGATAGGGCCGTCTCCGCAGGCTAACGGGGCCGCTTTGGCCGTCTGGCCGTCGCGCGCTCGCCTCGCGAAGTCCCCTGTTCGTGGCCCTGCCGGCACCGCACGCCTCTCAAAGATTGCCGCGCCAGCCGCGAATACCTGGCCACGGGGCAAGCGTCGCAAGTTGCGCACGCGCCCACGCCCGAACCGCCCGGTCCGCGCATGCGAGCTCGCCTCAAGCGAATTGCGCTCTTCCTCCTGGCCACGGTGCTGATCGTCTATGGCCTGCTGCGCTGGGCCGTCGAGCTGCCCGGCCCCAGCGGTCCGCACGCCGTCGGCGAAGCCTCGCTGGTCGTCGCCGACACCGCCCGAACTGATCCCTGGAGCGGTCACACCTCGCGCGAGCTGCTGCTCGAGGTGTTCTATCCCGCAGCTTCGTCGGGACCGAGGGCAGCCTGGTTTCCCCAGCTCGGCCACGTGGCCCACAATTTCGAGGGCCCCGACGGCTACCTGGTGCGTTTGCTGCCGCGGTTTCTCTCCGCGCACAGTTCGCTCGACGCCCCCGCGGCGGCGACTAAGGCTCCCTGGCCCGTCGTGCTGTTCTCGCCCGGCGCGGGCACACCCATCTTTTGCTACCGCACGTTTCTCGAAGACCTGGCCAGTCGCGGTTACGTCGTCGTCGCCGTCGAGCCGACCCACGAGGGCGTTGGCCAGGTGTTTCCCGACGGCGTGGTGCGCGAACCGCTGTCGAATCGCTACGAGCCGCAAACGCCAGACCGCGCTCAGGCCGATGCGTTCTTTCGCCGGCGCATCGACGTGCGTGCCGCCGATCTCGCGTTCGTCGTGCGCGCGCTCGAGGCTCGCGCTGCGGCCGCCTCTGCGGACCCGTGGAACGGCCAGCTCCGGCTCGATCGCTGTGTCGCGTTTGGCCATTCGCTGGGGGGCATCGCCGCGGTCGAGGCGGCCCGTCGCGACAGCCGCATCGTCGCCGCGGTCAACCTCGACGGCCACTTCCTCGACGCCCCTTGTCTGCCCGACGAATCGCCGACGGCCCCGCGCGCGGCCATGCTGGTCATCGAAGACCTGCCCCCTGGTCTCGACCCTCCCGATCCGGCCGAGTGGAAAAAAACACGCGTCGAATCGGTCGAGCAATGGCGCCAGCGCCAATCCGACATCGACGGTCTGCTGAGCCGCGTCTTCGGCCGCCACGAACGGTTGCAACTCGCCCCGGGCCGCCACTCCGACTTCAGCGACGAGCCGTTCTACTACCCGCGCTGGCGTCCCGCTTCGTCCGATCCGGCCCTGCAGCGACTGGCCAAGCTTCGCAACGCCCTGACCGATTTTTTCGCTCGCTCGCTCGGCGAGTCGTCCACGGTCGTTGATCCCGGGTTTCGGGCCCTTCCCGCCGAGCCGCTCGATCGCGAGGTCTCCTCGAAACAGCATCTCGCCCCCTGAACGCAGGGTCCGATAAAATCGATTTTGTGTTCAGGTTTTGCTAGCGTCGCAGCTAGCTGCTGTCGGCTCATAAGCGCCGTTGTTGCCCCGGGTTAGGACTCGATTTGGAAATTCTGATTGACGTCGGGACATTCGGCAGTATGATTCTCCCCACACCTGATGTTGTGGTTTCCAGGGCATCTGCCACAACATATTGGTGTTCTCGCTCAATTCCGGACGATTAAACCCCAGGACCAAAGCGGCAGTTCTGCACGCTCGGCGACCTCGCGAGACCAAGCCACCGGCAATGACAGCCGGGCATGTTTTTGGCCCCTGCGTCGCCCTATAAGACTGGTTCGAAGCCTCGGTTGAGTGTGGTATACTAACGTATACCGACCGTGTATCCATCCTAATTGGCAGCGGATGCCCCACGCGTTTTGTCAGCACAAGGAGGTCGAATGATGGCCGATACCGGAGTCGGGTTTGCAGGAGAACGAGTCGCTATGGCTGCTGACTCCTCCCTCGCCAAGGCAGATCGTCGCCTCGGGCGCGGCTTGGTGATCGAATCGGTCTTTTGTCCGGTCGAAGTCGCCGACCCGTTCGAGACCGTCGCCTGGGACCAGCGCACCGCCGCCATCCGCGGCGAATCGGGCGAGGTGTTGTTCGAGCAAACCGACTGCGAGGTACCCGCCTTCTGGACCCAGTTGGCCACCAACGTCGTGGTCAGCAAATACTTCTATGGCGAAGTCGGCACGCCGCAGCGCGAGCGTAGCGTCCGCCAGTTGATCCACCGCGTCACCCGCACGATTGCCGACTGGGGCGTTCAAGACGGCTATTTCGCCACGCCCGACGACGGCGAGCGTTTCTACCGCGAGCTCACCTGGCTCTGCCTGCACCAGCACGGTGCCTTCAATTCGCCGGTCTGGTTCAACGTCGGTCTCTGGCACCAATACTCCGTCCGCGGCGCGCAGTGCAACTGGCACTGGGACGCCACCGCACAAACGGTCCGCAAGCCCGAGAACCCCTACGAATACCCGCAAGCCTCGGCCTGCTTCATCCAGAGCGTTCAGGACAACATGGAAGACATCATGGAGCTCGCCCGCAGCGAGGCCATGTTGTTCAAGTTCGGCTCCGGCACCGGCACCGATTTGTCGACCTTGCGGTCGTGCCGGGAAAAACTCAGCGGCGGCGGCAAGCCGTCGGGCCCCCTGTCGTTCATGCGGGTCTACGACCAGATCGCGGCGGTCGTGAAAAGCGGCGGCAAGACCCGGCGCGCCGCCAAGATGCAGTCGCTCAAGATCTGGCACCCCGACATTCTCGACTTCATCGAATCGAAGGCCAAGGAAGAGCGCAAGGCCCGGATCCTCATCGGCGCCGGCTACGACGCCAACTTCAACGGCGAGGCCTACGGCTCGATCCTATTCCAGAATGCCAATCTCTCGGTCCGCGTGACCGACGAATTCATGCAGGCCGTGGTTCAGGACAAGCCCTGGACCACCCACTGGGTCACCGACCCCACGCGCAACGGACCGACGCACCAGGCTCGCGAGCTGCTGGCCAAAATGGCCGAAGGCGCCTGGTACTGCGGCGACCCGGGCGTGCAATACGACACGACGATTAACCGCTGGCACACGTGCCCGAACTCGGGGCGGATCAATGCCTCGAATCCGTGCTCGGAGTACATGTTCCTCGACGACACGGCCTGCAACCTGTCCAGCATCAACCTGATGAAGTTTCGCCGGCCCGACGGCACGTTCGCCGTCGAACGGTTCCAGGCGGCCTGTCGGTTGTTCTTCCTGGCCCAGGAAATCCTGGTCGACCACGCCAGTTATCCGACGGCGCGGATCGCCGAGAACAGCCATCGCTTCCGCCCGCTGGGGTTGGGCTACTCGAACCTGGGCAGCCTGCTGATGGCGGCCGGCCTGCCGTACGATTCGCCCGCCGCACGCGGCTGGTGCGGGGCCCTGACGGCCTTGTTGCACGGCGCCGGCAACCTCTGCAGCGCCGAGATGGCTGCCGCCGTCGGACCGTTCGAAGGCTTTGCCGACAATCGCAAGCCGATGCTCAACGTCATGCAAATGCATCGCGACGCGGTCGACAAGATCGACGAAGCTTGCCCCGCGTATCTCCGGCAAGCCGCCCGCGAACTGTGGGACGAGGTGCTGGCCTTCGGCCGACGGTTCGGATTCCGCAATGCCCAGGCCACGGTCCTCGCCCCGACGGGCACGATCAGCTTCTTGATGGACTGCGACACGACCGGCATCGAGCCCGATATCGCCCTGGTCAAGTACAAGCAACTGGCCGGCGGCGGCATGCTCAAGATCGTCAACCAGACCGTGCCCCTGGGCCTGCGGACGCTCGGTTACGACGAACCAGCGATCGAGGGCATCCTGGCCTATATCGACAAGCACGAGACGGTCGAAGGCGCCTCGGGTCTGGCCGCTGAGCATCTCGGCGTGTTCGACTGTGCCTTCGAGCCGCGCAACGGCAAGCGCTCGATCCCCTGGCAAGCGCACATCAAGATGATGGCCGCCGCGCAGCCGTTCCTCTCGGGTGCCATCTCGAAGACGGTCAACATGCCGCGCGACACGACCCCGGCCGATATTGCCGAGGCGTATCTCGAAGGCTGGCGGTTGGGGCTCAAGGCCCTGGCCGTCTATCGCGACGGCTCGAAGGAAAGCCAGCCGCTGTCGACGTCGAGCGAAACCGACAAGGCGGCCGCCAAGCTGACCGCCGCCCCGCGGCGCGAGCGGCTGCCCGACACCCGTCGTTCGCTGACGCACAAATTCCGCGTCGGCGGCCACGAGGGCTACATCACCGTCGGCCTGTACGACGACGGCCGCCCCGGCGAGCTGTTCATCACCATGGCCAAGGAAGGCAGCACGATCGGCGGCCTGATGGACTGCTTCGGCACAGCCGTGTCGATGAGTCTGCAGTACGGCGTGCCGCTCGAGGTGTATGTGAACAAGTTCTCGCACACGCGTTTCGAGCCGATGGGCTACACCAGCAACCCGGATGTGCCAATCGCCAAGAGCATCGTCGACTACATCTTCCGCTGGTTGGCCAACACCTTCTTGCCCGGCTACCGCGAAGCGCAGCAGGGCAACTACCCGGCCGAGTCGGCCGGAGGAGGTTCGGCCACGGCGGCCAAGCAGGAGGACACGGAAAACGAGAGTTCGCCCGCCGCCAAGACGGCCGGTGGGCAGGTCTCGGCGCAAGGAAGTTCGGCTGGCACGTCGACCGGCAAGGCTGCTACGGCCGCGTCCAACGGCACCAACGGCCATCACGGCGAGCCCCTCGCCGTGGTCAAGCCTACGGCGTATCTGAGCGGCAAGGAGGACAACCTGGCAATGCTCGAACGGGCCGGCGTCGGACCGCTCAAGCAGGGCACCCTGCGCAGCGAGCAATTCGCTCGCTTCCAGACCGATGCCCCGACTTGCGACAACTGCGGTTCGATCACCGTCCGCAACGGAAATTGCTACCTGTGCCACAACTGTGGCAACAGCATGGGATGTTCGTGATCGGGTGACCGGGCCAGGTCCGGGGGCGGCCGTCGCGCGTGGTCTGCGACGGTCGCCGGATCGGCCCCGCACGCGGTCGCTCCGCTCTTTCGGGGTTGCTCGCGACACGGACGCCGGGAAGGAAACCCGCGAGCAACCTTATCTTGTCCTTCCCCGCAACGCGGGCCCGATCGTCAACCCGATTCGGCCCGCGTTGCTGTTTTTTGTATGGCCCGCTGCGCTACCGCGCAGACTGGGCCGCAGAGACGGGGCCACGCCCTGGCTCGCCGCGATGCCGCGCCGGCGATATCCTGGGCACAATCTTGCCACGTCTTATCGGGAGTCTTCGTCATGCGCGTCCCTCGCATCCTCGCACTGGCCATCTGCTCGCTGCTCGTCCCCCGCGCGCTCGACGCGCAAGACTGGGCCAAGGCCCGGCTCGAGAACTCGCCCCGCCACCTCGAATGGGTCACGGTCGAGCACGGCGACCGCAAGGTCGACAGCTTCATCGTGTTCCCTGAAGTGGCCGACAAGGCCACGGCCGTGCTGGTCATTCACGAGATCTTCGGCCTCAGCGATTGGGTCCGCAGCCTGGCCGACGAGCTCGCCGAGGCCGGCTACATCGCGCTGGCTCCCGATTTATTGTCCGGTACCGCCCCCGGCGGCGGAGGCACCAAGGAATTGGGCAGCGGCGATGCCGTCCGCCGCGCCATCTCGTCGCTGCCGCCCGACCAGATCACGGCCGACTTGAACGCGGCGGTCGAGTACCTGCGCAAGCTTCCGGCCGCCAATGGCAAGGTTGCCGTGTGCGGCTTCTGCTGGGGTGGACGCGAGTCGTTCCGTTTCGCCACGAACAACGATTCGATCGCCGCCGCGTTCGTCTTTTACGGCAACGGGCCCGAAGACCCGGCCCAGATCAAGAAGATCACCTGTCCGGTGTATGGCTTCTACGGCGGCAACGATGCCCGTGTGAATGCCACGATTCCGCAATCGACCGAGCTGATGAAACAGGCGGGCAAGACTTACGTACCGGTTCAATACGCCGGCGCCGGCCACGGTTTCATGCGCGCCGGCGCCGCACCCGACGCCAGCGCCGAAAACCAGGCCGGCCGAGCGGCCGCCTGGAAGCGCTGGAAAGAGATCCTGGGCAAGCTGTGATCCGCGGTGCGGGCGACGGCCACGCTCACCACAGCAGCGCCAGCAGCCGCGGGCCGAAGATCAGCAGGCCCACTAGCACGGCCCCGACGGCGGCCATCAGCACGCCGCCGCTCCCCACGTCGAGCGCCGCCTTGACGGCCGGGTGATATTCCTCGGTCACCGCCTTGGCCAGGTGCTCCAGCGCCGTGTTGAACATCTCGGCCACCAGCACTCCCGCAATGCACAACAGCAACACGCTCGCCTCGACCAGCGAGACCTGCAGCACCACGGCCGCCGCCACGACGGCCGCGGCAAAGAAATAGTGCACGAAGAAACTGCTCTGCCCACGGAACGCCGTCTTCACCCCGCGAAACGCGTGGCCGAACTTGCGCCGCCAGTGTTCGCGGTCCGGGCCCTGGTCGCACATACCGCTTTCCCGTTTACTCGAGCCCGTACAACCCGGCCATGGGAATTGCCGCCCCACCGGCGCCCAGGGTCCGCGTCCGCGGCAAGAATCGCGGCTCGATCGAGATGTTGAAGCCGACGATGTCCTTGCTCGAGTTGTTCGTCACGCCGATGGTAAACAACAGCGACTCGCCGATCCGCGTCAGCCCCAGCATCTGCCCGTAGTTGTTGTTCGTGATGTCGATAAAACTGCCCATGGTGGAAATCCACTTGGGGCTCATGTGGTAGCTGTACGTCGCGATGACCGCGTTGCTCGTGAACGGCCCCTCGAAGTGCCGGAACTGCAGCGACAGGCCGCCGCGGGGCGGACGAATCAAGTGCCCGCCCACGGTGATGATCTTTTGCCCGTCGTCGAAGAAGTCGAACAGACCGCTGCTCAACATCGTCAACTGATCGCCGACGTGCCAGCGGAAGTCATAATCGGTCAGGCCCACCGCCTCGCCGAAATTGTCTCGATCCGGATTGGCGTAGAACGTCGTGCCGGTATCGAGCACGATCCAATCGATGATCCGCCGCCGTCCGGGATAGCCGCGCTTGGTTTGCCAGCGCTGGTTCAGCCCCAGCCGCGCCGCGGCCAGGTCGTCGGCAATTTCGGACGACGGCGACGTGACGTTGCTCGCCAGCCCACTGCGCAACGCATAGAACCGCTCGTCGAATTGAATTGGCGTCACCCCGCCGAACGTGTTGATCCCGAAGCGGCTGCGGAAATGCTCGATATTGTCGTCGTCGACGGGCTCGTAGAGCGGCAACTGGTCCAGATCGGCCGACGATTCGGCCACGAACACGTCGGCGTCGAATGTCAGCTTGTGCGCGATGCCGTGCACGTTGAACAGGCCGCTCTCGGCATTCGGATAGACCTTCCAGAACGGGATGCTCGCCCGCAGGCCGGTCTGGCCATACAGCCGATCGAGCGGGTTGCCGTTCAAATCCTCGCCCCAGTGGTCGAACGCGCCCAAGACATAGGGCGTCAGCCTGAACGGTCCGAACGGCAGCGGTAGATCCAGCTCGTGCTTGGTCGAGAAGCGCTCGCCCTGCGAAGGCACTTCCCACGGCAGGAACTGCCACTGCGCCGCATCGGTCGGGTCCTTCGGCGTGCTGGCGACGCCCAGCTCCTGGTAGCCGCCAAACGTGTGCTCGAACCAGGTGACCCGGTCCGAGAACAGTTCCTGGCCCAACAGGAAATGATCGGCCCGCGCCTGGGTCGTCTGCGTGAAGAAGTCGTTGACCCGCCCATCGCCCGTGATGCTCCACGAGCTGTTTTCCTGCAGCCGCTTCAGCTCGATGCCGGTCGTATAGTCTTTCGAGTTGTCCCATTCGTTCTCGAAGAACGACTCCAGGAAGTTGCGGTCGCTGATCAGTCCCAACTCGGCCGTCACCCGGTAGTTGTCGGGCAGGAACTGGCGATGCCGGAGAAAATTGCGATAGCGCGTCCGCGACTCGGGCACGAGTGCCTGCCGCCCCAGACCCAGATTATCCAGACCGCTGTCGTGGAGCCCCCAAACATCGAACGTGCCCGCATAACTGCTGGGCACGCCGAACAACGAGTCGGCGCGGTTGTAGCGGAACGAAGTCCCCCCCGCCAGGCCGCGCTTGCTGAGATAGTCGACCGAGAAATCCCACTTCGTGCCCTTAGGCCGATTGCGAATTCCCAGCACCTCGTAGGCGTCCAGGTCGACCAGCACCTGCGTGCCGAAGATCTGGTCGTTCTTCACGCTGAACCCGTCGACATACAGCGTCGGATCGGTCAGATCGGTGGCAAACGTCGGCCAGTAGAAGACCGGCACCGGCCCCAGGTAGACCAGGTTGTTCCGCGCCGTCGCCAGGCGATCGTGCGTGATGACCGGCTCGTTGGTTTGCGGATCGATCGCCGGTCCACCCGTGTAGGGATCAATCACCGGCCGTTGATGATCTTCGAAGAACACCTGGCCCGACTGCAGTCGATAGCCTGGTTGCCCGATGCGGCTCGAGGTGATGAAGCCGTCCTGCGCGTAGAACTGGTCGCGGTTGACCTGTTGCAGCACGTTGGCCTTCAGCCGCAACAGCCCCAGATACTCCGGCACCGGCGTCAAGACTTCGGCCCCCAGCACCGTCCCGCGTTGGTTCGTGGCGTCGTAGTACATGCGCTCGGCATAGACGACCCGTTCCCCTTGCCGGAAGACGATGTTGCCTTCCATGTAGATCTCGAGCGGAGTGTTGCCCGATTGCGCCACTTGTCCCTGCAGGTCGGGCTGATCGAGACCGCGCGTCCAGATCACAATCCGGTCGGTCGTGATATCGACCGAGCCGAGTTCGTCGATTCCATCGATGATCAGGTTGATGCCCGAGTCGACCGTCACGATCCACTCGCTGCCATCGGCACTCGGGAAATAGCGCGCGTTGACCGGCACACTGCTGCTGCGCGGATAGGCCCGCAACCGGCGCGTGCCGGGCGGCAGCGGGTCGTTTTGCACAGCGCCGCCATCGAACTGCGCGAATTGCGCCTGTTGCAGCGCGTCGCGCGCGTACGGATCGCGCTTGGCCATCGCGGCGTGCCACACCGCCGGCTTGGTTTTCGGCTCGGGCCCGGGGTTCGCGACGCGCACCTCGATCGGCGACACCGACGAAAAGCGCCCGAACCAGCTCCGCTCGACGATGCGCGTCGCCTGGCCGTCGACGTTCTGCTCGATCTGCACGTCGCCTTCCAGGTAGACGATCGCCCGGCTCAGCTCGGGCGAATCGGGCGCTGCCTGTTCGACCCAGATCACCGCTTCTTGGCTGCGCGCGTAGGTTAGATCCTGCTGCACCAGGCAGTGCCCGCGCAGCAGCCACACGTCGTAGGCGCCTTGGCGCCAATGATTGGCCGTGTCGGCGCTCACCACGATCGGACCGTCCAGACCTTCGGTCGTCAGCTCGATCTGAGCGCACGCGCGCGGCACGTGCGCGACCGACGACGTCAGCCACAGCATGGCGACGATCCACGCGCGCGCAGGCACGCGCCGACGCACTGAGCGTGTTGGATAAACGGTGAGCAGGACGGGCTTCCTTGCCCGCTCGCACGCGTTGAGGGAACCCTCGGCGAGCGGTCACAACCTGAAATGCGCCAAATCGTTGGGACGTGGGATTTGGACGCGCGGATTCTAGTCACGCTCGATTCGGCCGGTCAAGGCGGCTTGAGCGCCGACCGGGTGTCGCTAAATGCTTGCGCCATCGCTCGTTGCGCGGGCCGTTTCGCCTGGGCGACTGCCCCGCCAGCCAACGCTCGCCAACAGGGCGATGCCGACCGTTAACGGAGCCCGCATCCGCAGATCGCTCCAATAAACCGCATGCGTTGCCGCCAGTGCCAGCGCCAGGAGCAGCGTGCTGCGCCAGGGTTCGCTTGCCCATGCGCCGCGCAATAGCCAAAGCCCGTACAGCGCCGCAGCAAACTCGAACGCGTAGAACACGGCGATTGCCCAGCGCAACGCCCTGCGTGATAGCGACTCTGTGCTGCCGACACGATGCGGCAACGGGCTCCAGAACCGACCTAACCGGACCAGGCACGACCAGGCGAACATCGCCGGCTCGCGCTCGATGTGCTCGCGCGCCATGCGATAGGCCCGTTCGTCGCTCGCCAGCTCTGCTTGCGTGGTCGCGCGGCGCAAGCGCGGAGTGACCTCGGCATTGAATCGGGCCGAATCCCAGACCTCGCCCCAGGGTGCCGTCCGCAGATGCGCATAGAACTCCGGGTTGTTCGCCAACAGCAGCGTAAAACCGCCGTGCGTTGTCCCCACGATAGGCCTACCCAGCGCTGCCCGATTGCGCGCGACCCAGGGACCGAGCACGATCGCCAGTCCCACGACACACGCGCCGGCGCGGACCCAAGCTGCGGGCGGCCTCACTGCAGCCGGCCTCAAGACGGCCGCCGCTCCCAGCGCCAAGATCTCCAACCCCGTCCAAGCCAGGAACGTCGGCCGCGCGAGCACGGCCAACCCCAGCGCTGCGCCCAGCGCGAGCGCGCCGATCGTCCCGCGGCGCTGTGCAAACGTGGCCACGACCAACACTAGCGCCGCGCAGAACGCCGCCAGCGTCTCGGTCATCACGACCGTCGATTGCCGCAACAAGATCGGATCGACCGCCACGAGCAGCATGGCCGCCGGCGCGAGCTCGCCGCGCCCCGCCGCCCGCGCGAGCAGCCCCGCCAAAATCACTGTGCCTGCGCCCAGCACGAAGTGCAGGCCGGCGATGCCCCGATCGCCTGCGCCCAACACCGGCGCCAGCAGCAGCGGATACAGCGGCGGCCGGAACGCGGTCGGCCGCTCGCCGTTGCCCAGCACACCATGCTGACGCAGGTTCGCCGCCAAGGCGCGATACGCGTCGGGATCGGCCGCCAGTGTGCCAAATTCGACGACCAGCACGCCCGCGCGCAGCACCAAGGCCAGGCACAGAATTCCCAGACACTTTCGAAGCACGTGCGCGGTGGTCCTGGCGGCTGAACGAGGCGGTCCGCCGCCTTCTGCGTCGTCGCTGTCGCAATTTCGGCGGACGCTAGGCGGTCTGCGGCTCGATTGTACAATGCCGACGAGCCGCGGCCGGCGTCGGGCTCCTTCTGCCGCGCCGGCAGCGGTTTCTCGGCGTAGAGGCGGTGTCTCTTGCAGCAACGTTCGGACCACTCGGACCTTTCACCGGCGGTGAAAGGTTTTGCCGCCCACCTCGTCGCTTGGCGCAATGTCCTGCTCGGCATCGGCGTGATCATCGCCGTCCTGTCCGTCGAACCGGCCAGCCGCCTGCGCTTCGACCGCAGCATGGAGAACATGTTCGCCGAAGACGACCCGGTCCTGATTCCCTACCGTCGGGCCAAGGAGATCTTCTCCGACGACGAGATCGCGCTGGCCGCCTATCGCGATCCCGAGTTGATGACACCCGCCGGCATTACCCGCGTCGCCGAAGCTACCGAGCGGCTCAGCGCCGTTCCCGGCGTCGGTTCCGTGCTCAGCCTGAGCAACAGTCCCTTCGGCACCGACATCATCGATCAGTCGCAACCCCTGCACCAGTCGTTCGTCGAGCTGTTCGAGAACTACACCGTCAGCACCGACCGCCAGACGACAGCGCTGGTCTGCCTACTCAAACCCGAAGCCGACAGCAAGGTCTCGCGCGAAGAAACCGTCGACCAGCTCCGCGCCGTGATCGACGACTATCCCGGCGGCGTCGTGACCGGCGAGCCGGCGATGATCGTCGACGGGTTCCGTTATCTCGAAACCGACAGCGTCGTGCTCGGCAACACGGCGACCGTGCTGTTGGTGATCACGATTCTGGTCAGCTTTCGCAGCTTCCGCTGGGTGATCGTGCCGCTGGCCACGGTTGTCTTCACGCTGCTGGCGACCAAGGCCCTGCTGGTCCTCGGCAATTTCCGCCTCACGATGGTCAGTTCCATGCTCTGGGCCATCATCTTCGTGATCGGCATCAGCGCCACGGTGCACGTCATCATCCGCTTTCGCGAAGAGCGCCATGCCGGCCGCAGCCCGCGCGATTCGCTCTACTTCTGCGCGGCCACGTTGGCCTTGCCCATTCTCTGGACCTGCTTGACCGACGCGGCCGGCTTCGGTTCGCTGCTCTGGGCCAAGGTCGGACCGATCCGCGATTTCGGAGTGATGATGCTCTGCGGCTCGCTGATCGCCATCGTCAGCATGTGCATCATGATTCCGGGCCTGTCGATTCTCGGTTCGATCGACGCCGATCCGCGCCGCGCCTGGGGCGAGCGCGGGCTCGACTTTGGCCTCGGTACGATCATCCATTTCATTAACCGCTGGCCCAAGACGATCGGCGTTTTCGCGGCCCTGGTCGCCGGTACCGCCATCTACGGCTCGCGCTGGGTGCAGGTCGAAACGGATTTCACCAAGAATTTTCGCGCCAGCAGTCCGTTGGTGCGTTCCTACCAGTTCGTCGAACGCGAACTCGGCGGCGCCGGCGTTTGGGACATCTTCTTGCCGGCACCTGCCGAGCCCGACTGGAACTTCGTCGCCAAGGTCCGCCGCCTCGAAGAGCGGTTACGCACCGAGACGCAGGTGCCCGACGAGCAGGGTCTCGCCCAAGAAGGCCTGACCAAGGTGTTCAGCGTGGTCGATGCCATCGACGCTTTGAACCTGGGTTCCCTGGCCGACAACTTCTCGGTGCCCATGCTCATGGACCAGATGCGCGGCCAAATGCCGGCCATCATGAACGTGCTCTGGGGACAAGACCCCGGCCCCGGCGCCCAGCATTACCTGCGGATCATGCTCCGCGCCAAAGAGCGCCAGCCTTCGGCCCAGAAACAACAGCTCATCGATGAGGTGCTGCGGATCAGCCGCGAGGAGTTCGGTTCCGAGGCACAGGTCACCGGGTTCTTCGTGCTGCTGACCCAACTGATCAACAGCATTCTCCGCGACCAGTGGGTCACCTTTCTGATCGCCAGCTCGATGATCGGTGCGATGATGCTGTTCGCCTTCCGCAGCCTGCCCGTGGCGATGGTCGCCATGATTCCCAACAGCCTGCCGATCATGATCGTCAACGGGCTGATGGGCTGGCTGGGCGTCGACGTCAACATGGGCGCCGCGATGATCGCCGCCGTATCGATGGGCCTCTCGGTCGACTCCTCGGTGCACTACATCACCGAGTATCTCGATGCCCGCCGCTCAGGCTACGGCGTCAACGAAGCGCTCGCCATGGTCCACCAGCGCGTCGGCCGTGCGGTCATTTTTTCGACCGTGGCCCTCGTCTCCGGCTTTAGCGCCCTGATGCTCAGCCAGTTTATCCCGTTGGTCTATTTCGGCGCCTTGATGGGACTGACCATGGTCGGCGGCTCCATCGGCAACCTCGTCGTCCTGCCCCTGTTGCTGAAACTCGTCGAACGCCTGTTCGGCATTCGCGGCGCGGCACCAGGGTGAATGCACCCCTTCAAGGGCGCCCAGAACGGTTGCCCAGAGCAACCGTCTTGGCGCCGCCCGTGCTCACTGCTGCAGCGAGTACAGCACCACGTTGATCCCGATCCGGGCAGCGTCTTCCGGCGTGTAACCGGCACATTCCACCGAGTTGTGCTTCTCCAGCGCGCAGCTCAGGTCGAACCGCGAAAAGATCACCGCGTATCGTTCGCCCTGCCGTATGCCCTCCAAGTCGGGCTCGACGCTACGGGTCACTCCGCGCAGAGCGCCGTCGCCCGCCTGTGGCTCGCGCCGTTGTACCTGCTTCAGGTCGAAGCCGCCCAGTTCGTTCGTCAGCAACGGATTGCCGGCGGGTACCCGCTCCAGCGGCGTTTCTGGAAACGTGGCCTCCATCTCGCGGCGAAACGCTCGGGTGAACTCTTCGCTGCCGCACACGCTGTCCGCCAACAGCGTTCCCCCACGCTCGACAAAGGCCCGTAGCTGCTGGCGCTCGGCCTCGCTGAATCGGAAGCTGTTCCGGCCATGCATGAACAACAGGTGAAAGTCGTAAATCCGCGGATCGGTCAAGGGAAACTCGTGCGGCGCCGAATCGATGCGGATCTTCAGCTCCCGCGCCAGGGCCCGCCCCAGGTTCGACAGCGCCGTCGGGGCCACGTTCCAGCCGCCAGTGTGTTTCAACTTGCCGATGGCCAACTTGCCGCGGGCCACGCGATCGTCGGCGCCCGGTTCGCGCACCGCGGCCAGCAACTCATCTTTCGATTTCAGTTCCCGGTTCGTCGCATAAGCGAGCACGTTGATGCCCAGCGCGTTGGCCGCCGCAACCTCGACGCGCACCGCCGGCGGCAGCTTCGTATCGCGCCCCGGCCGACTCAGTTCCCAGTAGCACGACAAATCGGCCGGACAATAAATCACGCTCGTCCGGCAACCCACGTCGATGCCCCACAGGGGCCGCACGTATTTCGGATCGACCGGCTCCTCGGCCCGCCACACCGGGTGCTCCGGCGGCAACAGGTGCAATTGATGCTCCGGCTCCGGAAACAGGCGCTGCACCAGCGCGCGAAATCCCTGGTCGAACGCATCCCCCTCACAGCAGGCTTCGGCAAAAATGAACCCACCTTGGTTCACGTACTCGCGCAGCCGCGCGACCTCTTCGTCGCTAATGACCGGCGCTTCGCGGCCGTTGAAAAACAAGACGGGCGCTTGCAGCAGGTCGACCGTCTTGGCCGTTCGCGCTTGGACCACCTGCCAGGTCATCTTTTGCCGCCATTTTTGTCCCGCGTAGTGCGTCAGGTTGGCGATGTCGTTGCGATGCCGGTTCCAGTCTCCCTCGGGCCCATGGGTCAACTTGCCCACGAGCACCGGCCAGCGCCCCTTCGACAGGAACAACAGCACGAACGACGTCGCGACGACCTCCGGCCCGTCCTGGTCGCCGCGCCAAAAGCCCGAAAGCTGGTCCTGCTCTTTGAGCATCTCGGCCACGCCTTCCCGGTACCAATCGTGATCGCCGATGAACCGTTGCGCGGTCAGCCGTCCGACGCGTTCGAGCGCGTACAGGTAATACAGCCTCCGGCCCCCGGCGCCGGGATTGATCTCGACCGAAAAGTTTCGTGCCAGCCAGCTCAGCCCCCGCTCGATCGAGTCGTTCACCTCCTGCTGCTGGCAACACAGGGCCCTCCCCCCCTCGACCCGCGCGTCGCCCTGTGCCAGGCGTCCGGTGCAGATGACCATCGAAGTGATTCCAGCACAGGTCATGCTGCCGGTTCCCGCCCCCCCGGCGATCGTATAGGCCCACGACCCATCCCCGTTCTGACATTTGGACCAGTACTGTTGGGCCAGCCGCCAGGTCGTGTCGTTCGCAGCGACCCCCACTTCTTCCGCGGCATGGAGCGCCAAGAGGGCGAACTGTGAGTTGGAATTGTCACCCGGCCCTTGCGGATACGACCACGACCCGGCCGTGGGCCCGTTGCGAAACTGGTTCGACTCGAGCCATTGCACGTTCCGCCGGATCAGCAGCAGATCCTTCTCCGGCTCCGCCTCGCAAAACGCCATGGTTTGCAGCGCCACGGCATAGGTGCCGTCGGTTTCGATCTTGCGCAACACCGACAGCGCCCGCTGCACGCGCGGATCGCTCGGCGGTAGTCCGCCGTTGAGCAGCGCCAACGTGCACAGCGCGGTGACCCCGCCCTCCTGCGAGGGCCAGTCTTTCCACGATCCGTCGCGCAGTTGTTCGCGCAATAAGTATTCCATGCCCCGGGCAATGGCCGCGCGTACCCGTTGCGGGTCGATGTCGGCCTGCGCCTGGGCCGTACGTACGGCCGAAACCGCCAGGGCCAACGCAATCGCTACAACTTGACAGCCCCTGCGGAACGTGTCCCGTCCGCGCGCGCACCGGCGGACGTCGCCCGCGGTCCTGCGCATAAACACCCCATTCGCCTGCCGGTCCGCGAAGATTCGCTGTAACGCCGGCGGTGTGCGAATTGCTGGCACTTTCCTCGACCGATAGAATTTTGAGCGTGGCCCCGGGTCGAACGACCCTGCTGCACGCAACTCTTGTCATCCTATCGCTTTTCGCGTTGCCCGAGCAAGCAAGGACCAGCGTGGCCACGAAATCCCGCAGCCTCGGCGACTTCCTCCAGGAATTCGCCCAACACCGGCGGCTGATGCAGGAAGAACTGCAAAAGGTCATCGTCGGCCAGGACGACGTCATCGAGCAATTGTTTGCCGCGATCTTCACGCGCGGCCATTGTCTGTTGGTCGGCGTGCCGGGCCTGGCCAAGACGCTCCTGGTAAGCACGTTGTCCCGAATCCTCGACATCCAGTTCAAGCGCATCCAGTTCACGCCCGACTTGATGCCCTCCGATATCACCGGCACCAACGTCCTCGAAGAAGACGAACATCGCCGCCGCCACTTTCGCTTTGTCGAAGGCCCGGTGTTCACCAACATCCTCCTGGCGGACGAGATCAACCGCACCCCGCCGAAGACGCAGGCCGCCTTGTTGCAGGCGATGCAAGAGCGCGAAGTCACCGTCGGCCAGCAGACCTATCCCCTGCCCGACCCGTTCTTCACCATCGCCACGCAAAACCCCATCGAGCAGGAGGGCACTTATCCGCTGCCCGAGGCCCAGCTCGACCGCTTCATGTTCAACGTGCAGGTCGATTACCCCTCGCTGGCCGAGGAAGAGCAGATCCTGGCCAGCACCACGCGCAACGAAAAGCCCGAGGTCCGTAAGGTCCTTTCCGCCCGCGCGATCCTGAATCTGCAAAAGCTCGTCGGCTCCGTGGCCGTGAGCGAATACATCGTCAAGTACGTGGCCGCGCTGGTCCGTGCCACGCGCCCCAAAGAACCGAACGCACCCGATTTCATTCGCACGTGGGTCGATTGGGGCGCCGGCCCCCGCGCAGGACAATTCCTCATCCACGGCGGCAAGGCCATCGCCGCGATGGACGGCCGCTTTTCCGTGGCCATCGAGGACGTCCGCCGCGTGGCGGTGCCGGTCCTGCGACATCGCGTGAGCACCAACTTCCAGGCCCAGGCCGAAGGCATGACCAGCGACGACGTCATCAAGCGGCTCGTCGCCGAAATCCCCGCCCCGGCCATTCCCAAGTTCGAGTCGTAAAGCCGCTTCCGCCCGCGACCGACGCGCGGCCTCCGCGCGCTCGCGCCGCTCTGCGAGGCTCGCCGCTATGCCCAGTGCCGAGAGCTATCTCAAGCCCGAGGTGATCCGCCAGATCGGCCGGCTCGATCTGCGGGCCCAGTTCATCGTCAAGGGTTTCATGCACGGGCTGCACGCCAGCCCGTTTCATGGCTTCTCGGTCGAATTCAGCGAGCACCGCAAATACACCCCCGGCGACGACCCGCACGACATCGACTGGCAGGTCTTTGCCCGCACCGACAAGTACTACATCAAGAAATTCGAGGCCGAGACCAATATCACCGGCTACCTGGTGATGGATCTCAGCCGGTCGATGGGCTACACGTTTCGGCAGGAGCTGACCAAGTTCGAGTACAGCATCTGTCTGGCCGCTGCGCTGGCCTACCTGATGGTCCACCAGCAAGACCCGGTCGGCCTGGTCACGTTCGACGAGAAGATTCGCGATTGCATCGCGCCGCATTCGCGGCGCACGCAGCTCTCGACCATTCTCTCGGTGCTCGCCCGGCTGCGGCCGACCGGCACGACCGACATTGCCCGCTGCCTGGGCCAACTGGCGGCGATGCTCAAACACCGCAGCCTGGTCATGCTGTTCAGCGACCTGCTCGCCGAGCCCGAACCCGTGCTCGCCGCGCTGCGCCGGCTGCGCCACGGCGGCCACGACGTGATCGTGTTCCACGTCCTCGACGAGGCCGAGGTCCAATTCCCCTTCGAGGGCCTCGTCGAGTTCGAGGAGCCCGAATCGCAAGACCGTTTGCGGGTCGACGCCGCCGGCCTGCGGGCCGAATACCTCGAAGAGCTGGCCGCGTTTCGCCAGACCTATCGCGACGCCGCTTTCAAGTCGGGGATCGACTACGTACCGCTCGATACGAGCCAACCGTTCGACAAGGCGCTGACCGAGTATCTCATCAGCCGTCGGGCCAGGTGCTAGCGCGATGGAATTCGTCAATCCAGCGCTGTTGTGGGGCGCGGCCCTCGTGGCCGTCCCGATCGTGTTGCACCTGTTGTTGCGGCAAAAGCCCCGTTCGCTCGAGTTTCCCGCGCTGCGGCTCGTCGCGCGGCGTCGCGAAGCCAACCGCCGCAAGCTGCGCTGGCGCCACTGGCTGTTGTTGCTGTTGCGCTGTGCGGCGATCGCGTTGCTGGCGTTGGCCTTCGCCCGCCCCACGATCAAATCGTCCGGCGCGATCGCCAACCAGGCGCTGCCCGTCGCCGCGGCCTTGGTCTTCGACACTTCGCCGCGGATGGAGTACCGCTTCCAGAATCAATCCCGCCTCGCCCAGGCGCAGGACATCGCGCACTGGCTGTTGGGCCAATTGCCGGCCGACAGCCAGGTGGGCGTGCTCGAATCGTCACTCGGGTCGGCCGTGTTCCAGGTCGATCTGGCCGCCGCCTTGGCCCGCGTCGATCGCCTGCAAACCACCTGGCAGCCGCAACCGCTGACGGCGCAGCTCGAAGCCGCCGTGCAACTGCTCGCCGGTAGCGAGCTGGACCGCAAAGAGCTCTACGTCTTCACCGACCTGGCCGCCGCGCAGTGGAATGCCCAGCCGGCGCCGCGACTGAAAGAACTGTTGTCCCGGCTGCCCGGCCTGGGCGTCTACCTGATCGATGTCGGCCAACCACAGCCGCGCAATCTCACGCTCGGCACGCCCCAGTTAAATGCCTCGGTGCTCACGCCCGGCGCAACGCTCCACATCGACGCCCCCCTCGCCGCGCAAGGGCTCGGCGGCTCGCGCACCGTCGAGCTGTATCTCGCCTCGGGCGACGCGCCGCCCGAAAAGCGCCACCAGGCCATGGTCGAAGTGCCGGAAAACGGCAGTGCCGCGGCCGCGTTCAGCCTGGCCGGATTGAGCGAAGGCCTGCACCAGGGCCATCTGCGCGTCTTGGGTGAGGATGGCATCGCCTGGGACGACATTCGCTATTTCACGGTCCAGGTGCGCCGTCCTTGGCCCGTGCGGATCGTCGCGGCCGCGCCCGAAGATCAGACGGCGCTGTTTCTCGCCGAGGCGCTCGCCCCCGCCCAGTTCCGCACTGATGGCCGCGCGCGCTTCGTCTGCGAAACGGTCGACTGGGAGGCGTTTCGTCCCGAACAGCTCACAGGCGACGCCGCCGTCTGCCTGGTCGATCCACCGCCGCTCCAGGCGCCCCTTTGGAATCAGCTCCAAAAGTACGTTGCTTCCGGAGGCGGACTGGCAATCTTTCTGGGGCCCGCGGCTACGCCGCTCGAAGCGTTCAACGCTGCCGCGCCTCAAGAGCTCTTGCCGGCGCCCCTGCGCCAACAGGCGCGTTGGCCCGACGGCGATCAATACCTCGCCCCGTCCAATCTGCAGCACCCTATTTTGGCGCGATTCCGCAATCTCGATCCCGGCCCGCCCTGGGATCTGTTCTCCGTTTACCGCCATTGGCAATTGGGCGAGCTGCACTCCGGCGCCTCGACCGTCATCACCTATCGCGACGGCGAGCCCGCGCTCGTCGAGCGACCGATCGGGCAGGGCCGTACGCTGACGTTCACGACCTCGATCGCCTATCGACCGCGCGGCAAGGCCTGGAACCTGCTGCCCGAGTTGGATAGCTGGCCCTTCGTCGTGCTGACCAACGAGATGCTGCTATATCTGGTCGGCAATGCCGACGACCGCCTGCAATACGAACCCGGCCAGACCGCCTTGGTGCGCCCCGAGCGCGGCGAACGCATCACCAGCTATTTGCTCGTGTTGCCCGACGGCCAGCGCACCCGCCGCACGGCCGATGCATCGCAAGCCTCGATCGCCATCGCCGAGACCGATGAGCCTGGCCAATACCGGCTCGAGTCGGGCGGCGCCGCCGACGGCTTTCGCCGCGGCTTCAGCGTCAACGTCCCGCCGGCGCAAAGCGACCTGGCCCGCGCCACGCCCGAGATGCTCAAGGCCCTGCTGGGCGACACCGAGTTTCGCGTGGCAGCCAACCGGACCGAAATCAACCGCACCATCGCCGTCGGTCGCGTCGGCCGCGAGCTCTTCGGCTGGATCATCGTCGGGCTGGTCCTGGTGATGGCTTTGGAACATTGGCTGTCGAACCGCTTTTACCGCGAGCCGGCCGGCGCAGGCACCACGTCGACCGTGCCGGTGCCGGCTACCGCCTCTTAAAGGACCCCACGCGTCGTGCGCCTGTCGCTGTCACCCGTCGGCGGCTACTGGCTCGTAGCCCTCGTCGCCTGCGCCCTGGTGGTGCTGCTGTGGCGCGTGGCGCCGCGCGCGCAGACACCGTTTCGGCGCCGTGTGCTGACGGTGCTGCGTGTGATCACCGTGGCGCTGGTGCTGCTGGCCATGCTGCGGCCCACTCTGGTCCACACCACGACGCGCCGCCAGTCGGCCACGCTGCTCGTGCTGGCCGATTGCTCGCGCAGCATGAGCGTTGCCGACGGCTTGAACAACCAGTCGCGCTGGAACACGCTCCGCGCGACGCTCGACGAATCGCTGCCCGCCTTGCGCGAGCTGGCGCAGGACCTGCAGGTCAAGCTGTTCGCGTTCGACGCCGAGGCCCGCGCCGTCGAGCTCGCCGACCAGCTCGATCTACCCGCCGCGCCCATCGGCGATCAGACGGCCCTGGGCGCCGTGCTCGACGACTTGCTCCGCCGCGAGTCGGGCCAGCGCTTGGCCGGCGTGATCTTGCTCACCGACGGCGCGCAGCGCGCCTACGCACCCCGTGACACCGCGCCGCAGACCGTCGCCCGCCGGCTCGCCGACCTGGGCTACCCGTTGCACACTGTCGCCTTCGGCCAGGCCCGCGGCACCGGCCAGACGCGCGACGTGTCGCTCGCCGACCTGGCGGTCAATCCCACGGTGTTTGCCAAGAATCAGCTCGTGGTTGCCGCCGCCGCACGGCTCAGCGGCTTTGCCAACCAGGACGTGCCCTTCGAGCTGCTCTTTGAAACCGCGCCCGGCCAGATGACCCGCGTCGCCGACACGAGCCTGCGCGGTGACGACGCTGGCGATCCGGAGCCGGTCTCCCTGAGCTATGCGCCGCCGGTCCCGGGCGAATACAAGCTCACGCTCGCTGCGCCGCCCCAGCCCGGCGAACTGGTGACCACCAACAACACCCTGTCGACCTTTGTCACTGTCACCAAGGGTGGCCTCAACGTGCTCTATCTCGAAGGCGCCTTGCGTCCGGAACAGACGTTTCTGACGCGCTCGCTCGACGCCTCGGACGATATCAAGTGCGACTACCTGCGGCTCGATGCTCTCGAGCGCGATTCGCGCCCGCCCGACCTGGCCGAGCGGTTTCAACCGGGCCGCTACGACGTCTATCTGCTCGGTGACGTCGCCGCCGACATCTTCACTCCCGCCGAGTTGGCAAGCCTCGCCGCGGCGGTCCGCGGCGGCGCCGGACTGATCGCCATTGGCGGCCTGTACAGCTTTGGCGGCGGCGGTTGGGACAGCACCCCGCTGGCCGATTTGCTCCCCATCGAAATCAGCCCGCTCGATCGCCAAAGTCCCGACGAACCGGTCCGTGCCGATCTGCATCTCACCTCACCCCCGCAAATGCTGCCCACGCAGATCGGCGAGCGCCATTTCGTCATGCTGCTGACCGATGCCGCGCACAACCGCGCCGCCTGGCAGGCGCTACCTCCCTTGCGCGACGGTGCCAACCGCTTCCGCGGGCTGCAACCCCGCGCCGTGGTACTGGCCGAATCGGCACAAGGCGAGCCGCTCTTGGTGGCGCGCGACATCGGCGCTGGCCGCGTGCTGGCCTTCGCCGGCGATTCGACCTGGCGCTGGTGGATGGCGGGCCATGCCGACGAACACCGCCGCTTTTGGCGCCAGGTGATGCTCTGGCTGGCGCACAAAGAAGACGCTCACGACGCCGGTGCGTGGGTCCGGTTGGCGCAGCGCCGCTTCGCCCCCGGGCAACGCGTCGAGTTCACGGCCGGTTACAAGTCGGAGAGCGGCAACGCCGCTGCCGTGCAACTCGAGGCTCAGGTCGCACTGCCAGACGGCCGCAACCAGCCGGCGCGGCTCATCAAAGACTCGGCCACCTGGACCGGCAGCGTCGACGAGGCCCGCGCGCCGGGCGACTACACGCTGACCGTCACGGCGCACGATGCGGCCGGCAACGCGTTGGGCACCGCCAAAGCGCGGTTCCTCGTCTTCGAGCAAGACCTCGAGCTCGACAATCCCGCGGCCGATCCGCAATTGCTTGCGAGCCTCTCGGCGATGACCGACGGCGACTCGGTGCCGCCCGAACAGTTTTCGAGTCTGCTGGCGCGGCTGCGCAACCAGCCGCTCGATCTCGAAGTCGCGACCCAATCGAAAGTCGAGCTCTGGGACAACGGTCCCCTGCTCATCTTGATCGTCGGCCTGTGGAGCCTCGATTGGTTCTTGCGCAAGCGCTGGGGCCTGGTCTGACGCGCGCCGTCGACTTACAGGCGGTTGTTCCACGCTTCCTGGCTGTAACGCTCGGCGACCAGGCGCTCGGTCAGCTCCAGCGGCAATTCGCCCGGGAGCGGCTCGGCGCCCGACGCCTCGACGAGCGCCGCGCACAACTCGTCGCGCTGTGCCGGCAAATTGGTCAGAAACGCGCCGTGTGCCCGGCCGTCGCGATATGTTGGTTGCCGCGGCGGCATCCTTAGCCAGCGTTCGACGCTCGCGAGGTCGAACCCGTACAACAGCGTCCCGTGATAGAGCACGTGCGTGCGCCGCACGCGCAGGCTGTTGCCCGAGAATTTCCGTTCGTGCCAGGCGAGGTCGCTGGTGCCCCGGCGCGCGACCCCGGGCCAGCGCCGCGCGAGCGCCTCGACGAGCCGCCCGAGCACCAGGCGGTGGGCCTCGGCGACGGCCTGCACCTCGGGTCGCAGCGCGGTGCTCAGCACGACCGCGTACATCAGGCATCCGCGCCCCGCGACGATCGCCGCCCCGCCGCTGGCGCGCCGCACGATCGGCGTGCCCGCCGCCAGGCAAGCCGCCTCGTCGACCTCGTCGGCCACGCGCGACGATCGCCCGACGACCACCATCGGTGTCGCGGATTCCCACAGCCGCAGGTATTCGACCGGCGCCGGCGCTGCTTCGGCCGCCATCAGCAGTGCCTCATCGAGCGCCACATTGGCCGCCGGTCGTTCGAGCGTGCAGTCCATCCAGCGCATGCGCGATCTTGTCATCCTCCGGCACGGCCCTCGCGGGGGTTGACCCCTCGCCAAGCGTACCTAGACTTCACACAGTTGTCGCCCTGGAGCCTCGTGGTCCGCGGCTTTCTGGCCCGCGGAGTATTCCCTTGAGGAGATCACGTCATGGCCGCCTCGAACGCAGAAGTCATCGCCGAGCTGAGTCGATCGTACGAGATGGAATTGGAGACCGTGGCCAACTACCTGGCCCATAGCGTCAACCTCGACGGCGTTCGCGCCGAAGAGATCAAGAAGTCGCTGGCCGCCGACGTCGCCGGCGAATTGGGCCACGCACAGCAGATCGGTCAACGCATCAAGCAGCTCGGCGGCCTGGTGCCCGGCTCGTTGTCGTTGAAGTTCGACCAGAAAATGCTGCAGCCGTCGGGCGACACGACCAACGTGGTCGACGTGATCAAGGCCGTGATCGCCGCCGAGGAAGGCGCAGTCGCTCAGTACAAGAAGATCATCCGCGCCACCGAGGGCGAAGACTACGTCACTCAGGATCTCTGCATCCGGCTGCTCACCGACGAGGAAGCCCACCTGATTCAATTCCGTGGGTTCCTGAAGGAATATCAACAGAGCTAAGCGGCCCCAACCCGCTGTACCGGGGGACTGCCGCGGGCACCGTTGTGCTCGGCCCGCGCGCCCCCCCCGAACCGACCGGTCATTCCGGTCGTGTCGGCCGGCGACAGACGAAACTTCAACGAAAGCCATCGACCGTAAGCCCTTACTCGACAATCACTTCTGACGCGATATTTGGGGCTGTTAAACTTTTCCGTTTGCAGCCCACCTTTTCGTTCGCCAGATTGTCGTAACGGGGTTTGTTGACCCCCTGCGGCGCTCCGCGCCCCCCAGCGGCCGGGTGCCAATGGCCGTTTTGCCACACCACGATTGAGCACACACTTCGGGTAGTCGTCATGCGATTCACATGGGCAGCGTGCGCAGCGCTTTTCGGTCTGAACCTCGCGGCCTCGACGCCGGTTTCTGCGCAGGTCTACGAAACCTATCGCCTGGAATACGAAACGCTCTACGAAGAGCAAGCCGTGACGGCGTACCGCGTCGAGTACGAAACGGTCTACGAAGACCGCAAGGTGACGTCGTACCGCCCGGTCGTGGAAACCCAGATGCACGAGCGCCGCTATACGGTCGCGCGCCCCGTCGCAGAGACCGCCGAGCGTGAAGAGCGCTACTACGTGAGCCGCCCGGTCTGGGAAACGCAGATGCGCGACACCAGCTACGACGTCGTGCGTTACGTCGCCGAGACGTCCGAGCGCGAAGAACGCTACACCGTGTCCCGGCCGGTCGTCGAGACCGCCGAGCGCGAAGAGCGCTATATGGTTCGCCGCCCGGTAATGGAGACCGTCGAGCAGCAGCAGTCGTATACCGCGCTGATGCCCGTCACCAGCTACACCACGCAGTATGTCGACCAAGGCGGCTGGCAGGCCCAGACCGTCTATCGTCCCGGCCCGGTGACCAATCGTCTGCAATGGGTCCCCGGCCAATGCGTCGTGAATCCGGCAACCGGCCTTTCCGCATGGCAGTCCGGGACGCTCGCTTGGGTGCCCAACCAGCAGCCCGGCACCTATCAGACGAACTACGCCTGGCAACCCAACGTTGTTGCGCAACAAGTTCCCGTGACCACGTATCAGCAGCAGGTCGTGACGCAAAAAGTGCCGGTCCAGGTCTGCCGCTATGTCGATGAAGAAGTCGTGCGCAAGGTGCCCGTCACCACGACCCGGATGGTCTGCGAAGAGCAGGTGCGCAAGATTCCGGTGACCACCTATCGCCCGGTGACCGAGCGCGTACAGCAGCAAACGCCGGTGCAGGTCTGCCGCTATGTGCAGGAAGAGCAGGTGCGCAAGATTCCGGTGACCACCTACCGCATGGTCGAGGAACAGCGCGTCGAGCAGATTCCGGTGCAGGTCTGCCGGCAGGTGGCCGTCGAGGAGACGCTTCGCGTGCCGCACGTCGTCGAAAAGCGCGTACCGGTTACGTACACCCGGCGTATCCCCCGCACGGTCGTCCGCAAGGTGCCGATCAATCCCTGCGATCCTTGCGGCGGCGACGCTCTGATCATGCCCGCGCCGGCGTCCGGCGGTTCGATCGCGCCGCAATCGACCTACCGCGGCCCGACGCCGGCCGCGCCCGAGGGTTCGGCCGAGCCGTCCCCGCCGGCCAACGACACCAATCCTCCGGCTGCCGAGCCGGAGACGGACAAGCCCGAACTGCCCCCCGGTGAGCAGCCGGGTCCGATCAACGAGAACAAGACGTCGACCAGCGCCTAACCGCGCCGCACGATTCGACCAGCGCCCGGGGCGCGAGCCGTTGGTTCGGCTCGCGCCCCGTTTCTTTGACGCGGCCTCGCTACAATCGCGAAGAGAGACCGCTTGATCGACTTCGCGATCCGCCTCGACGTCCCATGAACCAGCCCCTGCCCCATACCGAGCCGTCCGCGCTGGCTGGCAGGCGCGTTTTCCTGGCGGGCAAGCTGGCCGGCATGTCGAAGCGCGAGGCACAGGCCCAGGTCCGTCGTCACGGCGGCACGCCGGTCGAGCGCACGGCCTCGGGCATCGATCTCGTCGTGATTGGCGAGGCCGAGCTGCTCCCTTCACCCGGCGTTGCTCCCGACTGGCTCGACGATTCCCTGCGCGCCGCGGCCGACGAGGGTACGATCGAAATCATCACCGAGACGCAGCTCTGGCAGCGGCTCGGACTGGTCGACGACGATCAGGACGTGCGCCGACTCTACACGCCGGCGATGCTGGCCAGCCTGTTGAACGTACCGGTCGGAGTGATCCGCCGCTGGCATCGGCGCGGGTTGATTCGCCCGGTTCGCGAAGTGCGCCGCTTGCCTTATTTCGACTTCTCCGAGGTCGCGACCGCCCGGCGACTCGCCGAGCTGTTGGCGGCCGATGTTTCGCCGGCCGCCATCGAGGCTCAGCTCGCCGCGCTGCACCGCTGGCTGCCCGACGTCGAGCGCCCGCTGGCGCAGCTCTCGCTGATCGTCGAAGGCAAGCATCTGCTCGTTCGTCACGATGACGGCTTGATCGAGCCGGGCGGGCAGAAGCGATTGGATTTCGACGCCTCGGCCAGCGACCGGCCCGCGCAGGCTGCCGAGGAGGTGGCCAGCGTGCCGGTCGGTGTGTCGCCGGCGGCTGACCGTCAGCCGCTCACGGTGACCGAAATGCTCGACCTGGCTGCCGATTGCGAGGACGAAGGCCGACTCACTCCGGCGGCCGAGTTCTATCGGTCGGCGCTCGCGGCCGGTGGGCCCGACGCCGAGACGTGCTTCCGGCTGGCCGAGGTGCTCTACCGTAGCGGCGATCTCTCGGCGGCTCGCGAGCGTTACTTCATGGCCACCGAGCTCGACGCCGATTATGTCGAGGCCCGCGCCAATCTCGGCTGTGTGTTGCTCGAGACCGGCGACAAGGAGCTGGCCGTCGCCGCGTTTGAAGGGGCGCTGGCCTTCCACCCCGAGTATGCCGATGCCTGGTATTTGCTGGCCCGCACGCTCGACGAGTTGGGCCGGCGCGACGAAGCCTTGCCGCGTTGGCGCCGCTTCCTCGAATTGGCCGCCGGCGACAGCCCTTGGACTGCCGAGGCCCGCGGGCGCCTCGACGAATCGTTGCGACCGCAGTGAGCGCGGCGTATCGGCTGCGCGGTACGAGCGACGCCGTTACGCCGCGGCCCCGCCGCGCTCGAACGACAGGAAGTACTCTCCGCGCACCCACCGACACACGAAGTAGGCGAGCAGGCCGACGGGCCCCAGCATCAAGGTCAAGAATAAACACGGCACCACCACGAGGTGCGGAACCCCAATCCGCCGCGCATCGCGCACTTCCCAGGTGCCGATGAACAGATCGAACACCAGGTAGTGCACCCAACCGGCCAGCAGCACCTCGCGGTCGGCGAACAGTTTCGCGATCCCGTCGAGCGAGCCAAAATCGCCCTCGGCTCCGTTCAGATTGGTGGCAATCAGCACCAGGTACAGCGCTGCCAGCGCCAACGGCACCGCGCACGATCCCACGATCCAGTGCGTCACCTTCCAGCCCGGCGCCAGCGCCAACAGCAGCCAAATCGGCAACACACTCGAGTTGGCAATGCTGAACAGCGTATCGGTCGACATGCGCACGGCTCCTGTTGTGGTTACGGCTGATTCACGTCGGGCTGCCAATCGCCCCGCGCTTCGTGTTCGAGCTTTGCATATTGCCGCACCAGCTCGCGCACCGCGTCGTCGCTGCGATCGACGTGCAATTCGAGCCAGTAGCCTTCGTGCCCGCGCCGGCAAACGCGAATGCCCGCGGCAAGCCGGCCGCGATGATCGCCCCCCGCGCGGTCGCCCGCCCACAGGGCCGCGACCAGCCGATCGGCAAAACTGCCCGCGGTGCTCTCATAGCCCTGGGCGATCGCCGCGATCACCTCGCGTCCCGTGAGCGTATTCCCCTGGCAGGCGTAGTACCGACCCGTTTGACCGCCCCAATAGCGACTGTCGGCCGGCGCCTGGCTGGGCTGATGCACCGCCGTGCGACCGGCCTGATCGATCATCGCCAGTTGCCGCTGCTCGGGCCGGTCGTCGCCGGCGAGCAACTGCTCGAGCACACCGGCCGGTGACTGCCCGGCGGCCAACAGATCGAGTGCCCGCGAGCGCCACTCCGGTACGTGATAGTGCTGCGTGCAGATCGCGCCCACGCCGGCCCTCACCTCGGGTACCACGCGCCCGACGGCCGGGTACTTGCTCGCCACGGCCGCGCCCAGCAATCCCGCCTCGGGATCGGCAGCCACGATCGAAAAGGTGGCCGTCTTGTCGGCCGCCGGGTGCTGCCCGCGCACTGCGGAGCCTGGCCAGCAGACCCAGACGATCCAGACCAGCAACATTAGCCGGCGCATCAGCGAGCCCCCGGGGGACCTGGAAACCGCCCCAGCGTAGCCGCCTGGACCGTATCTCGCCACCGTGGCGGGTAGCGCACAGAGGATGTCGACGCCCGGCGCAAGTCCTCGACGCTTCGAGCTTTCCGGCCCGCCGCACGGCTCGCCGCGCGACCGATCAGCCTTGCAAAAATGCCCCGTTCTTCTACGCTGAGCGTTTATCGATCGCCTCCCCCGTCGGGGGCGTCTTTCGAGTTGCGCGCGGTCCGTACCAGCCAGTTTCGTCCAGCCGTTCAAGGCGCAACGCATGGGCCGAGTGCTCTACGACTGGCAGATGAATCCGACGACCTGGGCTTACCTGGCGTCGATGATCACCATCGCGGTCTATTTCAAGTTCAGCCGCTTGTGGAGCATCCGTAACTTCGACCTGGTTGGATTGCTCCTGTATGCACCCGCCTTGCTGCTGATCGCCAAGGACGGTACCCCCGCCATCCTAGGTTACGCCTGGCTGTTCCTCGTCAGCGCGGGCTTCCTGGTGCGGATGCTCTGCGACCCGATGCTTGTCCGCCGGCCGCTGCTCGAGGCCAACCTGTCGCCCGGCGGCCTGGTTTTCATGGGCGCTTCGCTGCTGGTCTTCCTGTTCACCAACGTCATCACGGCCGAAATCACCGATAGCGATCTGCGCGGCGCGCGCCGGCTCGACCAGATGCTCAGCCGCGTGGCCACGCCTGCCGATCAGACCGATCTGGTCGAACACGGTCCCGGCTATCCACTCTTGCACATCATCGGCAGCATGCCGAGCAAGGCCCTCGTCGAAATCGATCAGGCCGTGCCCGAGGATCAGCGCCGCGCCGTCATCCACACCTCGACCACCCGCACGATGGCGATCCTTTCGCATCTGGCCATCGTGTTCGGCATGGTGCTGATGGGCTCGCTGCATTTCCACAACGTGCGTACGGGCGTCTCGGCCGCGGCCCTCTACCTGCTGCTGCCCTACACGGCCCACATGGTCGGCCGCGTCGATCATGTGCTGCCCGCCGCGCTCTTGGTCTGGGCCGCCGTCGCCTATCGCCGGCCGCTCATCGCCGGACTGCTGATGGGCCTGGCCGCAGGGGCCATTTACTATCCGATTTTTCTCTTGCCCTTGTGGATCAGCTTTTACTGGCAGCGCGGGTTGACGCGGTTCACTCTGGGCTTTGCCGTGACGCTGTCGCTGCTCATCGCCAGCCTGGCGCTGACGTCGATCGATTTTGCGGCGTTTCTGGCGCAGGCCCGGCAGATGCTCGGCTGGACCTCGTTGTTACCCGAGGCGGCCGATGGCTTCTGGAGCGGTGGCCGCACCGATTTGCGCTTGCCGGTGTTTGCGGCGTTCCTCGCCATCGCCGGCAGCCTCGCCATGTGGCCGACGCAAAAGAACCTGGGCACCCTCCTCAGTTGTTCGGCCGCGATCATGCTCGGCACCCAATTCTGGCAAGCCCATCATGGCGGCCTCTTTATCGCCTGGTACCTGCCGCTGTTGCTCCTGGCCGTGTTTCGGCCCAATCTGGAAGATCGCGTCGCGCTGAGCGTGCTGTCCGACGGCTGGTCGCCGCGCAGCCGCGCGCAGCGCAACACAGTGATCCGCGCCGCATAACCCCGGCGCGGTCCGCTGCCCCGCTTCGCATCGTTCGTCGCACCTCCTGCAGGCGCCGCTTCCCGTGCTGAGCACCACGACGCTTTACTATCTCAGCGAGTGGGTCATCCGGCTGGTGATGCTCGTCTACGTGCCCCAGCGGCGCAATCCCGCCGCGGCGCGCTCGTGGCTGCTATTCATCTTCATCCTCCCCTGGCCCGGACTCGTGCTCTACGCGCTGTTCGGCCGGGCCTATCTGCCCCAGCGCCGGCTGCAGATCCAGCACCAGGTGAGCCAGCTCATCCGCGCGGCGGGCCACGGGTTCTTCAGCCCGTTCGCCGTCCATCCGCGCCTGCCCGAGCGCTACGAGCAGGTCGTGATGTTGGCCGAAAACCTGGGCGATTTCCCGATCGTCGACGGCAACCAGATTGAGCTGCTGGCCGATTACGATGGCGCGATCGACCGGCTCGTCGCCGACATCGACGCGGCGCAGCATCACGTCCACCTGCTCTACTACATCTTCGCCGACGACCGTGTCGGCCGCCGCGTGGCCGATGCCCTGATCACGGCCGCCCGGCGCGGCGTCGCTTGTCGCGTGTTGTGCGATGCCTTCGGGTCGATCTCGGCGTTTCGCCGCCTGCGCCGCGAGCTCCGCGCGGCGGGCGTCGACGTTCGCGCCGCGCTGCCGGTCAAGCTGTTCCGTCGCAGCGGCGCGCGGTTCGATCTGCGCAACCACCGCAAGCTGGCCCTGATCGACGGCCGCGTCGCCTATGTCGGCTCGCAAAACATCGTCGCCGCCGATTTCAAGCCTAGCCTGGTCTATGAAGAACTCGTGGCCCGAATTCGCGGCCCGGTCGTCATGCAACTGCAGGCCGTGTTCCTCACCGACCGCCTGCTCGAGACCGAAGAAGACCTCGTCCGCACCGAGCTGTTTCCCGATCCCCAGGTCGACGGCGAAATCGCCGCGCAGGTGCTGCCCAGCGGCCCCGGCTATCAGCAGGCCAACCTGCCGGCGCTGATCGTCGCGCTATTGCACGCCGCGCGACGGCGAATCGTCATCACCACGCCCTACTTCGTGCCCGACGAGGCGCTGTTGCAAGCCCTGCAATCGGCCGTGATGCGCGGCGTGCAGGTCGATCTCGTCGTCCCGCGTTCGGCCGATCAATACCTGGTCTGCTTCGCGCAGCGCTCGTACTACGAAGACCTGCTGCGCGCAGGCGTGCGCATCTTCGAATATCAGCCCCGGTTCCTGCACGCCAAGCACATCACCATCGACGACGACGTGGCGCTGATCGGCTCATCGAACCTCGACCTGCGGTCGTTTCTGCTCAATGCCGAGATCACGCTGATCGTCTACGACCCGCAAGTCGCCCAGCAGCTGCGCGAGATCGAAGAACGCAACATCGCGCTCTCGACCGAACTCACCCTCACGCAATGGAACCGCCGGCCGCTGCCGCGCAAAGTGCTCCAAAACATGGCCCGGCTGATCGACGCGCTGTTGTAACGCACAATCCGCTCCGCCCGGCTCGAAGCCGGACAGCCCTCCCGCGGCTTGAAACTGGCCCGCAGACCAGCTTGTCGTCCCCCCTGGCCCGTGAAGACAATGGTTCCATGCTCCCCGGGGGGGCGACCGCACGTAAAGGTTGACGAAAGCGTGGCGCCGGATGACGCGTGAGCATCGAGCACTCCTGACCATCGCGCGGGTCGCACTATGGATCTTCGCTTGCTGCGCGCCGGCCGCATATGCCGTCGACGAGCCGCGGCCCGCGACCGGCTTCTTGCTCGAATGGGGCCAACGAGGTTCCGCCCTGGGAGAGTTCGATTTTCCCATTGGCATTGCGATCAATTCGGCCGACGAGGTGTTCGTCACCGATTTCTACAACGCACGCGTGCAACAGTTCTCCGATCAGGGCGCGTTCATCGCGGCCTTCCCGGTGTCGCCTTTCCCCGGCGGAATCGCGCTGGATCGTGAAGGCAACGTCTTCGTTGCGCATGGGGGCATTCCCCCCTCGCGCTACGACCAGCCGAGGCAACGCGACAAGATCGCCGTCTACTCGCCGCAGGGCAAGCTGCTGCGCGAATGGGGAAAATTCGGCACGGGCGATGGCGAGTTCGACACGCCCGGCGGCATCGCGATCGACAAGGACGGCCGCGCCTACGTCTGCGACCAGTGCAATCGCCGCGTGCAAGTCTTCGATACTCAGGGCAACTTCTTGACGAAGTGGGGCCAAAAGGGCTTCCAACCGGGCGAGTTCGGTGGCGACCCGCACCCGAAGGCGTTCTTTGCCGGCCCGACGTTTGTGGCCTTGGACGGTCAGGGCCATGTCTACACGACCGAAGCCATTCTGTGTCGCGTGCAGCAATTCAGCTCGACGGGCAAGCCGCTGGGCCATTGGGGCAGCACCGACGCGAAACCCGGCGGGTTCGGCGACTACTTCACGGCCTTCGAGCGACAGATCATGCGCGGTCCGACCGGCATCTGCTTCGACGCCACCGGCCGGGTTTGGGTCAACAGCATCGGCGGGCGCATCCAACAGTTCTCCGCCACGGGCGACTACTTGCAGGGCTTCGGCCAGGAGGGAACCGAGGCCGGCGAATTCTACGCCCCGCACGGCCTCGCGATCGACAGCCACGGACACTTGTACGTCGTCGACGCCTTCAACCACCGCATTCAAAAGTTCGACGTCAGTGGACCCTAACTGCCCGTTGAAGTAATCAACGGGCTGCTGGTAGCACCTGACCGTTCGGGACCCCTGCTCTCCTGCCTGTCGTTCGCTGCGCCACGGGGCCGACGAACCGCTATTCCTTGAGCGGCGTGACGTCCTCGATGTCTTGCGATTTCTGCTTGTCCAAGGGCAGACGGACCAAGTCTCTCAGTCCGGCGAAATCGATCTTCTTCAAGTCGACCTGGCGGACGCGGCGGTTGTGCTGGGTGTGGTATTGCATGACCAGGTTCTTGGTGTCGTAGCCCGTCGTCCAGATGGTCGCGCTGCGCATGCCTTTGGTATTGCCCGCACCTTCCCCTTCGGCCGCCCCCAAAGGGAGGTTGAAGTTGTCCAAGATGCGCAACAGTTCGTACATCGTCTCCGCACCGGTGTCGGTTGGGCGGGCCGATTTGGCGAACGCCACGGCGCGTACGAACCGCGACGGAGGAGTAAAGTCTCCCGGCAGCCCGATCATCCCGCTACCGCCGCCCAACGGCCTGAAATCCAACTCGTCGATCTGCTTGTCGGGCAGAGCGACCGGCGAAAGGTTCAGGTAGTTGCGCAGGTTGATCATGTGCCAGTCGTAGTTCGGCGCGTTCGTAATGACTCCCAACGGTGCGTCGTGCACTGTCGTCTTACCCTGGGTGAATTCGACGACGATCGCCTTGCCGCCTCTTTCCGTAACGATCAGGTGGATGGGCGGGGCGATGCCGATAGCGGGCTCGAGCACCCCCACGACGGTCACCTCGGCCAGCGCCCGCCGGACTTCGGCGACCGTCGCGCAGGTGGTCAACAGATACTGGCACAGGTCCAGCGTCTCAATCGTCGTGGCGGCCTTCGATGGGTCGAGCTTCGCGTACTCGGCGAATCCCGGGTGATAGAAGACGTTGACCGCCAGTCCCTGCTCGTTCATGCCGTCGACGAGATGGTCCTTTTCGAGCACGTCCAGCCCGACCGCTCCGTACACCGTTTTCCAGACGCGGCCGACCAGCTTGTCTCCCAGGTGGCTCTGGTACTCGTGCCCGCGCGGAACGAGGACGAGCCGCGATTTCAGGTCGAACGTCCCCCACTCCAAGGTCCGGCCAAACACGACCGCGCCGTCCTTGGCGATCAGCGTGATGCCGGTGCACGCGGTCACGTGTTGTGCCACCGCCACGATGGCCATGAGAGCAAGCACGATGGTCGCCGACGGTCTACGAAGCCGCATCATGAAAGCACCTCCGCATTTCGTGAGAACACACAAGCCCACTTACGCGCAGGTATTCGGCGGCCCTGCGCAGCAGGAAACCGCCGTCCCCCCGTCAATTGCGGCAACCAGTTTACCCGTACGTTTGAACCGCACGACCATCAACGCGAGCCTGACCGTGACCGCCTCGTCCAATCTTCACCGGCGATCATTCCAACTTCATGCCAAATTCAAGCTCAGCGCCGATGCCTTGTAGGAACCTCAGCATCTGCCCGACGACGACCAAAGTAATCTTGCGCTCACGGCCGAACTCCCCCCCACCCCACGAAAACCACTGCCCCCTCAGACGCCCGCTTCGGCCAACCGCCAACCGCAACCACCGAAAACAAGGCCTGGCCATGCACTCGATCTAGGCGACCAAAGCGGTTTCCCTGCCTGGCGGTCGCGATTCCAGCAGGGTCCATCCTCGCCGAGCAACACCGCTTGTTGAGCGATTGCGTTGCACCACTGCGGCCCCGAAATCGAGATTTATTCGGCCCGGAGCAAACGCTGTGCCTGCTCGGAGACCTGCTCCGACGAAGATCTGGCCCACTTTTCGACTTGGGGTCGCAGGGCGTCGGGTAGCGCACGCAGCGGTGCGAGAATTTGCAGTAGCGCCAATTGCGTGTTTGGGCTTTCGTCGCCGGCATGCCTGGCCACGAGCTCAACCACCGCCCTTGTTCCGGCGCGGTCGAACACCTCGAGGGCTTCGCTGCGGCGGTCGTCGACTTGCTGCTTCCATTGCTTTCTTGCCTGCTCGTCACCGGGACCCTGCCCTGGATCGGCCAGCTTTGCCAGCTCTTCGAGCGCGGCAGGGAAACCGCGTTCATCTCCGCGAAAAGCAAGTGCGGCCGCCAATCGCAGCCGATTGGACTTGCGGTTCGAGACTTCTGGAATCTCGCGACCATACGCTTCGCGCAACACGTCGACGGCGTCCGGCGATTCGAGATTGCGCAGATACCTGATCGCGTCATGCCAGACGTCGGCGCTGGCCTGAGATTCGAGCAGGACACGGACAGCAGGCACGAAGTCCGCCCGACTGGTATGCGCCAGCGCGTAGATGGTATCGATATCGCCGCGGCGCACGCGGCGGTCGATGAAATCGAAGGCCGCGTCGTCGTAGCCGAGAATGGCAGTCAGGTATCCATGGACCTCTCGATAGCCGTCGAAGTCTCGGCGAGCTTCGAGGCGATCGATCGCGTCGGTCAAGATCTGCACGTTTCTTGCATCTTGAAGGTTGCCTAACAACGTCGCCAGCTGCTCGGCACGGTGGCCCGTTCCTGCAAGTTCCCGGCTGTGCTCGGACTGGACAACCGTGGCACCGTCGATGTAAGCGTTCATCATCCCTTGCACCAGGCGCACGGATGCATCACTGCGAACGGTGGCCAAAGCGACGAGCGCTTGCCCGGCCACAGCGATCTGGGCAAAACGGCCAGGATCGTCGGCCGCCGATTCCTGTCGGGTGAGCATCGCTTCGATTTGACCAAGGCCTTCGTCGCGACGCAGCAGACACAGGGCGATTCCCGCCGCAGCTCGTACATTCGCGTCTTCATGCTCGAGCAGTCGCAGCGAGGGCGCGGCGACCCGCTGGTCATTCGCAAAGCCAAGCAGCCGGATCGCGGTCGCGAGCATGGCCGGCTCGCGCGCGCGATCGACGATTTCCAACAAGCGATCCGCGTACGGTTGCAGGAGATCGACCGGCGCTTCGTGCTCGACCGTTTGCCGACGCCAACGGCCCGGCGTGTTGAACAGGCCGTCATCGAGCGTCTCGACGAGCTGCGAGTCAATTTCCTGAAGCGCCGCTCGCCAACAACCGGGATCGTCGGCAGCCAGCAAGGTTTCCAGGGGAAACACCAGACCGCGGTCGTCCAACATGCCCCACAGGGTTCCCACGGGGGCGCTGGTTGTGTCCCCCCGGCTCAGGCCGATGGCCACCGTGCTGACTCTGTCGTCCCCAAACGGTCTGGGCAACGCGACGCCCCAGGTCGCGTCGACAAGGTAATCTACGACTTTCACTTTGTCGCTTTTCGCGCCGGCAGAAAGCAGCCGGCCGGCGGGATCGAAAACAGCGACAGACGTCTCGAAGACGAACTCATTCATTCGGTCACGAGAAGCGAAATGAACGGCGGCGACGAGCCCTCCGTCGCGTTCCGTTTGCAGCGCGACATCCACCAGCCGCGTCTCGCCAGAAGCATCAGCAACCGCGCGCAACGGCACTGCGCCGGCGCCGACCACGGGTCGACACGCGGCCAAGCGGCGCAACTCGGCATCGGGCAGCTGCGACGTGTCTCCGAGACCGTCGATTACAAATCGAGCTACCGCGCTCAACGCGCGCGAGCGGCCAAACGACGCCACGGCGGTGAACTGGTCATTCTCGTCGGCGAAAACGCCCTGGGCCGCCTGAAGCAGTCGATCGTCCGCATCCAGCAGCAGGACGCGCACGGTTTGTCCGGCGGTAACTCCCTTGCGCTCCGCCTTGCATCGTAGGATCAGATTCCGCTGCGCGTCCAACGTAAACGCGGCGGAGGCCGGGCCGATGGTCATCTGCCTGCCCAACCTGAACGTCAAGGTATTGACGGTCTGAGTTACAGTGTTGTCGCCTCTCGCATCTGCCTCGAATACCTCGCGGTAGGCCTGCACCTGTCGCTCGACATCGTCAGCCAGCGTCGACTTCCCGTCGATTCGCGCGACATTCACCGTACCGCGAACCTGTTCACCGGACGAAAACGAGGCCGCGACGGTTTTGAGCAGCCATTGTCGCCCAGCGACCAATTGGAAATCGTAGTGACACGCGAAGTAATCCTTCGATTCGACGTCGATGCCCAGCGGCACGAGCGAACCGGCTTCGCCGGCGACCGGCGTGTACCCTGCAAAGTCGATCTCAAAGCGTCGATCATCCCGATCGCAGACGAGCGTTTCGTGCAGCGGCACCAGCCGCTGCTTGTCGATGTAAAGCACCTCGTACGCCGGCCGGAGATCATGCAAGTAGCACCGTGAGCTGAAACCGAGCATCACACCGCAACCGAGCCGCGCCGATCGCGGGTGCGAGCTAATCGTGGCGACGTGACAGGGCGTGCCGTTCCATTGGCCGTCGGCGATTTCGACGCGGCAATCGTCGAGCATGCGCCCTAGCTCGAATAGCGGCAGATCGAACCGACAGCCCATGAGCGCATTGCGGCGGAGCCGAGTGTCAGCCTCCGGGTTCCGCGAATCGGCCAAGGCGGCGTGAACAAATGCCCGCGGATCATTGCGATGCGCTTGTCCAGTGCGGCCGTCGGGGAGCACGATCCGGCGCTCGCCGGATGGACTAGCTTCGAAGACCACCAGCCCGTCGCGCCTGAACACACACGTTTCGGTGACGTCGTCTCGCTCGACGTGAAACTCGTATTCGAGCGTGTCGAACGCCGCCGCGGGAGCGAGCCAGGCGGCGTTCTTCTCCAGCATCTGGCGCAGGATGCGCCGGCCTTCGTTCTGCCGACGCTCACCTTCCGAGTGCTTGGCAACGACGCGATCGTCGTTGATCTGTACATCGCTCGTTCGGGCCACGAGCGTTACGCGGCCATCTTTGACAGACTCGGCAGACTCCAGCAGCCACGCCGCGTTGCCTTGCCAGGCGAAGTGCATTCGAAAAACGATGTCGCCGCGGTGGACGACGATCAATTGCGGCACCCATCGGTCGGCGCCCACTTCTCGCCAACTCAGAAATTCGTATTGCGAGTCGTCATGGACTTCGCGGCGCGGCAAGAGCGTCTGCGAGTCCAGTTCGAGGCGCAGCTCGCTCGACGAATGACAGAAATATCCGTGCCATTCGCCGTCGATACCATGACCCACCTCCAAGTGAAACGGCGCGACGGCGGCTTTGGGCCGAACGGTCAGCTCCAAGTGCGGTTCGGCCCCTTGTGGCTGGCCGTCGACGCGCTCGACTTCGACATCAAACTGGTTCGGCGCTCGCAGAACTCTCGTGAGGCCGGTCAAGAGCGTGGCTCCTTGCCACATGCTGGCTCGATGTTTCGAGCCGCCGGATACAAGCTCAACGATTCGATCATCGTTCCCAAGGTGGTAGACGTACCTTAAGGACTTCAGATCGCGCGAAGGCTGTTGGATCCACGGCCGGCACCGAGCCGCCAGGTTGTTGACTATCTCCTGACCGTCGAGACCGCCATCGGCAGGGCTGCCCAAGGCGAGCGCGGATTGCAGCATGATCAGCGACCAGCACACCGTCACGCCGCATCGCGAAAGATATCGAGCCATCGCTGCACTCCTCGATGAGCCACTGTGAGGCGTCGCCAGAGATGCTGAGTATATAGCCTGACCGCCAGATATCCCTAGACGTTCTTACCGCTGATGGATAATGCGCCAGTCGTAGTTCGGTGCGCGGGTGATGCCCCCGCGGCGCGCCGGGCATCCACGTCTCTCGCTGCGAGATTGCGGCAGGGGGTTCGCCAACGCGCGCGTGCTGCACAGCAATCCCGTCGAAGTCGAGCCGACCTCTGCAAGACAGGACCGGTTCCGACGTAGGCCTGATCGATATCGATCGTTGGCGCAGACGCGGTAACTCGTGAAGCTCACGCTTCGCCAAGCCGCGCCTTCAGTTCCCTGATCTGTTGTTGCAGGCGCGTAATTTCCGCCTGGACCTTCGACTCAGGCAGGCGTCGGTGGATGTGTTGAGGACAGTTGGCGTCCCAGGCCTGGATCGCGAAGACGATGGCCCTCTCGACGCGTGCCGGGTATCCCTTGTCTGTGAGCCGCTGGAGCAACCGTGGGTCGTCTTCGACCACGCGTGCCTTGCCCCAAACCTTGATACGCTGCTGACCCTCGTAATCCATCAGGAACAAGAACGCCTTCGGATTGTCCCGCAGGTTCCCGAGCGTGATGTATTGGCGGTTCCCGCCGAAGTCGGCAAACGCCAAGGTCTGCTCATCGACAACTCGCAGCAAGCCTGGCGGTCCCCCACGGTACTGGATATAGGGCTGGCCCTCGGCGTTCGCTGTCCCCAGATAGAACATGTCGAGTCGCGCCAGGAAGGCGTCGAGTTCCGGCGTGACCCTGGTCTGCCAGCCGCCCCGCTGTTCCATCTTGCCGTAAGCAACTCGCGAGCCCTTTTCCTGCTGGATCGCCTTGACGATCGGCGTGAAGGCGACGTCGCTTGAATAACGTGTCATGGCGTTCTCCGGTTGAAGTGTTCCGCCCCCGGGCGCGGCTTGCCCGAGGGCGGCGATCATGACGGTCGTCGATCCTACGGGAGCGTCGACACCTGGGAGCGCGAAGCGTGGTCGTTGGAGAGCTCCGTCCGCGAAACCGGGGCGGGGCTGCCAGCTACTCTGCGGTCGAGGAAGTCGCCCATCAGCCGGGCGATCTCGGCGCCATCTTCCTCCAGGGCGAAGTGCCCGGTATCGAGCAGATGGAATTCGAGATCCTTGAGGTCACGCTTGTAAGGGTATGCGCCTGCGTCCGGGAAGATCGCATCGTTCTTTCCCCAGACGATGAGCGTCGGCGGTTGGTGCACACGCAAATACTCTTGCCACGCGGGGTACAGCGGCGGGTTGCTGCCGTAGCTGTGGAACAGGGCGAGTTGGATATCTTGATTGCCTGGGCGGTCCAACAAGGGCTGGACGTGGTCCCAGGTGTCCGGATTAATCGCTTCGACGTCGCGGACCCCGTGCGTGTATTGCCACTTCGTCGCGTCGATCGTGAGCAACGCTCGCAGGGCGTCGCCATGCTCTGGAGTGCGTTCCGCCCAATACTTCTTGATCGGCTTCCAGAAGTCGTTGTCGATCCCTTCCTCGTATGCATTGCCGTTTTGGATAATGAGCGCGTCGACACGCTCTGGCGCCGCCGCTGCGATCCGGAAGCCGATAGGCGCGCCGTAGTCCATCAAGTAGAGAGAGTATCTCTCGACCCCGATCCGCTCGATGAACGTCCTGACGATCTGGGCGAGATGTTCGAAGGTGTAATCAAACTTTTCGACGGGCGGCGCCGAGCTGTAGCCGTATCCTGGGTAGTCAGGCGCGACGACGTGATATTTCTTGGCGAGCTGAGGGATCAATTCGCGGAACATATGCGACGACGTCGGGAAGCCGTGCAGCAGCAGGACCGTGGGCGCGTCCCGTGGCCCGGCCTCACGGTAAAAGATGTCAAGTCCGTCGATCTGGACGGTTCGATAGCGAACGTCAGCAGGTGCAGCGGCGAATGCCGAACTTGCCAGACAGAGTACGAGCGAAGCGACGAACAGTTGGGTGCGAGTCATCTTGATTTCTCCGTGTTTCTCCCGGCCAGGCCGAGCCATGATTGCGTTCGGTTCAGGGTCAGAAAGTCAGCACGCTGTAGCCGTCGCCCACGAGTTGCGCAACGCTCGGCAGCCCGGTCGTGCCGGGCACCTGGTTGTCCGTGATCAGGTCGAAGCCGTGCTTCACCGCGTCGTCGCGGGCACCGAACACGTCGGCGCACCCGCAAGAGACACCCGCGATACGATCCTTGACCGCCTGGTAGAGCCCGTGGCCGGCGTGCTCCGGGTTCAGCAGTTGGGCAGGCCATCGCGTGCCCGCTCCTTGGAAATAGATGCGGACTTCTTCGTTCCGCTGCTTGAAGTCATAGGCCGCAGCCAAGGCGTTGAACAAACGCCCCAGTGCCTCCTGGGAGCCAGCCTGAGGGTCCGACAGGACAACGATGGCAGTCTTCATGGTTCTTTCCTGATCAACGGTTTTGCAGCGATTGGCGGCGAAACGCTCGCCGAACCTCGAATCAAACGAGACTCAGAACTGCGGGCAGGTCGGCCGGCCGTGGTTTGCCGAGTGGCCAATGGAATTTCCGATCTCCGTCATTGATCGCGAGGTCGTTGATGCTCGCCTCACGGCGACGCATGAGACCGTCGGCATCGAATTCCCAGAGTTCGTTGCCGTAAGCTCGCCACCACTGCCCCGACGAATCGTGGTATTCGTACTGGAAGCGGACCGCGATCCGGTGCTCGCCAAATACCCACAGGTCCTTCATTAGGCGATAGTCGAGTTCCTTCGCCCACTTGCGGGCGAGGAACGCTTGAATCTGCTCGCGGCCCTCCAGGAATTCACTCCGGTTCCGCCAGATCGCATCCTCGCTGTACGCGAGCGACACGCGGTAGGGGTCGCAAGAGTTCCACGCATCTTCGGCTGCGCGGACTTTGGCGATCGCCGTGTCGCGGTCGAACGGAGGCGTTAGTGACTTCGAGCTTGCCATGACATTGCTCCGGGCGAGTTGCTTGAAAAAGATCCGGGCCGGCGCAGGTGCCGGCCCGGGCGTGACTCAAGCGGTACCGCCGCAGTCGGTCGCGCAGGCCGCAGGCTCTTGCGCCGTCAGCGGCGCCGCCGCAGGGAAGTCGATATCGGTTTCGACGAGATTGTTGAAGAAGTTCGTCAGCACATTCAGCGCGACGTGCCCGACGATCTCGGCAACCGCGTCGTCACCGAAGCCCGCGCTGCGGAAAGTCTCCAGATCGGCGTCCGACACGCGTCCGCGCGACTGGAGGATCGATCGGGCAAAGCGAGCGACCGCACGGCCGGCGCCATCGACGCCGTCGGCACGACGGGCGGCTTCGATAGCGTCCGGAGTTAGCCCGACCAGCTTGCCAATCGTGGAGTGAGCGGCAAGGCAGTACTCGCATCCATTCGCTTCGGCGACCGCCAGCGCGATGATCTCCCGTTGCTGGGCGTTGAGTCCTTTCCCGGTGCCCAGGGCACTCGAGAAATCGAGGTAGCCGCGAAGCGCGGCGGCCGAGTTGCCCAAGGCCCTCAGCAGGTTGGGGACTCGGCCGAGCTTCGATTTCACGGCCGCAAACAGTTCTGCTTGCTGGGGGTTGGCTCGTTCGGGGTCGATTTGCGTGAGGCGCGGCATGATCGAGTCTCCTTCAGCTTCTGAGGTGGACGGTTTCGGCGAGTTACTACTCGTCGATCAGCGGTAAAACACATTTCGTGCCAATCCAATGCAAATTCCGCAAAGCATTAATCCAAAGGCACTTACCAAAAGCACACACAACTCAACCCATCAACGACATTTCGTTGAATTACGACTTTTCGTTGAGTCACTGCGAAAAATCGTTATTCTGGCTTGAATGACGAAACTGACCGAAAGCACGCCGCTCTTCGACGACCCCAAGCGACTCTTGTTGGATCTGGCCCAACAGCGCGAGCTCACCTCGTTGCTGGACCTGTTGGTTTCGCGGATCGCCGGTTCGGACGCAGTCGCCCTCACCCGGCTTTGGCTCGTGCGGCCTGGCGAAGGCTGCGAGACGTGCCCCATGCGGAATGAATGCCCCGACCAATCGCAGTGCTTGCACTTGGTCGCGAGCAGCGGACGCTCGACGGTTACCCCGGAACTCGACTATTCGCGGCTCGACGGCCGCTTCCGACGATTCCCAATCGGCGTGCGCAAGGTCGGACGCATCGCGACGACGGGCGAGGCGATCGAAGCCCCCGACATGGCCGAACTCCCCGCCTGGGTCGCCGAACCCGAATGGGTTCGTGCCGAAGGGATTCTCGGTTTCGCGGGGCAGCCGCTGAGCCATCGCGGAAAAGTGCTCGGCGTGCTCGCCGTCTTCAGCAGGGTGCGGATCGGCAACGAGTGCCTCGATTGGCTGCGGATGATCGCGGACCATGCGGCCGCCGCCATCGCTCACGCCCACGCTTGGGACGAGGTGCAGCGACTACGTGCGCGGCTCGAGGAAGAGAACGAATACCTTCAGCAGGAGTTCGCCGCGGAGCAAGGCTTCGGCGAGATGCTCGGCGTGAGCCCCGCTTTGCGCAACGTTAATCACCAGATCAACCTGGTCGCTCCAACGGGCTCGACGGTTTTGATTCTCGGCGAGAGCGGTGCCGGCAAGGAGCTTGTCGCGCGCGAGCTCCATCGACGCAGCGACCGGGCAGACCGGCCACTCATCAAGGTGAATTGCGCGGCGATCCCCCGCGAACTGTTCGAGAGCGAGTTCTTTGGGCACGTACAAGGGGCCTTTACGGGCGCACTCCGCGACCGCCTCGGACGCTTTGAACTGGCGGATGGGGGCACCCTGTTCCTCGACGAGGTCGGCGAGGTGCCGCTCGATCTCCAGAGCAAGTTGCTACGCGTCCTCCAAGAGGGAGAGATCGAACGCATCGGCGAAGAGCGGACGCGCAAGGTCGACGTACGCGTCATCGCCGCGACGAATCGAGATCTTCGCCATGAGGCCCGCGAACGACGGTTCCGCGAAGACCTCTACTATCGGCTGAGCGTCTTCCCGATCGAGCTTCCGCCGCTCCGGGAGCGCCGCGACGATATCGCGATCCTGGCCGAGCACTTTCTCAGTCAAGCTGCCAAACGCTTGGGGATTGCCCCGCACCGCCTCACCCAGGCCGTTGCGCGACAACTCGAGCGGTACGACTGGCCCGGCAATGTCCGCGAACTTCAGCACGTACTCGAACGCGCCGTGATTCTTTCCCGCGGCGGCCCTCTGAGAATCGACTTGGACGACGCGTCCCAAGCGGCACCTCGCCCTTCGACGCACGGCCACGAGGAAATTCTGACCGACGCCGCGGTGCGTGAGTTCGAACGAGCCAACTTGCGGCGCGCCCTGGAAGCCTGCGGCGGCAAGATCCACGGCCCGGGCGGCGCCGCGGAGCTCCTCGGCATCAAGGCGACAACACTCAGCTCGAGACTGCAAGCAATCGGTCTCAAGGGCAAGTGAAAGCCGCAGTAGGAACCTGCGTTTCCAGGCCCGCGCGGCCGAACTCGCCCGCACGCCATGCAGCCGCCGCCCGCACTCGCGCCAGGCACCGCAAACATGGCGCATCGGAACACCGCCCACCTGCACAGGCTCCAGCGCCTCAAGGGACTGCCAATCGCCGTCGACACGCCCTGCCCTCAAGCTCCGTCCATGCGATCCAAGCGGATTCCCAGACACCTGAAGTTGAACCAGGACGGCTCGACGTGAGCGCATAACGAAGAAAAAGTCAGCGGATGGTACGAAGCCAACCGCATCTAAGCAGGATGCGAGTTGTCGCCGCGGATCGGCGAAGACTCGGACCGAGCGGTGGAGACCAACACCTTGCCGCTGAACCGCCTGCAAAGTCAGCCGGCTATTAGGCGATTGGTAGACCACTTTGCCTCTTACTTTAGGACAGCGACCAATGCCGCGGCTGCGCTGAGGCACGAGGCAATCGCCGATATTACCGCGAGCATCCACAGCCTCGATTCTCGAACGCTGCGCTCAGCGTCTAGAACTCGTCGCTGAAGTTCGAAATCTGGTGCCCGCCTGGCGCGGCCGCTCGTGCTCGCGGTGCGTTCATCGCCTGAAATATCGACGCCAAGCCTGAGCGCTCACTGCTCCAGCTCACTGCCTTGCGGCATGAGTATTCGTGTCACTCCCTGTTTCGCGCACTGGGACATAGGAAGTTCCGCATTTCATACGCCGCAAAAAATGCGGCCTAACTCGCCGGCGGCTGGTTGTAGATCACATCCTAGACGTCACTTGTCTCAATGTCAGGCGGTTCTCCGTGCGCTAGTCCCTTATGCTTGTTGCACAGGCGGACTCTAGCCCGTCGGCGTGGCTTATCGATGTACTCGCATCGAAGTGAGTAAAGAGGGCGCATCCTGTGCGCAAGCAGCGCACTTCCATCTACTACGGCACGACGCGCCGACGAAAGCGGCAAGCTCCCCTATCGCCGCTGTTGAACTACGCTGCGGGAGCGATCGTCAGCACTTTTCCGGACGGTGTCAGACCGGCGTCGCCTAACCACTCAAGCGCCGGCGCGCGTTTACAGCGATTCAAAGGAATCACTTCGCCACCAGCTCATACACCACCCAGGCCGCGAAGCCGCCGTAGAACAGTATGCCCCAGGCGAGCCACAGGGCGCGCCACCACGGCGTTCGCAGGTCGGCGGGCAGCCGGCGGCGGTTCAGATACAAGAGCGTCGCGCAATACAAGAACATCACCGCGCCGTTCAGACCTGAACTGAGTTTGAACATCGCAAACGCGCTCAGTTTCTCCTCGCCCACGAGCAGGATCAGCGCGCCCATGGCGATCGTGCCCCACAGGAATAGGTAATACAGCCGGCTCTCGCTCCAGCGCGGCTGATCTTCGAGCCAGTTCACCTTGACGATGTCGGTCGAAATCCGGCTGGTCAGGTCGAGCACGCCAAACTCGGTGGTCAGCAAGGTCGCCAGGCCCATCAGCAAGAAGGCGAACTTCGGAATGCCGCCCCACTGCGCGTCGACCGCCTGCGCCTCGGCCCAGACGAAAGCCAGATCGTCCTTGAACGCCGGCAGGCCCGGCTTCAGCGTCCCGTCCGGCTCGTAGAAAATGCTGTATGCCAGCAGCGTCAAGAGCGTCAGGCAGACAATGCACGTGACGAAGAAGCTCAAAAAGTGCTCGATGCACGTGGCCCTCCACCACTGGCGCCAACGGGCCAGATTCTCGGGCGTGTGCGGAAAGTGATAACCGAATTCGGCGACCGGCTCCTCGCGCCCGGTGATGGGACTGGTGATGCGGCCGATATACCGGCCCATCCCGTAGCCCTTGTCCTTGATGTAGTTGCTCTGGCCGAGGTTCAACGTGCCGCCCGCGCCGGCAAAGGCGAGCGCCCCCAAGAGCAGCCCCGGATGAATCTGCTCGTCGAACGGCGGCAGTTGCCCGACGCTCGTCAGTCCTGCGAGCATCGCGCCGACCGCGTCGGCGCGGACCATCGCCGCCGCCAGGATCACGACGATCACCATGATCAACGAGACGAGGACCAACTGGATCTTCTCGACCGTCTCGTAGACGACCGGCCCGGCCGTCAGCACGAGCCCGCACAAGACCAGCCCCCCGATCGACAACCAGGTGAGCGCCGCTCCGCCCGGGGTGCCGGCCGTCTCGGGCCAGATCAGCCAGCAGACGATACTCGCTCCGCCCTTGGCCCAGGCCGGGATCATCCACGGCACGACGTTCAGAAACAAAAACGCCCCGGCCCAATGCCGGCTCTGCCGGCAAAACCCCGTGATCGCGCTTTCGCCCGTGGCCAGCGTCCAGCGCTCGATCTCGAGATTGACGAAGTACTGCGTGGTCACGCCCAGCACGCAGGCCCAGAAGAAAATGAACCCAGTCTTGTAGGTGATGTACGGCCAGAGAATCAGTTCGCCGCTGCCCAGCGCCAATCCGGCGAGCATCACGCTCGGCCCGATCATCGCCTTCAAGGGCACCGGGTCGGGCAGATCGCGCCAGCGCAAGGGGGGCAACTGCCCGCGCGGGATCACCGAGTCGGGTACCGTCTCGCCGGGATCAACGTCCGCTTCGCGCTCGATCATCGGCCGCCTCTCCGCTGCTGCGGGCCGGCCGTTGGCGGCCGTACCCGGAAAAGGCCGCCAGTCTAACAACGCGCCGCGCGCTTGTCGCCGCCGCGCCGGTGCTAGGGTCGCCGGCGTACAGGGCTGGCTTCAGCCAGGCCAGTTCGCGCGCGACTGCATCGGTTTAGGCGTCGCCCGGCAACGGCTCCTCGGCGGCGGCGGGCGCCTTACCATAGCGGATCTCACCCTTCTTCAGCTTGGTGCGCCATTTCTGCGCCGCCTGCTGCCTGCTCTTGGGCGACTGCTCGGGCTGGTAGTACATCGTCGCTCCGGTAATCTGGCCCAGATTCCAGATCGCCAACCGTCGCACGCACAAGTCGTCGCTTTCGAGCGCGTCGATCAGTTGTGCATCGGCGCCGGCCGTAAGCTGCTCGTTCGAAAATCCCCACAGCAGCCGATACGACTGCTTGCCGGCCGCGCCGAACTGCCGGGCAAACGCCTCGGCCACGCGCTGCGTATCGGCAGGACTGCGGCAGGTGGCCGCGATCAACGACATCGCCAGCCCGTCCCAGAACGACTTGGCATCCTTGTCGGCGAGCAACCGCAGCGCCGCATCGAACTCGCTGATCTGGCACAAGCAACGCGCCGCCAGCGCGCGAACTTCGATTTGCGGTCGGTCGGCCGCCTCTTTGAGGGCCAACACGATGTTGCTCTCGGCCACCAATTGCTCGCCGATCTCTTTCGCCGCCCGGCGATCAATCAGCGCCGAAGTCTCGCTCGAAATCCAAGTGGGCAGGCCCGTTGCCACGGGGCCCGACGGCAACGACGGCGTGACGATCAGCTTTGGCCCGACGAATTTCTGCGGCGCCTCGTTGCTGCCGGGCGTGGCCATTTCGACCTGGCCCGACACCGCATAGACACCGATCACGTCGAGCGGCCGCACCTGCTCCGGATCGTCGCCCGGATTGTGAAACAGACCCAGATCGAGCGCTGCCACGCTCTCGTCGTTCGCCAACGTCAACAGCGCCTCGTGCTCGGCCAGCGTGATCCGCAGCCGCGAACCGGCATGCCCCGCGGCGAGAATCTTGACCTGTCCGTATTTCAACTGGATGCCAGGCACGCCCTCGGCGTCGGGCCCCGTGAGCGTGCAGTCGGTCGGCCCGACCAGTTCCAACAACACCCCGCTTTGCAGTTGCACGACTGGGCGAAAGACCGGCAATACGAGCAATTGCTCGTCGCTGCGAATCTCGTCGCCCGACGCCAGCCGCTGCCATCCCGGCGCGGCGCGGTCGAATCGCAGCAATACGGCTTCTTCCTTCATCAACCGCGCCACGCTCACCGGCGCCGCCGCGGGCCGCGCGCTGGGCTGCGGTTCGCCTTCGGCAGGCGTCTCGTCGGGCAGTTCGACCGGTGCGCCGGCGGGTGAAGCCGGGGCAGGCACCTCCGCGGGCGGCGTCTCGGTCGGCAATGGCGGCTCGCCAGGAACGGTGTTCGCCGGCAACGGTGCGGCATCCGACCCATCGGTATTCGGCGCGGAGGGAGCGGCCGTGCCAGATTCGCCGGCGGGCTCGCTGCCCGTGGTGTCGCTGCCCGCTGCATCACTGGACGGCGCCGCGTCGCCCGCCGTTGTGCTGCCGGCATCGGTCGCGCTCTCGGTCGAGCTGGAGGTCTCGGCCGCTTCAGACTTTGTTTGCGCGGAGGTGGCAGGCTTGTCTTTGGCTAGATCCTGCTTGTCCGGCCCCTCGGCGACCGTTAGCCCGCCGAGCAGGTCCGACAAAGATTGACCCGCCACGGCGAAATACAGCGCGCCGACGAGCGCCCCCAACAACACCGTTGCGGCCACGAGCGGCCACCATTGCGACTGCCGCTCTTCGCGCAAATACTCGGGCACCTCGCGTTGCCGCCGCTGGGGCGTCGACAGCAGCGGCGCCGGCTCGGTTGTCGGCGGGGCAGCCTCTTCGTCGACCGCGACGATGGCCGGCGTTTCGCCGCGAGCGGCCGGCACGCTTTCGAGCGCCCCGGCCGCGACAGCCTCGGCTTGGTGAGCCTCGGGGGTCGTGACTCGTTCGACCAGCTCGTAGATTTGCTGCCGCATGCCGGGTTCAACTTCGGCCTGTTCGCGTAGCACCAAGGCCAGGATTTGATGACTGCCGGCCACCTCGGCCAGATGTACGTCGGATTCGAGGCAGGCCCGTTCGAAGTCGGCCACCTTGGCTGCCGACATCATGTTGTCGAGATACTCGGCCACGTTGTTGGCGTCGCCGGCCAGACCGCGCTCGCTGACTTTCGGCGCCCCGATCCGCAACCGTCGCACCACGTCGCGCACTCGGTGCAGGATCGACGCCGCCTGTTCGTTCTGGTCGAGCTTCTCGCGAATCGCGGCCGCATCGGCCGGCTCGAGCATTTCGTCCATATAGGCCAACAGCGTGCGCAAAGTCAGGCGCATGGTTCGCAATCGCTTTTGGGCAAAGAGGGCCAGCCGGAGGGCTTTCGCTTCCCCCTTTGGGAAGCCGGCCGCCGCTGCGGAATCTCTACCCCTATTAGTGGCGCGCGGTGGCTTGCGCCGTAGAAGTTTTCCTCGCCCGGCGCGTGGCGTGCCCGCTAAGCGGCGAACGTCGAACGACTTAACGTTCGGTGGGCGAACCTGTCGCAGCCTCCGAGCCGACAGACTGGGGCCGTTGCGGCAAGCCGATCAGGGCCAGCATCGATGCCAGCAGCACCAGCATCGCCACCAGGCCCGGGTGCAAGTTCGGCTGATAGAACTCGACCGGCGGCTTCCAGGCTTCGATCGGCTCCCAGCCCTGCTCGGTGCGGCGCCATTCGACGCGCTCGACGGACTGCTTGCCGGCTTGCGCACGGCGCGGCTCGACCGAGCTGGGTACCTCGCTGGCGATCCAGCCCCCCAGGGTCAGCAGAAACAGCAGCCAGCCAATGGAACGCACGCACGGCACCCGCGAGAGGAGACGGCGATCGTGCACTCGCCGCGTGCCCAATTCGACAAGTCGGGGAACAATCCCCGGGGCACGGCACGTCGCGCCGTGATCATGCGAAACGCAAACCCAAGGCCTGTTCCTTAGCGGCGCCCGCGTCTTGCGGCGCAACTTGAAGTGGCCCAGCGGCCTACGAAGGAAAGGGGCGCCCGGTCGCGGAGTTGCCCATGTTGCTTTTCGTCTACAAGGCGGCCGTCGGACGTCGCCGGACGTCAACACGCAGGTCTTCCGTCAGGATTACACGCGTCACAATTGCCCACGGAAATAGCTGAAATAGCGCGTGGCATTCGTTTGCCGACGTTCCGGGGCTGGCCTAGGGTTTCTTTGCCCGGCGGCCCACGCGCGGTGCCCGGCAACCGGTGCTTTTTTTGCGGAGAATCCGCCATGAGTCAGGCAACCCCGACGCCTCCCCGCAGTATCGACCATTTGATCGCCGACGGCGGCCTACCGGCCTTGCCGCAAAGCGCGATCCAGATCTTGTCGCTGTCGCAGAACCCCGCCAACGGCCCTGCCGAATATGCCCTGCCGATCGAGGCCGACGCCGGCCTGGCGAGCCAGGTGCTGCGGTTCGTGAATTCGTCCTACTTCGGTTTTTCGCGCGAGATCGCCAGCGTCAAGCTCGCCATCTCGCTCGTCGGCGTGCGGACGATGAAGAACTTCGTCCTCTGGAGCGCCGTGTTCAGCCTGATGCCGAATCCCAAGTGCGGCCCGTTCGACCTGAAGCTCCTCTGGCAGGACTCGTTCCGCCGTGGGCTGCTGGCCCGAGCCGTTGCCCGGCTGCTCAAGTGCGAACAGCCCGAGGAGTGCTTCGCCGCCGGCCTGCTGCAGGACATGGCGATCCCACTGCTGGCCCGCGAATTTCCGGCTGAGTATGCCGGCTTGCTGAACTCCCGCCAGGGCGGCCAGTTGCGGCTCTCGGCCTTGGAGCGTGAGAATTTCGGCTGGACGCATGCCGAAGTCGCCGGCCGCATCGCCCAGCGTTGGAACCTGCCCGAGTCGCTGACGAATCTGCTCCGCCAGCACCTTTCGCTCGACGCATTGCTCGCCCAGCCCGAGGCTCCGCGCGGCGCGGCCGCGGTGGCGCTTAGCGCCTTGCTGCCTCCGGCGATTGACGAGCAATGGCACGAATGGCCGGCCTTCGAGATCGGATATCGCCGGCTCTGCCCGACCGGCCCCAGCGCCGCGGCGCTGCTGGCACAGGTCGACGCCGAGTTTGCCGAGTTCGCGCCGATTCTCAAACTCCCGATGCCCGCGCAGACTCTCGCGCAGCGCATCGCCTCCGTCAGTCCGACCCCCGCGACGGTCGCCTGAACGGCCGGCGCGGCAATCTAGCGGCCGGTCGATGCTGCGAATGCCCGCTGCTGCGCGGCGTTTGCTTGGCAAATTGGAACTGTTTTGCCAAGCTTAGTGCCGACAGCACCACGATTTAGCACAAGTTTGTCGGGCACCGATCTGGAATCGAGCAGCCACGGGCGAATAGAATACTAGTGGAGTAGGTGCCAAGCCCGCTGGATCGAGGCTTCCTCTCTTCACTCCCCGGATTGGCGGACGATCCGCGACCCGGGCGCGATAGCAGCGCGGGAGTTTGGACGCGGTGGCCAGCAACGATCGCATCCGCACGGCACGCACGATTCGCGCGGCCGAGGGCTACCTGGAGCTGAACCTGCCCCAGTACGCTCTCGAAACGCTCGATCGTTTGCCGCGCGGCCACATGCCCAGCCGTGCTTTGTATCTCAAGGGCGAGGCTCTACGCAGCCTGCAGCGCTTCGACGCGGCCATCGAGCCCTTGCTTCAGGCAGCCGAGTTGGACCCCGAAGATGTTCGCGTCTGGCTGGCCTTGGGGTGGTGCTACAAGCGCACCTCTCGGCTCGATCAGGCCATCGACGCCCTCGAACACGCCTTGGCGGCCGACTCCAGCGAGGCGGTCGTTCCCTACAACCTGGCCTGCTACTGGAGCCTGGCCGGCAACAAGCAGCGGGCGCTCGAATACCTCTCGACGGCCCTGGCCCTGAACGGCGACTTCCGCGATCTGGTAGGCGAAGAGTCCGACTTCGATACGCTGCGCGACGACCCCGACTTTCAAGCGCTCGTCAGCGTCATCGTCTGAGTCATCGTCATCCTGGCCATGCTGACGCCGCTCGGCGAGCACGGTCGGCATGAACGCCCCGAGCCAGGCGGCCCCCGGACACACGCATCAACACCAACGGCTCAGGATGCTGGCATCCTGAGCCGTTTTCGTTTCAAGCGTCGGGCACCTGCTGCGCCGCGATATGGCCCGCGGTGCGGGGCGAGCCGCTCTAGTAGTTGAACATCATCCCGAAGAACGCCCCGTGCAGGAACAATCCACCGTTGGTGTTCACGTCGAGGATTTCGTCGGTGAAGTGCACGTTGCCTTCGATCTGGTCGTCGGCCAGGCCGATGCCGCTGATGCCCAATACGCGGTAGCCCCCGAACACCGAGCACCAAGGCGTCAGGGCATAGTTCAACCCGGCGTCCAATTCACCTAGCACGGCCACTTGCCCGTCGGTGCTCTTCAGGTCGAGCGCCGTGAGCCCGTCGCCGCGATAGATGAGCGTGTGCTGCTCGACGACGTTGCCGAGGATGCCGACTTTCGGCGACAGGAACACGCCCAGACGCTCGGTCGCCGCCCACAAGGCCCGCGCCCCCACCTGGCCGCCGAACAGGTCGTTTTGAGCACCGAAGTTCATCCAGGCCTCGTCGAGACCGCCGTTGCCGCCAAACGTACCGCCCGGCCGTAGCGAGCCGTAGCGGAGCGTCTCGTCGAAATGGAAGTAGCGAAAACCACCCAGCAGCCCCAGGGCCAGCCGGTTTTGGCCGCCCGGGGCGGTGACCCAGTACAGGCCGTTCGCTTCCGCGTTGTAGATGTCCGAGTCACGATGCAGCCGCTGAGCCTGGGCGCCGTCGAACCAGAAATCCAGCGTGTTGCCGCCGAGCATCAGGTTCGGACCGCCGCTGGGGTTATCCAGGCCGATCGTCGTGTTGAGGAACTGGCCCGGCAGAATCGTGTCGATGCAGCTCTCGCCGCTGTCGACCGCCCAGAAGGTGCCTTCGACGGCGCCGTTACCGCAGCAGCCGACGCGACGGCCCAACGTCACCTGGCCGCCCCAGTTGTCGCCGAACAATGCCGGATCGTCCGAGCGCATGATGCACACGCCCGGCGTGGTCGACTCGAAGTTGAAATGGAACGGATCGGACTGGGCGCGGAACAACACCAGGCCCGCCGCGCCGCCATACCAGGGCGACCGGCAATCGGTCGGGCAGCAGCCCGTGTTGCATGCGCCGCTCGCGCAACCCGTTTGCGCCGGCATGGCTGTCGGGGTGTCTTGCCCCGTCGCCATCGGATCTTGATAGGCCAGTGGAAGCGCCGGAACGCCGGCGGCCGGGTTATAACCGGCAGCGCTGTAGTTCGGCGCGGCCATCACCGGCGACGCGGTCGGCATCGCGCCCGAGTAAGCGTTATACGGGTAGTAGCCCGCGCTGACCGGCGCGGCCGGGACATAGGCGGGGACGGGCAAGAGCGACGGTCCTTGGGCAAGTACCGTCGAGACGCCGCTCGCCAAACCGAGCGCAAGCGCCAACCTGAAACAGGTGGTCTTCATCGATGTGCACTTTCCGTTGTGCCAGCGCCAGGCCAGGTGCTCCGCCACTTGGTCCCGACGTGCTCCTTAACGCAGCCACGAATCCCCGTGTGCCGCGGCACCCAACAGGGCGATCCCTGCCCCGCAACTTCGGGTGCACATCCAAGAGCATCGGGAAGCGAACAGGATGAACTGCGCCGGATTCGGCCCCCGCGTCGAGGAGAATGCCGCGGTGCGCTCGGCACGACCGCTACTGGGGGCAAGAATTGCCCAGAAAGCACAACCGCCACGCCGGCAAAGGATGGTCGCAGAAGGCAGGCATCAGCCCGCCTTCGAGGTCGTCCACGCTAGCACCTGGGCCTCGGAGCCGCCCGCAGCGTGCTGCTGGTCGGGCATGGCCCCCAGCCGGGTCAACACCTCTCGGGCCAGTTGGCGATAGTCCTCGGCGCCGTGCGAGCTGGGGGCATAGCTCAAGATCGATTGCCCGAAGCTCGGCGCCTCGGCCAGCCGAATGTTGCGGCGGATCCGCGTCTGATAGGCCTGCGCATGGTCCCAGGGCGTGCGCCGGCCGCGCGATTGGCCAAAGAACTGTTCGACGTCGCGGCTGACCTCGGCCGCCAGCCGCGTACCCGATTCGTACATGCACAAGATCACGCCGTTGAGCCGCAAGCTCGGATTCAATCGCTGCGACACCAGGTCAATCGTTTCCAGCAACTTGCTCAACCCGTGCAGCGCGAGGAAGTGCGGCTGCAAGGGAATGAACACCTCGTCGACCGCGGCCAGCGCGTTGAGCGTGAGAATCCCCAGCGACGGGGGGCAATCGACCAGCACAAAATCGAACCGGTCTTCGACGCGGCGCAACTGCTCGCGCAAGATCACCTCGCGCCCGACCACGCCGGCCAGCTCGACCTCGACAGCCGCCAGGTCGATGTGCGCGCCGGCCACCCAGAGATTGTCGCTCACGCTCCGGGTCACCGCCTCGAGCGTCGTCTGCCCGACGAACACGTCGTACATCGAGAGATCGTTGCGCTCGGGGCTTTGCCCCAGGTGCAACGAGGCGTGCGATTGCGGATCGAGATCGATGAGGCAAATCCGCTGGCCGGTCTCGGCCAGCGCGGCGCTCAAATTGACCGCGGTCGTAGTTTTACCCACGCCGCCTTTTTGATTCAAAATCGCGATCTTTCGCATCGGAATTCCCTTCCCGAGGCGCGAATTCTCCACCGGCGCCTTTCGTTCGGCACGCGAGTATAGGCCTGCAGTTGCCGCCGAAGCCAGACGAGTCTTCCGCGGCCCGCGGCGCGATAAATTCACCGCAAGACCCCCAGCAGCCCGTTGATTTTTTCAGCGGGCTGTGTGACCGCAAGGATGCGGTCTCAAAATGGCGACGTAAGTCGTTATTTTGCAAGCCGTGCGGAGCTTCGCTCCGCACTTGGCGAGGTTGAAATAGGCCACGAAGACCTATTTCAACGGGCAGCCAGCCCCCCTGAAATTTACAGCCGCTTGGGCTACAGTCGGTATGCGCCGCCTGCCGCCTGACAGCACTGCCAGCGGGGGTCGCCGAACGCCTGAGATGGCCGGAGCGAAGTGCAGCGATGCGGGTAATTGTCGAACGCGACCTGGAAACCGTCTCGCGGCGCGCGGCTCAATTCGTCGCCGAGCTCGTCCGCCGCACGCCGACCTGCGTCCTCGGCCTGGCGACGGGGAGCACGCCGATCGGTCTGTACCGCGAGCTGATCCGCCTGCATCGCGAGGAAGGGCTCGACTTCTCTCGCGTCGTCACCTTCAACCTGGACGAGTACGTCGGCCTGGGGCCGAACCATCCCCAGAGCTATCGCTACTTCATGCAGTTGAATTTCTTCGATCACATCAACATCGACGTCCGCAACACCCACGTACCCGACGGCCGCGCCCTCGACTTTTCCACCTACTGCGAGCAATACGAGCGGCTGATCAAGGACGAAGGCGGTATCGATCTCCAGGTGCTGGGCATCGGCGGCGACGGCCACATCGCCTTCAACGAGCCCGGCTCGTCGCTGGGCAGCCGGACCCGGCTCAAGACCCTGACCGAAGAGACGATCCGCGACAACGCAAGGTTCTTCGGTTCCTACGACGCCGTGCCCCGGATGGCCATCACGATGGGCGTGGGCACCATTCTCGAAAGCCGGCAATGCCTCCTGTTGGCCGCCGGCGAGGCCAAGGCCCGCGCCATCCGCGATTGCATCGAGGGCCCCGTCACGGCGCAAGTCACCGCCTCGGCCCTGCAACTGCACCGCGACGTGATCGCGGTCGTCGACGAAGACGCGGGCCGGCTGCTCGAGCGGCGCGAGTACTATCGCCAGGTCGAACGGGCCCAGGCTCAGCTCAAGCCCGGCCTGCTGCAAGCAAAGCAGTCGTAACCACGCTGCCTGCGTTGCCCGCGCCGCGTTGCCTTCGCTGCAACCGGCAAACTCATGCCCGCCGCGGCGCGGGGCCGATACTGGTCGATATCCAGCCCCCGCTGCGCGCGGGGATCGTCTTGCCAGCAACAGGGACGTTGCCATGCTCGTGATCATCAGCGATCTGCATTTGACCGACGGCACGAGCGGCGCCACGATCTCGCCGGGCGCCTTTCATATCTTTGCCGAGCGGCTGGTCGACCTGGCGGTCAACGCGTCGTGGCGTTCCGACGGCAGCTATAAGCCGATCGATCGCATCGACATCGTGCTGCTGGGCGACGTGCTCGACTTGATCCGCTCGGCACGTTGGGCTCAGCACAACGAGCTGCGTCCCTGGAGCCATCCACAACGGCCCGAGTTCCTCGATCTCATCACCCGGATCACCAACGACGTGCTGCGTCACAACGACGACGCGTTCGGCGTGCTGCGCTCCTTGGCCCTGCAGGGCGACATTTCGCTGCCGCCGGCCGATCGCCAGGGCCGCCCGGTGGCCGCGGCCGAGGGTTTGCCCGTCGCCGTGCGGATCTGGTACATGGTCGGCAATCACGACTGGTTCCTGCACCTGGCCGGACCCAGCTACGATCTCATGCGCCAATCGATCGTGCGGCACCTGGGCCTGGCCAATCGTGCCGATCACCCCTTCCCGCACGATGCCGCCGAGAACGACGAGCTGTCCGACGTGTTTCGCCGCCATCGCGTCTACGCCCGGCATGGCGACATGTACGACCCGTTCAATTTCGAAGGCGACCGCGATGCCAGCAGCCTGGGCGACGCGATCGTTGTCGAGCTGCTGAGCCGGTTCGCCACGGCCGTCGAAAGCGAGATGGCCGCCGATCTGCCCACGGCCACGCTGCTCGGCCTGCGCGAGCTCGACAACATTCGCCCCTTGCTGTTGATTCCCGTCTGGATCGACGGCCTGTTGGAGCGCACCTGCCCGGTCCCGGCGCAGCGCCGGCACGTGAAACAGATCTGGGACAAGCTGGCCGATCGGTTCCTCGATCTGCCCTTTGTCCGGCAGCGCGACACCTGGAACCCGGCCGACCTGGTTGACGGCCTGCAGAGCGCCCTGAAATTCAGCCGCCGCGTGTCGGTCGGCTGGGCCAGCTCGATCATCACCTGGCTCAACGAGCTGCGCGTCCCTAGCGAGGGCACGTTCTTCCGCTATGCGCTGGCCGAGCAGGAATTCCGCAACCGCCGCGCCAAGCACATCGTCTACGGCCACACACACACCGCCGAATCGGTTCCGCTCGACGCCAGCTATGCCGACGGCTACGCTCTGCAGCAGGTGTATTTCAATTCCGGCACCTGGCGGCGGGTCTATCGCCAAGCGCAATTCGCGCCCAACGAACACGAGTTCGTCGCCAGCGACGTGATGACCTACATCGCGTTCTTCCAGGCGGACGAACGCGGCGGACGGCCGTTCGAGTCGTGGTCCGGAAATCTGGGGCTCGCGCCGTCCGACGAACCTTTGCTGCGTCTCGACCCGGCTCCCATCCGCCATGCCCCCGGACAACCGCTTTCGGCCTCAGCCCTGCACGGCCGAGCCCCCCACTTCAACCTGGCACCTGCTGACGCCCCGGCCGGGATCATCCCCACCCGTCGGGTCGGACGAGTTTCGTCGTAGGCTCCGCGCGGCGGGCAGCCGGTTGCGCGCCGGCGGCGTCGGCGCGATCTACCTCGTTCACGGCACCTTCGTCGGCACCGATGCTTTCGGCCTGCTGGCCACGCTGGCCCTCGCGGCGCCCCCCTTGGCCGCGCAGTTGCAGCCGCTCGGCAAGCGCTGGTTCGACGACCTGCTCGACGAGGCCGGCAACTACACGCCCAACTTCGCCGACCGCCTGGCCGATGCCTTCCACACCGACGACGGCGCCGACGTGCCCGTGCGGATGTTTCACTGGTCGAGCGCCAACAATCACCTGGGCCGCGCCCATGCCGCGGTCCAATTGCTCGACACCTTGCTCGCCGCGCCGCTCCCCTCGGGCCGACGGGTCATGCTTTGGGGTCACAGCCACGCCGGCAACGTCTTTGCCTTGCTGACCCATCTGTTGGGCAGCGACGCCGCGACGCGCGAGCGGTTCTTCGCCGCGGTGCGGCCGCATCTCGAAGAGTTGTACCTGCCCGCCGACGTTGCCGCGTGGCAGCGCGTCGAGCAGTGCCTGGCCGCCGGTGCCACGCCGCTGGCGCACACTCCGCTCGATCTGGTCACCTTTGGAACGCCGCGACGCTACGGCTGGGAAACGCGCGGCTACGCGCGGCTGCTACATTTCAGCAATCACCGCCCGCAGCCGAATCGTCGCGCCGATCAGGCCCCTTATCCGATCTCGCCCGACGCCCTGTTGGCCGGTCGCGGCGGCGACTACATCGAGCAGCTCGGCATCGCCGGCACCGATCTGCCGCCGGGCCCCTTTAGCTACGTCAAGGCAGCCGCCTGCCGTGCGCTGGCCGAGCTGATCGAGCCCGAGGTCGGCGTGCTCGACCTCTTGGGCCGCGTTGCGAGAACGACCCGCGTGCACGACGACGGCCTCAACCTGCTGGTCGACTACGGCGATCCGGCCGGCACGATCGCCGATCACTTCGCCGGCCACGCCATCTACACCCGCAGCGAAGCGCTCACCTTCCACCTCGAACAACTCGCCGAGCACTGGTTCCCACCGAGCGACTGACGGCCACCGAGCCTTGCGGCCTTCCAGCGGCCGAACATCGTGCGAAACAGCAATCGCTCGGATCGGCCGCGACGCCGTCAGCGGCTTGCCCGACCAACTTGAGCGCGTTACTGATTTCGCTGTGCGATTTGGCTGTTGCTGTCAGGTATCAAACTGAAAGGCACTTTCGTACGAAGCGTCCGTCAGGTCACCCCTTGCATGTACCACGGTCGGGGACCAGTCACGGGAGAAGCCCACCGCGATCGCTCCTTCCGTGTACTCTGGCAACCTACCATGCGACAGCAATTCAACTTGCTTCCAAATCTCGGCGGCTAGTGAGTGAGGCACTGGCGGCACGACGATTACCAGCTTTTCCGGTTCGCACATCGAAAAGACTTTCTCAACTTCTTTTGCCAGGCCCGGCGATTTCTGGGGGGCTCCCATGATCAGGACGACCAATCTCGCCTCAACGAGTATTTCATCAACTGCTTCCTCCCAGTGCTCCGCATCGAGCCACAACCGCAGACCCCCTAAGGGTGGCAACACCTCTGCTGGCCTGCGGACGGCAATGACCGGACCGTGCCCCGAGAAGATGGCCGCAAGGACTTCTTCAAAGGTCCGCGATTCCGGCATCGTTAGCACACCGTACCACGGTCTGCTTGGTTCGACGTTCTTGATGCGCATTTGATCGTCTGCAAAAGCCCTCAGCAGAATTACCGGCGCCTTGAGCTGGCTCATTCGAATTGCACTGCGTGGGACAGCTCTCAATCTCCTGCTAAATCGCTCCATTAGTACGGCCAGGCCACCCAGCAGGCATACGGCTGCAATCCACACTTGACCAAGGTCGCCACGCATAACTTGGTTCAAAAGGCTCAATCCTGCGAATGCAGGAATTAGAATCACGCCCCATACCACATATCCCAAGAATGGAAGCACGATGTTAAAAGCGCCGTAATTGCTACTGGCAATGTATCGGCGCCAATTCCCAGCAACGGGAGAACTCTCGACCTTGGAAAGTCGAATCACGCGCCGATCAGCCGTCATCGAAGCCAATTGCTTTGCCTGGCGGGCTTGCTCGGCCTCGTCGGTCAGAAGCATCACCAGTCCGATGCCCAAAAAAGCTACAGAAATCAGCGTCAACAGCGTCAGCAGCGGCGCCATCCAGCGCAGTTCGTGCCACAAAGACTGCACTGGATCTCTTCCAAATACGATTAACGTGACGGCACTGGCCGCACTTACTAGACCAATCAAGATGGCGACAGCACCGTGCCAACGTGGCGTTGGTAGCACGTACCGCGCGCCGCAATTGGAACACAAGCGGACGTTGTAATTCAGCTCACCTGCCTGGATGGTAAATGCAGCAGAGCCGCATTCTGGACAAACTCGGCCGACAAGAAGAACATGAAGGTCGGTCATGGCACCTAACCTTTCTCGGGTTCCGACACTGGGCCAGAACTGCTCCACAGGAAATCCCGCCGCGATTGAGAACCACCACGTTCAACGTGATCATTCGCCGGCAACATCCGCGGTTCTGCGAGGGGTAATGGCGAGTTCGTAGTGCCGATCCCAACAGCCGCGTGAGTATACTGCTGACTGTTTCGACCTGCCACTCATGCGTGTAACGCACGTGCAGAAACCATTCAGCAACCGGGCCAAGCCTGCTCTGTAGACAACCAGCCTTGCGACGCCTCGCTCGTAGCAAGTTCGCAGATGGTAGTCGCTGTTTTTCGAGAGATGCGGAGAATCGGCCTCAGTCAGCACGAACTGATGCGATCAGAACCAGGCGCTTTTTACAAATCAATTCTGACCAGGCTTCTGTTCTGACTAAACACAGAGACATCTCATTCGACTTCGGCCGTGACGGGCAGAATGCAATATTCCCTGAGAACATTAGCCTTGATTGTTGGCGGCATTGCTTTGTTCTTGAGATACCTGATTTCGAAGGAGGGTCCGAGGGACGCGGCAACATTCCTCGGTATCGCAATTCCGTTTTACGTCATCGCCTGCGCCTTGGCGTTTTGGATTCGTCGGCCCGTGGTTTGTGCAGCTCTTTGGCTAATCCTGCGAATTGTCGCTACGCTTCCGTTTGTCGTAGCTGGTTCGATGGTCGGTGGGGATGAAGGGTTTGTAATCTTTGCGTGGAATTTTCTGTTCGACGTTCCTCTCATGCCGCTGCATGATCTGCTGCGGTGGCTTGCAATGCAGCTTGGCGCCGACATCGACGAGGAGCTGTATTTTGTGGTCGGGATTTGTTGGTATCTGGCTGGTGGATATTTCGTTGCCCGGTTTGCTCGCAAAGACCGAGTTGAGTATCGAGACAGATAACGGGTAACGTCTTATCTTCGTGCCCGTTACTCGTCTCCCTGTTGCGAACGGAAACCGGGGTCAGAACTGTTTATCGTTCCCCCCGCCCTTGCTTCGCCCGCCCGGGTGACTGGCTGTTCGCCGCGCGGGACTCGTGCTCCGGGATGCTGGTCGCCCCGGAACCCACCGCAAACCTGCATAGCGGCTGTGTTCTGTCCTCCCCCGCCTCACCGCCCTCGCTCGATTTGGCCCGCCGCATCGGCTAGCGGTACACTGGCCAAAGCCACCTCCTCTTACGGAGCCTGCGATCATGGCCCGAACCGTCTTTCGCGCGTGTCACTTGTGCGAGGCCGCGTGCGGCCTGGCGATCGAGGTCGAAGCCGACCGCATCGTCGCGGTCCGCGGCGATCAGGACGATCCGTTCTCGCAGGGCTACCTCTGCCCCAAGGGCGCCTCGATCGCCGGCATTCACGACGATCCGGACCGCCTGCGCACGCCGATGCGCCGCACGGCCGACGGCCGCTTCGAGCCGATCTCCTGGGGCGAGGCCTTCGAGCTGGTCGGCAGCCGGTTCAACGCCATTCGCCAAGCGCACGGCGCCGACGCGCTGGCGCTCTATGCCGGCAATCCGCTGGCCCACAACCACGGTCTCCTCGCCCTGCGCAACAGCCTGATTCGCGCCCTGGGCACGCGCAACGTGTCCGGCGCCAGCTCGCAAGACACCGCGCCGCGGTTCGCCACGTCGTACTATCTCTACGGCGCGTCGCTCGTGGTGCCGGTGCCCGATATCGATCGCACCGACTACTTCCTCTGCATCGGGGCCAATCCCCGGGCCTCGAACGGCAGCTTCATGACGGCGCCCGACGTGCGCCGCCGGCTCAAGGCGCTGCGCGATCGCGGGGGCAAGCTCGTGGTCGTCGATCCGCGCCGCACCGAGACGGCCCGCGAGGCCGACGAACACGTCGCCATCCTGCCCGGCGGCGACGCCGCGTTTCTGCTGGCGATGATCCACGTGCTGCTGGTCGAAGGCCGCGTCGACCGCGCCGCCATCGCCCAACAGGCGACCGGCTGGCACACGGTCGAAGAGCGCATTCGGTACTTCGCGCCCGAGCGCGTCGCGCCCCACGTCGGTCTCGATGCCGGGACGATCCGCCGGCTGGCCCGGGAATTTGCCGCCGCGCCGACCAGCGTCGCCTACTCGCGCGTCGGCGTCTGCAACAACCGTTACGGCACCGTGGCCACGTATGCCACCGATCTGTTGAACCTCGCGGCCGGCCGCTTGGGCGCCGTCGGCGGTTGGATGTTTCCCCGACCGCCCTTCGACAACGCGCCGCTGTTGAAACTCACCGGCGACGGCCATGCCCGTTGGCACAGCCGCGTGCGGCATCTGCCCGAGACGCTCGGCGAGCTGCCGGCCTCGACGCTGGCCGAGGAAATCGAAACGCCCGGGCCAGGCCAGGTCAGGGCGCTGCTCACCGTGGCGGGCAATCCCGTGCTGTCGACGCCCAACAGCCGCCGGCTCGACGCGGCGCTCGGCCGTCTCGAGTTCATGGCCAGCGTCGACATCTACATCAACGAGACCACGCGCCATGCCGACGTGATTCTGCCGCCGGCCTGGGGGCTCTGCGAAGAGCACATGGACGTGATCTTCAGCATGGTCGCCGTGCGGCAGGTCGTGCGGACCTCGCCGGCCGTCGTGCCGGTGCCCGACGGCCAGTTGAACGACTGGCAAATCGTGCTCGAGCTCATCTATCGACTGGGCGGCGGGCCCACGGGCATCGCGGCGATCGACCGTTGCTATCGTCTCGCCCATCGCCTGGGCCTCGATCGCTGGCGGCCCGAGCCGACGCTCGATCTGCTGCTGCGCATTGGCCCTCATGGCGATCGCTTTCTGCCGTGGTCGCAGGGTCTCAATCTCAAGAAGCTCCGCCGCGCCGAACACGGGCTCGACCTGGGGCCGCTCAAGCCGGGTGTGGCGCATCGCATCCTGCACCACGACAAGACGATGCACGTCGACGCGCCGCCGCTGTTGGCCGCCGTCGATCGCCTGGCCCAGGAACTGCGCGAGCCGCCCGCCGGCGACGAGCTGCTGATGATCGGCCGGCGCGATTTGCGCTCGAACAATTCCTGGATGCACAACGTGCCGGAGCTGGTTAGCGGCCGCGAGCGGTGCGTGCTGTTGGTGCATCCCGACGATGCCCGCGAGCGTAATCTGCGCGACGGCGATCTGGCCGTGTTGGAAAACCACGTCCACCGCGGCGAGGTCCGCGTCAAGCTTTCCGACGACATGCGGCCCGGCGTCATCTGCCTGCCGCACGGCTGGGGCCATGCCCCGGCGGCCGAGTGGCAACGGGTCGCCGGCCAGCACCCGGGCGTCTCGTTCAACGATTGGGCCGACGACCAGGACGTCGAAAGCGTCGTCGGCGAGTCGATCCTGAACGGCGTGCGCATCCGGCTCTCGGCGGCGCTCCCGGTTTCGGCCGAGCCGCTGCACAAAACGCGCCCCGCGGTCACGAACCTGACGGACAAGCTGTTCGCCGCCACGCGCTAAACCGGTCGCAGTGGTTGTCGCCCTTGGCGAGGCGCAGCTTCGCCGGGGAACATGCAAGTCGAGCCGAGGCGCCGGCCTCGCTCAATGCATCTCTGCAGCGCAACTGCCGATGCCCGGCCGGTAGTAGTTGAACTGCACGTTGGGATGCTCGCCCAACAACGACATCGGTACTGCCGTGTCGACGATCTTGCGCGAGATCATCCACGCCGTGAGCCGCTGGCCGAACGGGTTGTCGTGCGTGCCGGCGTGCCAGATGCTCACCTTTTCGGCCCGCCACGTCTCGGCCGGGCCCACGGTGATCGCCTGCCGCGGCACCAGCGCCACGTTGCCGCCGCCGCTGGTGCGGGCATTCTGCACCAGGGTCAGCGGATGCAAATCGACAACCCGCGTCCCGAGCTGGCGATACTCGGCCGCCGGCGGGGGCGCGTCTTTCCAGGCCCCGCTGCGTGGCAGGGGGTCGTTGAACGCCCAGTGCTTCACCTCGCCTTGGCCGCCCTGCATCACCGCACAGCGCGCCTGCTTCCAACTCTCGACGTACGGCCGCACGTCGGCCTTGGGAAAGTGAATGTTCGCCTCGGGCATCCGCAGCTCGGGCCGGATCCGGTCGAAGCACAGCTCGCGATCGGCCCGGGCAAACGACAACGGGTGCGACTCGGGCGCGTCGCGGCCATCGAGAAACCACTCGTCCATGCCCCAGAAATGCGCATGCCGCAGGTTGATCTCCAGGTCGTTCACCAGCCGCGCCACGAGCGGCAACTGTTCGGTCGGCCCGATCGGCCCGCAGATTCCGACCGGGTCCGACTCGGTCGCCCGGCGCCATGCGTTGACATACTCGAGCGCCTCGGCCAGGTAGAAATCCTCCAGCGAGTCGTACAGCACGACGCGAAATCCATCGCGCGACAAGCCGGGAAAATCCTCGGCCTCGAGCCGCGCGGCGTCGGCCAGGATCTCGTCGTCCAGGGTCGTATAGTCCCACCAGTCGGGCGCAATCGAACTCAAGCGTCGGGCCATGGAGTGCTCCTTGGGTGTGCCCGCGTTTGTACCAAGCCGCCCGGTGCCGTTCAAAGCCGGGCATTTTTCTCGTCGGCGAGGCGTCTGTGCGGCCGGTCGACGCCGATGCGTTTTGCCAGTCTGCGCGTGGGGCGACTAGAATTCTGCCTCACGCCCTTTGCCACCCCCCAGGCCACCGCCACCGCCCCATGCCCCAACCGCGCCGCGATCTCTCGCACGCCAAGAGCGAAGGCGATACGAACGTCTCGCCGCGCCGTCGTGCCTGGCAGCAGGAGCACCTCGGCCCCGAGACGCAGGAGCTGTTGGCGGAAGATGCACGCTGGTTCTTGCACCAGTCGCTCTCGACGCCGTGCCTCAACGCGATCCGCAAGGCCGAGGGCATCTGGATCGAGGACGTCGAGGGCCGCCGTTATATGGATTTCCACGGCAACTACGTCCACCAGGTCGGGTTCGGCAATCCCGAGGTGATCGCCGCCATCAAGGCGCAGCTCGACGAGCTGCCGTTTTGCACGCGCCGCTACACGAACGACGTCGCCGTCGAGCTGGCCCGGACGCTGGCCGAGCTGGCCCCCGGCGATTTGAATAAGGTCCTGTTCTGCCCCGGCGGCACGAGCGCCATCGGCATGGCGCTCAAGCTGGCCCGCGTGGCGACCGGGCGCTACAAGACGATTTCGATGTGGGACTCGTTCCACGGCGCATCGCTCGACGCCATCAGCGTCGGGGGCGAAGAGGTGTTTCGCGGCGACATCGGGCCGCTGCTGCCGGGCACCGAACATGTCCCGCCGCCGGACAGCTATCGCTGTCTTTGGGACTGCCATCAGCGCGGCGGCTGCGATTTGAAGTGCGCGGCGCTGGTCGAGTACATGCTCGAAAAGGAAGGCGACGTCGCGGCCGTGGTGGCCGAGCCGGTCCGCAGCACGCCGTACATCCCCCGGCCCGAGTATTGGCAGCGGATCCGCGCGGCCTGCGATCGGCACGGCGCGCTGTTGATCTTCGACGAGATTCCGCACGCGCTGGGCCGCACCGGCCGGATGTTCACCTGCGAGCACTTCGGCGTCGTCCCCGACGTGCTGGTAATCGGCAAGGGCCTCGGCGGCGGCGTGCTCCCCTTGGCCGCGATCGTGGCGCGCGAGGGGCTCGACGTCGCCGGCGACCGCGCGCTGGGCCATTACACCCACGAAAAAAATCCCGTGTGCTGCGCCGCGGCGCTGGCCACGATCCGCTATCTCCAGCAGCACGACCTGGTGGCGCGCACCGCGCGGCTCGGCGAATGGGCGCTGGCGCGGCTGCGGGCCATGCAGGCGCGTCATCCGCTGATCGGCGACGTCCGCGGGCTCGGCTTGCTGCTGGGCATCGAACTGGTCCGCGATCGCACGACGCGCGAGCGCGCCAGCGACGAAGCCGATTCGATTATGTACCGTGCCTTGTCGCGCGGCCTGAGCTTCAAGCTCACCATGGGCAACATACTCACGCTCTGCCCGCCGTTGGTGATCAGCGAGGCCGAGTTGGCCCAGGCCTGCGACATCCTCGAGGCCTGCATCGCCGACGAAACGGCAGCCCGCGGCGGCTGAATCCCCGACCAACGAATGCACGATGCTGACGCGTTCTTCACCGCACGCGAAACACGCGTTTCGCGTCGATCAGCGCGTCGACAAACGTGTCGACCTCAGCCAGCGTGTTGTAGAGATAGAAGCTGGCCCGGCTGCTGGCACTGACGCCCAGCCGCTTGTGCAGGGGCATCGTGCAATGATGCCCGGCGCGAATGGCGACGCCCCGCCGATCGAGTAGTTGGGCCACGTCGTGGGCGTGCACGCCATCGACGACAAAGCTGACGATGCCGGCCTTGAACTGCGGCGCTGGCCCCAGAATTCGTACGCCGCCCACCTCGGCCAGCCGCGCATGCGCGTGCTCGACCAGCCGCCGCTCGTGTTCGTGAATCGCGCCCAGCCCCACGCGCTGTAGGTAATCGATCGCCGCGCTCATCCCGATGGCCGGGACGATCGGCGGAGTGCCGGCCTCGAACTTCGCCGGCAGATCGGCCGGCTCGAAGCCGTCGAGCCGAACGCGACGGATCATGCTGCCGCCGCCCAGGAATGGCGGCATCCGCTCGAGCAGCGTGCGCCGTCCCCAGAGGATGCCCACGCCCGTGGGCGCCAGCATCTTGTGACCGCTGAACGCCACGAAGTCGGCGTCCCAGGCCTGCACGTCGGTCACGTCGTGCGGCACACCCTGCGCCGCATCGACCAGCACCACCGCCCCCGCGGCGTGCGCGCGATCGACGATTTCCCGGATCGGGTTGATCGTGCCCAACACGTTCGACACGGCCGTCACGGCGACTACTTTCGTCCGCTCGCTGAGCAGCGTGTCGAGCAGGTCGAGCCGCAGCCGGCCGTCGTCGGTGATCGGAATATACCGCAGCACGGCGCCCGAGCGCGCGGCCAACTGCTGCCAGGGCACCAGGTTGGCGTGGTGCTCCATCTCTGTCAGCAACACTTCGTCGCCGGCGCGAATCGCCAGCTCGCCGTAGCTCCGCGCGACGAGGTTGATTCCCTCGGTCGTGCCGTGCGTGAAGATGACTTCTTCGCGGTGCGGCGCGTTGAGAAAGGCGCGAACCTTTTCCCGCGCCTCTTCATACAGATCGGTGCTCTGATCGCTCAGCCAGTGGATACCGCGATGAACGTTGGCATATTTCGACTCGTAGACGTCGACCAGCGACTGGATCACCTGCCGCGGTCGCTGCGTGGTCGCGGCGTTGTCGAGGTAGCACAACGGCACGCCGTCGTGCAGGCGCGTGGCCAGGATCGGAAAATCGCCCCGCAGCTGTTCCGGGTCGAGCGTCGAAATCGCGTCCACTGCGTGCATGGTCTTCACTCGGGGCACCGTCGTCGTCAGCCGGGGCCGTCGCTGCCGCGGGAATCGTCTGGCCGTACGTCGTCCAGCGACCCGAATACCGCCGCCTGCATCACCCGCCACGACAGTAGGCAGCACTTCTGTCGATTCGGGGTGAGCCGCGCGCCGAACAGCTCGAGCATGTCCTGCGCCGAAAACTTGCGCACCTCGTCGAGCGACTTGCCTTCGAGCTTTTCGACCAGCATCGAGGCCGAAGCCTGGCTGATGCAGCAGCCGTCCCCGTCGAACCAGGCCTCGGCGATCCGGCCCTCGGGCGAGACGCGCAGCTCGATCCGCACGACATCGCCGCACAGCGGGTTATCGTCCTCGTGCGCGTGCGTCACGCCGGGACACTTGCCCCGGTGATAGGGGTCTTCGTAATGATCGAGCACGTGCTCTTGATAGATTTCGGCTTCGTCCACGGCAACACTCGCTGCGGCACGGGGTCAAACGCCCCGGGCCCTTGCGCGCCTACTCGGTCTCGGTGAGACCGGCCCCCAAAAAATGGGTGCTCTTTCGCACATCCTGAGTCACCCCATGCTATGCCACGGGCCGCCCTGCGGACAGGGGCCAGGCTCTGGCCCGAGCGCCAGCCGGCCGGTCTCCCCCGACCCGCTCAACGCAAGCAGCCCCCGGCCCGTCGAGCCGGAGGCTGCATGAGAGTACACGACCTGGCGAGATCGCGCCGCCGCCTTACTTCGGCAGTCGTCCCGTGGCAATCTTGGGGAATTCGCCCGTACAGGCCTTCATGAACTCGACCAGGTCCTTTTTGTCCTGATCGGTCAGATCGAGCTTCTTGATCCGTGAACTGAGGTGCGGATTTGCCAACCCGCCCTTGACGTACCAATCGACGACTTCTTCCAGCGTCGCGTGGCTGCCGTCGTGCATGTAGGGCGCCGACAGGGCCACGTTGCGCACCGTCGGCGTCTTGAACGCGCCCTTGTCGGCCTCGTCCTTGGTCACTTCGTAGCGTCCCAAGTCGGGCTTCTCGGCGTCCATACCCACGCCCAGATTGTAATACTTCTCGTCGGTCAGGTTCGGGCCGACGTGGCAGGCGCTGCAATTGCCCTTCTCGCTGAAATAGATGTCGCGGCCGCGCTTCGCGCTGTCCGACATCGGGTGGGCTTCGGCCGCGGCCTTGGCCTTTTCATACTCGGCATACAAGTCCGGGTCGTTCTCCTTCAGGTCGTCGAGGTCGGCATCGGCGAACTTGCGCAGCTCTTCGCCGTAGTCGTACGGCGACGGACCCGACACGATCATCCGCTCGAAGGCGGCGATGGCCTTGCCGACCGCTTCGATGCTGACTTCGCCGAAGATCGTCTCGAACTGCAGCTTGTAACCCTCGATGCCCGCCAGCGTCTTGACGCACTGCTCGTGGGTGTTGGCCATCTCGATCGGGTTGGCGATCGGGCCGACAGCCTGCGCTTCGAGCGAATCGGCGCGGCCGTCCCAGAATTGCAGCGTGCTCAAGATGCGGTTGTAGCTCACCGGCGAGTTGCGGCCGCCTTGCTGACCGTTGACGCCGATGCCGAACTGCGTGTGCTTGGCAAAACCCTCGGCCGGGTCGTGGCAACTGGCACAACTGATTGTGTTATCGCTCGACAGCCGGGTATCGAAATACAACTGGCGTCCCAGCTCGATGATCGCACGCGAGGTGTGCGGCATCTGCAATTGCGCCGCGCCGACCGACAGACCCAAAGGCAACACAAAGTTGGGCCGCACGTGATGCTGCGGGTCGTCGAGCCAGGCCTGGATCTGCTCGATCGTCAACGCGCCCTCGCCAGGAATCCCTGCCAGCAGCGCGTCGCTCGGCAGTTCGAACGTCTCCGGTACCGGTGCCGCGGCGACGAGCGTTTCAGCCGAGCTGTCGCCGTCGGTCGTGCCGGACGTCGATTCCGTGCTCGCGCTCGGTGGCGCCGGGGCCGCCTCCGTGGTCGTCTCGACCGGAGCCGCTTCGGTCGTACTGGGGGCCACCTCGGCAGCCGGCGTCGCCGCGGGTGCCGGTGTTGTCTCCGCGGCCGGGGTCGATTCCGCCGTGGGGGCCGTATCGGTCGGCGGCGGATTCTGCGGCTTGCAGCCGACCAAGGCCAACGCACCGCCGAGCACCAGGCTCAGCATTCCCCGATATTGCCAGTTACGCATTGCGATCTCCCTCATCGTGGATTCGTGGCGAAGTTCAAGGTGTTCAAAAAATAAACGCCCGCACCGCGTTTCGCTACCCGTCGGTACCGAGCCCTTTTGATGAATTCAACCGACTTCTACGCCGCCAGGTCGCGGGCAATCGCCGCGCGGGTCTCCTCGCCCAACACGGCCTGGGCCACGTAGTGCGGATGATCGATCACCAGCCGCAACACCGTGCCCGACGTCGCGATCAAGCGCTGGGCTGCATCCGTGAGCGGAAAATGTACGAACTGCACGCTGCTCACCTTGTGCTCGTCGATCTGGCCCGCGTCGAACTCGCCCGCGATGCGCGGCAGCTCGCCGACGACCAGCCAGATGTGCCGATCAATCCCCACGAGTTTCGGCAGCTCGATCTGCCGCTCGTCCTCCGTCGGGTACTCGAACATGAACGTCACGCTCAGGCTGTCGGCCCGCGTGATCAGGGGGTTGTACGCGTGCAGCTCGTCCTCGATCGCTTCGAGGTTGCCGAACGTCCCCTCGGCCCGGAGCATTTCGTGCACCTGATAGCGCATGATCTCGCGGTTCTCGATATGCGCCGAGCAGTTGCTGCCGATCAGCACCCGCCGTGGACGCTTCTCGACCATGATCTTGCGACGGTAATCGGGGCGAATCGCTTCGTACTCGTCGCGCGAGAGGATGTCGTCGAACGTGAGTAATTCAGCCATCGTCAAATCTCGTAGTTTGCCCAAGCCTATCCGAGCGTCGACCCGGACGCATCATTTCCACCCGCCGGCGGCGACAATTTTTCCTCGGTCGGACGGTCTGCGATCCGCCCGGCAAATCCGTCGGCCCGATAGGCCCGCGCCAAGACCTGCACCGGGTGCCACGGCTTGCGCCCCGTGGCCTGCTCGAACTGCACGGCGGCCAACGGGCAGTCGCTCGCCCAGACCTCGGCCTCGACCTCGCGCATCTCGTCGAACGCCTTGCGGCCATTCTGCATGGCCAAGGTGAAATATTCGGTTTTCATGGCCCACGTGCCGTCGTGGCCGCTGCATTGATCGACCGGCTTGACCTTCACGCCCGGAATGCGCCGCATCAATTGCATCGCCGGGTAGCCGATCGCCTGACGCTTCAAATGGCAAGGAATGTGATAGGCAATCGAACCCGCCGGACGGCTGGCAAATCGCTCGTCGAACTGCCCCGCCTTGCGCCGCGCGAACAAGAATTCGCACACGTCCATCGTCGCCGCCGCCACGGCTCGGGCACGCGGGGCTAGGTTGGCGTCGTAGCGTTCGTCCAGCAGCGTGGGATACTCGCTCTTGAGCATCAGGCTGCACGTCGGGTTGATCGCCACGACGGCATATCCCCGCTCGACGAACGGCGCGAGAATCTCGACGTTGCGCCGCGCCTGGCGCTGTGCCGACGGGATATCGCCGCCGTCGAGCGCCGGCATGCCGCAACAGGCCAAGGCCGGCACCGCCACGCGGCAATCGTTTCGCTCGAGCACCTCGACCGCGTCCTGCCCGATCTGCGGGTTGTTCCAGTTCACAAAACAGGTGAAGAACAGGACCACTTTCTGCGTGCCCGTCGCGCTTTCGCGCCGGCCGTCGGTGCGGCGCTCGAACCACTGTTCGAACGTCGGGCTGACAAAGTCGGGCAACAGCTTGTCGCGATGCACGCCCAGCGTCTTCTCCATCGCCACGCGGAACAGGCGGTTCTTGTTGGCCGCGTTGCTCAGCACCGGCAACAAGGTGCCCTGCCGGCCCAACCGGTCGGGATCGGCCAGCATCCGCTCGCGCAGCGGCACACCCTCGCGCGCCACGCGCTGCGCCTTGGCCCGCAACATCAGCGCGGGGAAATCAAGCTGGAACTCGTGTCCCTCGCCGGGCGTATAGGGGCAGTTCACATAGCACAGCTTGCAGCCGAAACACTCGTCGACGACCTGGCGCGCGACCTCGGCCTCGAGCGTCAGCGCGTCGCCGTCGTTGGCGTCGACAGCCGAGAACAGCGTGGGAAACGACTGGCAATATTTGAAGCACAGCCGGCACGAATGACACAGGTCGAACGCGCGGCGCAGCTCGCCGGCCAGCGCCGCCTCGTCGAAGTACTGCGGATCGTTCGGGTTGTAGCTCAACCCGGGCGTCGGCGAGAACGGTTGCGAGCTGTTGGGATTCACAGCGGACATCGCATTGCACCGGACAGCTGGGGCGATTGACCCCGCGCGCACGCTCTCTATTCTTTTCCGCCGGGGAAAAGACTCAGCGGCGCGAGACTTCCCCACGCGGCAGCACGCCGCGGCGAACGCTTAGCCCAACTCGGTGAGCGCCGCCTGGAACTTGCCCGCGTGGCTCTTTTCGGCCTTCGCCAGCGTCTCGAACCAGTCGGCGATTTCCTCGAAGCCTTCTTCCCGGGCCGTCTTGGCGAAGCCGGGATACATGTCCGTGTACTCGTGCGTCTCGCCGGCCACCGCCGCCTTGAGCATCTCGCCCACGTCGCCGATCGGCAGGTTCGTCGCCGGGTCGCCGATCTTGCGCAGATAGTCGAGGTGGCCATGGGCATGGCCCGTTTCGCCTTCGCCCGTCGAACGGAACAGGGCGGCGATCTCCGGGTAGCCTTCGACGTCGGCCACCTTGGCGAAATACAGATAGCGCCGGTTCGCCTGCGATTCGCCGGCAAAGGCATGTTTCAGGTTATCGTGCGTCTTCGAACCCTTGAGCTGCGCCATGTTTGATCGCTCCCGTCGTTCCCGACCGTGTTGGATGGCTGGACTGACCGCGCGGCAATCGTCGGCCGCCCGGTTCGCTGAGGCAGTCTATCAATAATCATTATTGATTCAACCCCCGCGACAAAGCGGTGCGGATCGGGGGCATTCGCCTGCCGCAGTCGGGCAATAGCCCCGGTCCGCTCACGGCCAGGTCGTCCTCGGGCCAGGCAGTAAAATGGCCCGCGCCCTTCGAGCAGCCCCGCCGGCCCGATCGCTCGGTCAGGCTGGCCAAGGCCGTCCTCAGGCTTCCACCCCATCACGCCGAGACCTTTCCGATGCTTCATCCGGCCAAGAACAAGATCTGCCTGTGGTATGTCCGCGACGCCGAGGCGGCGGCACGGTTTTATGCCGAGACGTTTCCCGATTCGTCCGTCGGAGCGGTGATCTACGCACCGAGCGAACATCCTTCCTCGCAGGCCGGCGACGTGTTAACCGTCGAGTTCACCGTGATGGGTATTCCCTGCATCGGGCTCAACGGCGGGCCCGGCGTCGAACACAACTGGGCCTTCTCGTTTCAGGTCGCGACCGACGATCAGGCCGAGACCGACCGCTACTGGAACGCGATCGTCAGTAGCGGCGGCGAGGAGGGCCAGTGCGGCTGGTGCAAGGACCGCTGGGGCGTGAACTGGCAGATCACGCCAACCGCCCTGACCAACGCCTTCACCCTTCCCGACAGCGCCGCCACCAAACGCGCCTTCGACGCGATGATGAAGATGCAAAAAATCGACATCGCCACGATCGAAGCCGCCGTGCGCGGATAACGTTTCATCGACCAGCACGCGGGCATCACTCCCCGCCTCGCGTCATCAGACGGATGCGGATGTCGGCAGTCTCGCCACAAGGTTATCCCATTCTTGTAAGTGCGTGCTGGGCGATAAAATGCGTCAAGGAGCCCTGAGAAAAAAGTCGTGTAGAGACGAGTCCGGACCCATCAACACTCGCATTAACAATCCACGCGAGGAGGGTGTTATGAGCGGAACCATCGCAGCGAAGAAGGTCTTCACTCCCCCATTTATCTTGATGATCTGCGCCCTCTTCGTGCTTTACAGTCTGCCGCGATACGGCAGTACCGCAGAGATGGTTGGCTGCGCCAGCATCTTGTCGGCGTACGTCGCGGTTCTGCCGGAGCTGTTCCGCAGCCGGAGCGGATCGATGTTGACGGCATTCTGTTTGGTCTCAGCCATGTGGGTGGCAGCAACGGTCATCGTCGTATTGACCCTGATGGGAGAGATTCAAAGTTGAGCAACGCGCCGAACTAGCTGGTCAACCCGAGCGGCGGACCCGCCGGGTTTGGAATTCCGCGATTCTCGCGCGCCGCCCAGTTACCCTTCGCTGCGCTTGCGACACCGCCCTCGGTTGTGACACCTCGCCCTCAGCCGCTCAGGATCTTGCGGCGATAGTTGCCGGGCGTCAGGCCCGTCATCCGGCGAAAGCTCCGCACGAAGTTGTTCGTGCCGAAGTACCCGAGCTCGTGCGCGATCTCGTCGAGCTTCATCTGTGGAATGGCCAGCATTTCGCAGGCCGTGTCAAAGCGCAGGCGGTCGAGCAGTCCTTGGTAGGTCGTGCCCTCGGCCCACAATGCACGCTTCAGCGTGGCCGGGCTCACACCCACGATCCGCGCGACGTGATTCAAGGTCGGCAACAGGCGATACGTGAAGCGCGAAGCGACGAGGCGATACAACGAGTCGAAGACGGGTGCGCAATCGGCCGGAGCTGAAATCCAGGCGCCGTGTTCAGAAACTTTGAACGCTGGTAGACGCCGGCTCAGGAATCCTGTGGGAAAACCCAACGCGGTGTCGTGAGGATGGACGCGTACTTGGCAGTCGCGAAAGGTCTCGATGCCGCGGTGGCGCTCGCTCAGCTCGCCGCAGAGCAGAAGCTGGGACGGCCGCCAGTCATCGTCGACCAAGGCGCAGACCAGACGATGATAGACCGTCAGCGTCATGTCGGGAATGAACATTTGCCCCAGCGACGCGCTCTGGGGCTCCCGGTAGCAAAACCAGGTCGTGTCGCCGTCGGACCTGAGGAAGTACTCGTTCCCCTCGTAAGCGGCGTTTCCGAGCAAAGCACAAGTTTCCAGCGCCTCTTTGACCGTCTTGCATCTCCACATCGCGGCTTCGATCGGGCCAAGATGCCGCAGCTCGAATTGAGAGTACGCCGCGTACACGGCGTCCGCGCGGCGAGAACGCTGAACAACGTCGAACGTGAAGTCGTAGGCCTGCTTCTTGGTGATCCATCCCCCGCCCTGAATCAGCTCGCCAGGAATCCGAGCCCGGTCGAGAAAGGCCTCGCTGCGGACGCCATTGGATTCAAGGAACCGGACCAGCGGCGCCAAAATCTGGGCGTCAAATAAGTCGATCCGCATGGTTGGTCGGCCCAGGTAGGGGATGAGCCCAAATGAGCGCCGCCGAATCATTCTAAGTCTCCCACGGCAGCGGTACCATGACCAGCACTTGTCCTGGCGTACAGTCTCGCTCGCCAGTCGTATTCATGCTTGGGAGACTCGACCGATGTGCAGCTTCCAGCTTCTCGTCTGCGCTACTCGGCCGCTCTTGATGAGCGCTCCTCTCAAAACCGTCGGCGGCGGGGCTCACCTACGTCCGCCGGTCCGCTCCGACCGAGACGGATCTCGATAAGGCCTGGACGCTGCCGGATGGCGACTTCGTCGCATCGATCTCTGCGTCGCTGGTCGCTGGTTATTCAAACTCGACCGCAACTACTTCTCTCATCGCTCGATCAGGAGATGCAGCCATGCAAACTAGAGCTACTTTGGTTGCTGCAATCGTCATCGCGTTTGCCGCCTTCATCGGCTGGTTGACCGCTCCCGGCTGGTCGACGGCGACTGCTCAAGCACAAAACCCGCCGGCGACGAACACATCCGACGTCCTGCCCAAGCCCGAGCCTCCGTTCAAGGGCAAGATCGGCCGCACGGCCAAGGAGTCGACTCCGGACTTCCCCAAGGGCATCGAGGCCCCCAAGGGCGCTCCGAATGTCTTGCTGATCCTCACAGACGACGTTGGCTTCGGCGCGTCATCCACGTTTGGCGGGCCAATCCCGACGCCCAACTATGACAAGTTGGCGAAGTCCGGGCTCCGATACAACATGTTTCACACGACGGCACTTTGTTCACCGTCGCGGGCAGCCCTCATCACCGGGCGCAATCACCACACGTGTGCCACGGGCGTCATCACGGAGTTCGGGACCGGCTTCCCCGGTTACAACTCGGTGATGCCGAAGAGTTGCGGCCCGGTAGCGGAGATTCTGAAACAAAACGGCTGGAACACCTCATGGTATGGCAAGAACCACAACGTCCCCGATTGGCAGTCGAGCCAGGCCGGGCCGTTCGACCTGTGGCCCACGGGACTAGGGTTCGAATACTTCTACGGCTTTATCGGCGGCGACACGGACCAGTGGCATCCGGCTCTGTTTGATGGCACCAAGCCTGTCGAAGCTCCGCACGACCCGAAGTATCACCTCGATGCCGACCTGGCCGACCATGCGATCGCGTGGATCCGGCAGCAACAGGCATTGGCACCGAACAAGCCGTTCTTTGCCTACTACTCTCCAGGACTGTGCCACGCTCCGCATCATGCACCAGCGGAATGGATCGCACAGTTCAAGGGGCAATTCGACCAAGGGTGGGACAAGCTACGAGCGGAGACGCTGGCACGCCAAATCAAGCTAGGTGTCGTCCCCGCGGGCACGAAGTTGACGCCCCGACCCCCAGAAATTCCGGCTTGGGACTCGCTCACCGCCGACCAGCAGAAGCTCTTCGCCCGCATGATGGAGGTCTACGCCGGGTGCCTAGCATACTGCGACAGCAACATCGGCCGTGTCATCAAGGCCGTGGAAGACACCGGCGAACTCGATAACACGCTGATCATCTACATCATGGGCGACAATGGTGCGAGCGGCGAAGGCACACTACAGGGACTGGCCAATGAAGTGGGAGTAGCCGCGAATGGCGTCGAAGAGACGATCTCCTACCTCACTTCCATCATGGATTCGCTCGGCGGCCCGTTGAACTACAACCACTACCCGGTTGGCTGGGCTCACGCGATGGATTCACCCTTCCAGTGGACCAAGCAAGTCGCGTCGCATTTCGGCGGTACGCGTAACGGACTGGTCGTTTCCTGGCCCCAGCGCATCAAGGAGCAAGGCGGAGTACGCAGCCAGTTCTGCCACATCATCGACATTGTGCCGACGATTCTCGAAGCAGCCGGAGTCACGGAACCGACGATGTTGAATGGCGTCAAGCAAACGCCAATCGAAGGCACGAGCCTGGTCTACACGTTCGACGATGCCCAAGCGCCAACGCGTCACAACACCCAGTATTTTGAAATGCTTTGCAACCGGGGCATCTATCACGACGGCTGGATCGCGAGCACGAGTCCAATGCGACTGCCGTGGGCCAAGGCCGAACCGGGCGCTGCCGGGGCCGAACCGGATGATTTCAAGTGGGAGCTGTACCACGTCGCGGAAGACTATTCGCAGTCGAATGACCTGGCGGCGAAGAACCCGGACAAGCTGAAAGAACTGCAAGCCATCTTCGACCAGGAGGCCAAGAAGTATCACGTGTATCCGCTCGATGCGACCTTCGCCGAACGTGCCGACGTGTCCATCCGCCCGAGCCTCACACGCGGACGCGACACGTTTACCTATTACCCGGGGACATTTCGCGTGCCCGAAGGGTCGGCCCCGGACACCAAGAATCGGTCGTTTTCCATCACCGCGGAAGTCGAGATTCCGGAGCACGGGGCAGATGGCGTCGTGATTACGCAAGGAGGGCGATTCGGCGGCTGGGCGTTGCTGCTGCTGGATGGCAAACCGGAATTCGATTATGCGCTCTCGAACCAGAAGCAATACAAGTACCGCGTCACGGGTAAGGACAAGCTCGCGGCGGGAAAGCACACCATCAAAGTCGACTTCCAGTACGACGGCGGAGGGTATGGAAAGGGAGGGACGGGCACCATTACGGTCGATGGCAAGGAAGTCGCTCAGGGCAAGATCGAACGCACGATTCCCGTGCGGTTTTCCTTGGACGAAACCATGGACGTGGGCAGGGACACCGGCACGCCCGTCGTCGAGGACTATCGCGACAAGATGCCGTTCGAGTTCACGGGCACTCTCACGCGAGTCGTGGTTGAACTCGGCAAGAGCGGCCTCGCAGCCTCCGACGAACAGGACTTGAAGAAGCTCGCCCACAATGCGGCGCATGCGGTCGAGTGACGCGGCACGCTCTTGAGAGCTGGCGGCGTCTGGCGACCCGAAGCGTCGGCCGCCGTAGTCGAGACGGGTGGCAGCAGGCATCGCAGCCCTGGCGATGCCTGCGCGGGCTCAGCGGAACCCGAACAGCGGGGGAAACACAATCACGACAATCGCCGCCCACACGAAGTACACGGGCAGATAGCTGGTGAGCCACTGTTCGAGGCTCTCGAAGGAAGTCTGCCCGCGGAGGAAGCGGATGTAGAGTGCGACGGCCCAGGCCAGATTGACCAGCAGAATCAGGTTCTCGCCGAGGGCCGCGACGCGGTTGGGGCTGAAGCCGAACTCGCTGATGCGGGCAGCGATGGCCCACAGGGCGACCGCGTCGGCCATGAGCGCGCTGAGCACCAGCACCACCTGGACGAAGTCAAAGGCCCCCGGCGGCGACCGCGGGTCACGCGCGGAGACCGCATAGAGCAACAGGCCGAGCACCACCGCCAGCAGCAGATCGAAGGCGATGAGCACGTCGCGCGAGATGTCGATCGCACGGCCGGTCCACAGCACGATCGCGAGAAACGAGATCAGCAGGATCGCGAATAAGGGAGTGAAAAGGCGCGTCAGCACCGGGGCCATGTTTTCGATCACGCTTTGCTTGGCCTCGACCAGCCAGGAAGCGACGAATACGGCGCCGGCCGCTCCGCACGGCATGATCCATTCGGCAATCGGGTCGGGATCGATCCCGATCGCCTTGAAGAGCATCGCCAGGAAGGCCATGAACACGCCGCCACCCAGGGCGATCAGGACGTAATAGATGTACAACTCGCCCGAGAAGCGAATGAAATCCATGCGGCCGGCGACGTCGCGCCAACGGACGCCTGCATAGGCCATGCCCACCACCAGCCACAGGGCAATCGGCAGATGCAGGGCCAGGAGCGCCTGGGTGTGGCCTCCTTTCACAAAGGGATAGACGTTGGCAAAAAGGCCCGCCACGACGAACACCGCGGCCAGTTGCAGGGCCCTGCCGGCCGTGAGCCGCCGCCGCCAGACGAAATAGACGGTCAACAGCGGCAGCGTGAAAAAACTCAGGTTCCTGAGATAAAACTCCTCGTGATCCGCGAGACTCAGTCCAAACAGCTCGGGCAGCTTCGTGAGGCCCGCCGCCACGACCCCCAGCGCGACCGCGACGAGGCCCTCGGTCTGAACCGTGCTCCAGGTCGGGTCGGCGCTCGACGAAACGACGAGCTGTTTCCAGAGTCGTTCCGCGTGCTCTCGGGCAAACTCGCAAGACAGCTCATCGAGCGCGCCCATCCGCTTTACGGCCACCAGGAACGCTTCATCCGCGGCAAGCCCTGCGCCGCGGAGAGCGCCGATCTGCTCGCGGAGATTGTCTTCCAGCTCGGCCACATCGACCGCGTCGATCGCCTGGCGACGGCGGAGGTAGTTTCGCCACTGGTCGATTTGCGCTTCCAGGGACCACGAGGGATCGGTCGTCGACATCGCCTAGGCTCCCCCGAAACAGGGTCGGGCCGACGGCCGCGCGCTGACGGATAGCAACTGCCAGACGTCGCGCAAGGCCGTGTCGACAACCTGCCATTGCCTGCGCTCTTCGGCGAGCTGTTTGCGTCCCTGCGCCGTGATCCGGTAATACTTGCGACGGCGACCACTTTCGGCCGCTTCCCACCGCGCCTTGATGTGGCCCAACCGCTCGAGCCGGTGCAGCACGGGATAGAGCATCCCGTCGGTCCACTCCAGGCGTCCGCCCGAGAGCTCGCGAACGCGTTGAATGATCGCGTAACCGTAGCTGTCCGCGTCCGCCAGGATGGCGAGCACCAGGGGAATCGTCGAGGCGGCGGTCAGCTCCTTGTTGATCTGCATGGTCGACCTTCAGCAAGCGATGCGCAGCCACCACTCGGCTATGCATAGCATCATTATGCATAGCAGTATTAGGTATGCAAGAGCAATGCACGGTCGTGCCGTTACGGGGAGCTGATCCCTGACCAATGCGTCGTGGCTACGGCCAGCATGCGTTGCTGGACCGGATCGACCCGGAAGCGAGCCTTGCTGGACGGCCGCTGACACGCGTCGGCCCGACAAGCCGACGCAAACTTCGGCCGCTCACCAGTGCGGATGCTCGCCCCCGATCGCACCGCAGCCGCAAACGGCGTATCGCGCGCCCGGCAACCCCGCGCTCGCAGCAGGCCCGACCGCGCACACTCGCCTCGGCAACTTCGGTCGACGCGACCGGGACCGCCTTCCGGCGATCCATTCGTGACTCAGGACGGTTCGACCCGGGCGCGGCCATGAGTGATCAACCGCTTCGGTGCATCGGACTGAAGCAGGATCGGATTGCTTGCGATTGGTCCCATCTTCTCTCCGATCCTCGCGCCGCGCGGGAACCTTAAGTTGGCCGAAACTCATTCTAGGCAAGGGTTTCGCCCTGTAAGCTCCTCCTCGGATCTTAGTGGCGTAGGAAATTCCACACGGAGGGAATGTCGAGAATCGCGAAGAGGACTCGCGTACACCTCGAAAACAATCGTGCAGGCCATACGGAGGTCTTGAATTCCCAAGCAGCCTCTTTGCCTGCGAGTTTGGAGAGGCTCTCACGAGCGAAAGTGGTCACCTTGCGAGACATCTTTACCCCCCGACAGATTCTAAATTGCAATCCTACCTTTTTGGGGCCATTCTTCGCCGTGGACTGAGCCTCCGGCGAAAACCGCCTCCACCTCCCGCTTTCTTGCTGGCCCCGTTTCCCTTCGCGAGGCTACCAACGCTAAGCGCGTAATGCCATTGGCACTCCATGATCGCCTTTCTCGCGCGTTTGCGATGGTCGGCCCACCACGCAACTGCCAAAACGGTCAAGCCGGTAGCTGCCAGTGCTGTGAGATTGACGTACGGAACAAGCATTGTCGAAGCCAAGAGAGTTGGCACGCTAATTGCCATCGCGTTTTTCGCACTCGCGACCCTTTCTTCATCCAGGACGGTTTTATAGTTGCGCAGCGAACGCTCAACCTCCTTCTTAGCCGCATATACCGCCTCCTGTGCCTCGACTGTCGACTTAGCTTCGGTCAATATGCCGCCAACCTTTTCTACGGCAACGCGAAACGCGCTGAGCTCATCCATGCGTTTGGCCCGAAAGCCGAGAATTTTTTTCATAGAAATGTCACGGACTGAGTCGGCTGTTGGAAACTCGATCCCGATACGCGACAGGACATCCCGATTCACTACGTCTTTCCGTGCCCGTGGCGGTTTACCGAATAGACAATACTCACCCGACGGACTGAATTCGTCTTCATCCGTGACAAGAGGGAGCTTTGTGCGTTCCGCCATTTCTGAGGCCAGGCAGACCATATAGAGTGAGGCCATTTTGTTCGGCAACACCACCCAGTCCCCATGGCTCCGCGCTAGACGCGATTCGGTCAACTCATCTAGTAGGAGCTTTGACAACTTGTCGCGATGCACGAATGTGCCGCGATAATCTGCGGTGGGCATAGCCAGAATCGCCTCAGCTTCCTTCTGAATGTTCTCTTTTCTACTCAGTAGAATAGGTAGCACTCTTTTTCGAAAACTCGCGGCGGCCGTTTCGACGTAGTCTTTTGCCGGAGTATTAATCAACAGCTCGTTGTCGCGCGCGAGCTTGGCTCCTTCCGAGTCATCGGCTGCTACGTCGTATTCAGCCTCAACCGGAACGATTCTCCGCACGCGGTCCCAATAAAGCAGGGAGACTTTGAGCCAATCCTCATTCACGTTCAAATACGGATAGTATAGCGCAGTGATCGGCGCGGCAGGATCGGTCATAGAAATGTCCCTAGCAGTAGTTACTTGAAGGCACCAAAGCTATCTGCCGACGGCCGCTTTGCACCCTGCAGCACGGTTGAACTCTTCGTAGTGTCGCTGCGTCCGAAAAACGCTTGCTCGCGTCATTCGAGACACTCACACACGGTCGTACGATTTTCTGGTACCTTCAGGCCGGGCGCAACGAAGCGATTTCAGACACGCCATTTTTCTCAGTTGCAAGTACGCAAAGCAAGGTCGATATGCTCAGGAATGCGCGTGTCGCGATTTGCAGAATGGTGAGCTGAACGCTTGGCAGCACCGAGGCCGGTCGCGCTTCCGTCAAAGACCGATTGGACGCTCAGGAGGGCGTGACCGGAGCTTTGTGTTCGGGCAGCCGGACGGTTCGTCCGGGGCAAGCAAGACGGTCGATCCTATCCGTTCGTAAGACGGTGATGTACGCATTAGAATCGGCAGTCAGCCAGTCGCTTTGGCGGGTAGTCGTGGCAGTTGTCGATGGCAAGGGAATCGAACGCGAATGGCCTGGGAAGCTCGTCATGCGACGCATCATTAGTAGTGTGTACCTTGTTCTGCTGATCGCCATCGCCCTGGCGGTGCGCGCCGACGCCGCCGATAAAGACACGGAAGCCGCGTTGGCGGCGGTCGCGGCCGCTCCGGAAACTCAAACGGTGCGCATCGGCGACAAGGCGCCGCGAACGATCGGCGGCGTCATGTGCCATGGCAGTAAGGTGGATACCGCCGACTTCGGCGGGAAGTACGTGCTGGTGGTCTACTGGTCAGAATCCGACCCAAACTACAAAGCATGGGACGCCACACTTCGCGAGATTCGCCGGAGCTATACAAACAACACCGATTTCTTGATGTTGAGCATCTGCATGGATGGCGACTTCGCGAAATGGAAAGACGATCTCGAGCAGGCAAAACCGATCGAATTGAAGGGCAAGCAAATCGCGCTATTTCGGGATCGGATTTGGTGGCATGCGGTCGATGATGACTGGCCTGTTCCTCAATCCGTCGTTGACAGAGAACATTTACCCGTCGCGCACCTCATCGGGCGTGACCTGCATTTTCTCGCGGTGCGAATTCCACTCGATGAGCTAAATACCACCGTCGAATCGCAGGTCAAGCCGGTCGAGTGATGGGATTGCCGCGAGCTGATCGGGTTCTGGTGTCAGTCGGTGCCTATCCCTCGACGGCGTTGAGCTGATCTTTCGACCGGCGGCCGCAAACGACGCAGGCGGGCGTGCCCTGAGCGTCCAATCGAAGGGAGCAACCTGCTCCGGTCTGACACGGCGAGGCAAGCGATTGGCGCTCGCGAGAGCGCTAGTTCGCCTGGCAAGCCCGCGCTTGCGGGTTGCTCGAATAATCCGTTCGAGGACGACCCGCAAATTCATTGCGGAGAGGCGGCAGGCCAAAGTCCCGCTTGCGGTGCTGAGGGCACGTTCGCAGAACGTCCTCGGCTTAAGATCGCCGCTGACGGTGGTTGCACCGTCGCGTCGCGCAACGTCTTCGGAATGCTGCCGCGTTTCGCGACCAATAGCGCCAACCGCGGCTTAACTGGTCCAGCAGCAACGGCACTCAGCCCGACAAGAACGGCCGCTCAGTCCAGCAGAAACGGGCTGTCGACCAGGTCTTCGTGGCGGATCTCGTCGACCGGCTCTTGCTTGCCGTAGCCGGCGTACAGCCGGTTCGGGCAGTTGAAGACCCAGCCCGAGCGATCGCTCACGTTCTTATAGGCGTGCACCACCCCCGGCGGGATGATCACGGCATGGCGATTCGATTCGCCGACGATCATCGTCAGGCGATGGCCATAGGTCGCGGCCGACTCACGCGTGTCCCACAGGTAGAGCTTGAAATCGCCGGGGCCGACGAAGGCGAAGTAGTCGGCCTGATCGACGTGCTCGTGCGGGCCCCGGGCCACGCCCGGCAGCGTCTCGCTGACATAGGCCATGACCGGGTGGTTTTCAGCGGGCAGATCGTCCTCGCGGTACAACTCGACGAGCCAGCCGCGGTGATCCTTGAACTGCTTGAGCGGGCGGATCACGACGCCGTCGATCGGTCCCTCTTGAAAAGTCACACCTTCCTCCGTCATCGAGTTCTCTGTCGCAGCCAGGGAGGTTCCAGGGACTTGCGGTTCGACAGCCGGCGAGTGCATGCGTGCGTTCCCGAGAAAACCAAGTTCACGTGTGACATTAGTGGCGACCCGTGGCGGCCGCAAGGACCCCCGGGATGCGATCCGCTCAACTCTAGGTCACACAACCTGGCCACTGGCCGGTTTGCGCAGGGGGCAGCGTCCAAGAACTCTGAATTCGGCCGTAAACCCACTATTTTTCGACACTTATCTCCGCATCTTCCAACCCTGCCCCGGGTTCCTCCCCGGCGGTCTCGCCGGGCTCGAGCTCGACGCTCAGGGGCTGCATCTGGTGGCGATATTTCGCCGCGGCGCGGTTATAGCGAACGAGGCGATAGCCCGGGTGCCACGGGGCCCAAAACAGGCCGATCAGCGGAACGACCGTCGCCAGGGTGAAGGCGCCGATCCAGGCGGGCCGTCGCCGGGTATCGATCAGAACCATGCCCGCCAACACGCCCAGCGCGAGCCCCCAGCCGTGGGCCACGTTGGCGACGGGCATCCAGCCCAGGTAGGTCGCCGCGATGCAGAAGAAGAACCAGACCATCATCACGCGGACCGTCTCGTCGTTGACCACGACGCCCCAGTACGGCTCGCGCCGCCGGCCGACCCACATCATGCCGAACAGCCCATACACCGCCCCCGACAGCCCGACCGCCGGGTGCATCACCACGAGATAGTCGAGCAGCACCGGCACGTAGCACAACACCAGCAGCAGGCCCGCATAGCGCAGCGCGCCGATCCGTCCTTCGACGATCGGGCCCAAGACGAGCATCCAATAGATATTGAACCCGGCATGCAGCAGGTTGCCGTGCAGCAGGGTGGTGGTCAGCGGCCGCCACCACTCGCCCTCCCAGATTGGCCAGGAGATCACCAACCGCCAATCGACCTGCAAGGCAAAGCGGCGGTCCATGTCCGGGCTGGGATCGAACGTGCTCACCACCTCGAGCGCGAGCGCCACGGCCGTCACCAACAATGTGACCGGCGTACTGCGAAAGTCGATCTTGAGAGCAGGCAGCATGACCGTTCACGGGACGAATGGCGCAGAACTCAAACGCGAACTTACCACAGCACCAGCGATTGCTCGAAGAGCCGAATCAGTTCCGGCTCGCTCGCCGGGCGCGGCGCGAGCTTCGTCACGCGGTGTTGCGGCAGCGTCCCCCGCGCCAATTCCGGCGCGTCCTGCGCGGTCAGACCGATCGCTGCCAGTCCCGAGGGAATCGCCAGCCGGCGCATGTACTCGATGATCCGCCGCGCGAGCACCTCGCCGGCGTCGCACTCGGCGACGTCGCGCATGTCGGCCCCCAGCATCGCGGCCGCTTGCAGATGGCGCTGCGGATCGGCCGGCGCCGTGAAGCGAAACACGGCCGGCGCCGTCAAGATCACCGAGACGCCGTGCGGCACGAACGGGTGATCGTCCGGGTAACCCGGCGGGTAATAGTCGCGCACCATGCCACTGATCGGGTACGACATGCCGTGGCACAAGTGCACGCCGGCGTTGCCGAAGCCCATCCCGGCAAAGGCGCTGGCCAAGAGCATCTGGGCACGGGCTTCGTCGTCGGCGGGGTCTTCGACCGCGCGGAACAGATAGCGATCGACCAGCCGCAACGCCGCTTCGGCCCAGACGTCGCTGATCGGGTTGTGGCCCTGGTAGGCCGGACGCAGGTTGGGGCGCTCGGGCCGTGGCCGCTGGTCGTAGCGAATCGCGGTGTACGACTCGAGGGCATGGCACAGCACGTCGAGCCCCGTCGAGGCCGCCACGAGCGGCGGCATCGTTCGCGTATTCTCCGGGTCGACGATTCCCAAGGTGGGCTTTAATCGCCGATGCGCGATGCCCGTCTTTACCCGCGTCGCCGACAGGTCGAAGATCGACACGCCCGTCGTCTCGCTGCCGGTGCCGGCCGTCGTGGGAATGGCGATCAGCGGTCGCAACGGCCCAGGCACCGGCCGGCCGGCGCCCACCGGAGCGTTGACGTAATCCAGAAACGCCGCCGGCCACGTCGTGTACAGGTTGGCCGCCTTGGCCGTGTCGATCACCGAGCCGCCGCCGACGGCCACGAAACCGTCAAACCGCCCTTCGCGGGCCACGTCGATCGCTTCCTGGAACGAAACGTCGGTGGGCTCGACCCGCACGCGGTCGAACAACTCGAACTCGATGCGCTCGGCCCGCAAGGCTTCGCACACCGTAGCCACCGGTGCCAGCCCGGTCAGCCGCGGGTCGGTCAGCACCAGCACGCGGCGCAGGCCCAGGTCGGCCGCGTCCATCCCCACCTCGCGCGTCGCCCCCGGACCAATCCGAAGGTTCGACGTCGCCATCTCGAACACACGATCACGCTCGATCTCGGTCATGACGAACCGCTCAACGAAAAACGCACGGGAAGCTTGCCGACCCACGGCACGGGCCGGCCCTCGGCTACGGCCGGCGCAAACCGCCAGTTGCGCACGGCGCTGGTTGCAGCCTCGTCGAGCAATTCGAACCCGCTCGAATCGGCCACTTCAATTGTTTTCACCGCGCCGTCGACCGCAACGGTCAGCCGCAAGATCACGGTACCTTGCTGCCGCGCCCGGCGTGCCGCCTCGGGATACAAGGGCGGAGGGTTCGACAGGGGCCGCGGTGCTGTCGCCTCGAAACCCACGCTCTGCACAGAAGGCGCCGACGCCACCGACGGCATACTCGCCGCGGGAGCCGTGGCTTGAGCCTCCGCGCCCTGCTGCGGTGTTGCGCTGGGCGGCTGGGCCGGGGCGCTTTGTTCGTCGGCGCTTGGAACCGGTTGCGGCGCGGCCGCTTGGGACTCCGGGCTGGCTGGATGTTGCCCAAACGTTGCCTCGGGCAAGGCAGCCGGCTCCGGCGGGGCCGGCTCGGTGTGCGGCGCGAGTGCGACCTCGACCGATGGCAGCTCGACCTCGTTCAGGACCGGTTCCGGGCGCTCCACGGCCTGGACTCGTTCCAGCTGCGCGACGATCGGCAACTCGCTGGGCGACAGCTCCGCGACGCGCCAGTCGGGCGATTGAATCGACAGCGCTGCTTGCAGGCTGGCGACGCTCTGCTGGCCCGCCAGACTCGGTCCGGGCAAGCGCGTCGTGGTCCATCCGACCGCCAGGGCCCCGAGCACGCCGGCGTGGGCCGTCAGCGATACGAACCATGCCGACGGCCGCGAGACGGCCGCGATCAGCCCACGTTGTAACAGCCAGGAGAACAAATTCGCACGCTCGACCGGAAACACGGGACGCGCCGCCAAGCGCACACGGCCAGGCGGTACAGCTATTATCGTCGCGTCCGGCCCGAATGGACATACGCCGCGGCTACCGCACCCATTCGTAGCCCAGCAGGAAGTTGATCCCTGGCCCGTCAACCCCCGAGCCGAACACGCGATAGTACTTGTCGGTCAGGTTTTCCGCGCCGAGCGTGACGCGATGATGTCCGGCCTCGTCGAGAAACCGGCCTGCCCGGGCATTGAGCGTGGCATAGCCCGGCTGGCCATCGGGCGGGAAGCGGGCGTCTCCCGCGTTGAGCGATGTGAGGCGGTCCTGCCGGCGAACCATCCAGACGAAGATATCCAGATACCCGGACAGCTCGGGCGCGCGCCGCCGCATGCCCAGATAGCCTTGCGTTGGCGGAATCCGGTTGAACGGCTCCGCCTGCGTCAGGTTCTGGCCAAACGTGTACCAGAAATTTCCCCACAGGCTCCAGTTGCCCTCGAACAGGTATTCGCCGGCCAGTTCGGTACCGTTGATGCGGGCATCGACGTTGCTCAGGATCGCGTTGTTGCTCGCATCGACCGTGCGCGTGATGTAGTCCTGAAAGTCGACCCAGTACTCGATCATCTGCCCGCGGAACCGCGGGGTATCGAGCTTGAAGCCGCATTCATAGGTGTTGGCAAATTCCGGCTGGACATTGAACGTGCCGATCACAGGGAACTGCTGGCCCTGCTGCGCGAACGTCTTGGTCGACACCAGGTCGTCGACGTTCGGTCCGCGGAAACCCTCGTAGTAGCCGCCCACCAGGTTCAAGTTCGGCGTCAGCTCGTACACCGCGCCACACGAGCCGATCCAGGCCTGATAGGTGCGATCCAGGGGGACGTTCGTGTTGACCCCGTTGATCGTGACGGTCGGCGTGCCCGAGACGTTGATGTTTTCGTACCGCGTACCGGGCAAGAGCGTCAGCCGCTCGGTGATGTCGACGTCCCATTGCAAGAAGCCGCCGGCGCGATCGTAGATGCTGTCGTCCGGATATTGCGGGATCTGCGGGGAAATGAACGCGCCCGTGTTGCGATTGAAGCGGTTCTTGAAGGCGTCGATATCGTCGTAGTAGTAGTCGGCGCCGTAGGCCACGTTGCCCAACAGCCCCAGGTCGCGCGAAAACAAGAGCGTGCTGCCGAACGTGTTCACGTCGAACTCGCCGATATCGCGCCGCTGGGGATTCGTCGTCAGATTGTCTTCGATCAAGCCCTCCTTGGTCCGCTGGTACGACACGGTCGCCGAATAGTTGTCGAACAGCGTGCTCAACGACGTGCCTTGCATTCGCACGTAAGCCAACTCGCGCTGCTGCGGGTCGAAGAACGTCGGCCGCTCGGCGGCGCTCGGGTTGTACTGATTGACGAACGGGCGGAAGCGGTCGCTGCGCGGGACGCTGTCCTGCTGAAAATGCTGCACGGCGAAGGTCAACAGTTGATCGTCGTCGACCAGCAGGTTGAACTTCACGTCGCCGGCGTTCTGGTCGTAGTTGGTAAACGGCTGCCGGCCGAAATTTCCGCCGCGATCGAGATCGTTGACGTTCATGTAACTGGCCCCGCCGTAGACGCCGGTCGAGCCGACCCAGGCCTCGGTCGTCACGCGCGAATACGAGGCCATGTCGGACGAGCTGAAATACTGAATCGCCCCCGGCCCGCCGTAGTTGGCCCGCAGTGGGTCGGCCGAGCGCGTCACGATGTTGATCGCGCCACCGATGGCGTCCGAGCCCCACACGACCGAGCTGGCGCCACGAATCACCTCGATGCGGTCGACCAGGCCCGGATCGACCGTGTTGAAGTACTGGTTGGGCCCCGCCCTGAGGACCGAGTTGTTCATGCGGATGCCGTCGATCAGCACGACGATCTCCTGCCCGGTGACACCACGCAAAAAGGGCGACGCCTGTCCCCGGGCCGTCGTCTGCACCATCACGCCCGCCTCGGTTTGCAGGGCCCGAACCATGTCCAGCGATTGCCGCTCGCGCAATTCCTGGTGCGTGGTGATCGAACCGAACTGCGGCGTGCCGAAGATCGACTCGCCGCCGGGCATCAAGCTGTTCAAGCCGCCGAACGATTGCCCGGACAGCGAGGGAAAGGCCACGCCCCCGCCGCCTGCGCCCAATCCTGCTCGGCTCGCGCCCGCGCCGCCCTCGAACGGCGGCAACGGTGGCGAAGCCGGTTCGGCCGGCGCCTCGGGCGTGACGACCACCTCGGGCAACGTCGGCTCGGCGCTCGTGGGCGGCTGGTAGAGGACGAACCGGATTTCGCCCGGCTGCTGCGCGTACCCTTCAGCCGCTGCGCACAACGCCGCCCCGACGCAGACGCTGATCCATGCGCGCATGGCGAACCTCCGGCGATGAATCGCAAGATCGAAAAAGAATCAGCACCCTGCGCTAGCGGTAGGCTGGGTCGGGCGGGGCTGCCTGGCGGGTCATGCGAGGGCAGATCGTGGTGCTTCCCACGGCGTATCGTCGCCCGAGCAATCGCTCATTGACCGACGACCGCCCCCTCCGCGCAACTCGACGCAGCTTCCCGAGCGTGGGGGGAGACAGTGAGCCTGCTGCTGACTGCATTCTGCAGCGCAGCCAAAGACTGCAGCGGCGCTGCTACCAGATCAGCGACCTACGGCTGCTCCGGCGCCATATTGGCCGCGTCGGCCGGGTGACCGCCGCCGGGCGGCGCTGCACTCGACGGCTGCGACGCAACCTGCAAGACAAACAGGACCCGCCGTTGCGCGGCGCCGGCCTGACCTGCGTCGGTTAATTCGGCGGGCGCTTCCGCTTGCGATGTTTGCGGCAGCTCTTGCAATTGCCGGCCCCCGCCTTGCTGCATGCGCCGCGCCAGGCCGCGAACCTGCTTCGACAGCGCGAACCCCTGCTTGGGTGTCGCCGCTGGACGTTCCTCGCGAGCAGCCGCGGGCGCGTCAGGTGCGGGCGGCGACTCGGCCGCCGCTGATTCCGTCGAGGCCGGCGCGCCGGCCACTTCAGGAGCGGCCCCAGTCTCTGGCGTCGGTGCAGCCGCTGATTGGTCGGTCGGCGCGAGGTGGAAGAACTCTAGCTGGTCGGCGTCGTCGGCCACGACGACGTTGCCGAACCACTTGGGCTCCGCAGTCAGATCGGCCAGCATGGCATCGAGCTGCGCTTCGCTCGCTTCGACGAGGAACACGTCGACCGGCGGCGTCTCTTCTCCGGCCGGCGGACTCCCCGCTGCCCGATCGTGCTGCTCAGCCCGTGGCTCAGCTTCATCGGCGAGTACCGGAGCCTCGGCGGGCAGTTCTTCGGCCAGATCGATCGCGTTGCGCGCCAAGACTTGGGCAAATTGGCCCGTGCGCGCGGCCTCGGGCGTCAGCTCAACCTGCACCACGGCGACGCGCTCGGCCGGCTGCTGCTTGATCCGGTTCTTGTTCAATGCGAGCTGTTGATAGCGCAACTGCTGGATGTCCCCGGTGACCAACTGTCCTTCACCGGGCACATCGGCCGTATCGAGCTTGCCCATGACGCGTGCCGAATCTTTGGCCGCCGCGATGCCCAGCGACTGTTCGCTCGTGCGGCCGAGCACGTCGTCGGGAATCCGGTTGCCGCTGCCCGGCGCGCCTCCCTTGGCGACCTGGACATCGAACCCAGCCTGCGGCGCGTCGCCGCCCGGCCGCGCGTCTTGAACAGCGACCTCCGAGCGCTCGGGGCCCAATTGTCCCGGCAGCAGCGTGAACAGCATCACCGCGGCCGCCATCGCCACGGCCGCCCACAACATCGGACGCAAGCTGCGACCGCCGCCATTTGCGGTATCGCGCTGCAGCGGCGCCGGTCGCTCGTCGATCGAGATCGTCGCCCGCGGCGCGTCGTCGGCACCGGTCAACATTTGCCGCTCGGCCTGCCGCAGCACCCGTTCGGCGAAACCGCCGTCGAGCGCCTGCTTGGGCAGTCGCTGCAGGCTGGTCCGCAACGACTGCAGCTCCTCGAGCAACTGCTGGGCCGCGGGGTTCTCGGCCACCCAGGCGCGCACCTGTGCCGCTTCGGCCGGCGACAGCTCGCCGTCGATCAGGGCACTCAGCAGCTCTTCTTGAGGAACGTTTTGCATGACCCGTAACCGTTTCAACCGTGCACAGACGCCGCGCGTCCCGCGCACAAAAACCTACATGTCTGCCTGAAAAACCTCTTTCAATTGATCGCGCAATTCCAGTCGCGCCCGGTGCAACCGGCTGCGCACCGTGCCGACGGGTACCTCGAGCACCTCGGCAATCGCCTCGTAATCGAGACCATCGATTTCTCGCAACACAATCACCGTCCGATGCTCCTCGCTCAATCGGGCCAGCGCTTCGCGGACCTGGGCATCGCGCTCGCGCCCTTCGATCCGCTCGCTCGGCGCGGGACAGTCGTCGACCGGCTCGATGCCTGCTGCATCTCGGACCTGCTCGATCGAAGTCACCACGCCCGGCCGGCGCCGGCGGGTCATCGCCAGGTTGAACGCAATGCGGTACAGCCAGGTGTAAAACTGCGAATTCTGCCGAAACGTCTCCAGCTTGACGAACGCCTGGACAAAGGCGTCTTGCGCCACGTCACGGGCATCCTCGGCCGAGCCGACCAGGTGGACCAGCGTGTTGTACAAACGGTCCTGGTATCGCTCGACCAGGCGGCCAAACGCGTCCGAACGGCCCCGCAAGGCCTCGGCAATCAGTTGGGCGTCGTCGTTCAACGTTCGCTCGGCTCGCGCTCGAAACTTAGGACGCTACCGGCCCGGGAGAAGTTCCGCGAAATTCTCCCCCTCGACCGGTGTAGAAATCCACCGGCGAAAGGGCCCTTTTCCAGCGGCAATCTTCCTCGATTTCCCGGCCCGCTGTCAAACTGCAGCCCCACGGCCAACCTGTTATCATCACCAGACTTGCGGCGAACGTACCGGCGCAAAGTGCGGTCGCTGCCAGCAATTCGTGCCAGGAGCATCCGTCGTGCAACCGCCTTTCGAACCCTCAGGTCCCGTGCAATCCGACGTCCGAATTGCCGCGTCCGCCCGGCGCGTCCCTCGCCGCGAGGTCCTCTGCACGACCACTCGTCACCTGGCCAGCCTTGCGCTCGCGGCAACGTTCGATCCGGCGCAGCGCACGTTGGCTCAAGCCGCCGAGCCTGCAGCGGAAGACCACGGCTACGTCGATGCCCACGTTCACGTCTGGACGCCCGACACGACGCGCTATCCGCTCGCCGGCGGCTACCGGCGCGAAGAGATGCGCCCGGCCAGCTTCACGCCCGAGCAGCTTTGGAGCCATGCGCGGCCCTGCGGCGTAACGCGCGTCGTGCTGATCCAGATGAGCTTTTACGGCTTTGACAACTCGTACATGCTGGATTGCATTCGCGAAGCTCAAGGTGCGTTCGCCGGCGTCGCCGTCATCGACGACGACGCTGCCAACGCCGCCGCGACCATGCGCGACCTGCTCCCGCGCGGCGTCCGCGGCTTTCGCATCTACCCGCGCAATCGACCGGTCGACCGCTGGCTCGACGGGGCGGGCATGCAACAGATGTGGCGCACGGGCGCCGAATCCGGCCAGGCGATGTGCTGCCTCGTCAATCCCGGCGCCCTGCCGGCTATCGACCGCATGTGCGGCCAGTTTCCCGACACGCCGGTCGTGATCGACCATTTCGGCCGAGTCGGCATCGACGGCCAGATCCGCGAGGCCGAACTCGCACAACTTTGTGCCCTGGCGCGGCATGCGAAGACCTACGTCAAAGTCTCGGCGTTTTACGCGCTGGGCCGCAAGCAGCCGCCTTACACCGACCTGGTCCCGATGATCCGCCGGTTGGTCGACGCGTTTGGCCCCCAACGACTGATGTGGGCCACGGACTGCCCCTACCAGGTCGATAGCCACACCTACTTGCAATCAATCGAGCTGGTGCGCGACCGGCTGGATTTCCTCTCCGCCGCCGATCGACGCGCGCTGCTGCATGACACCGCGGCGAAGCTGTTTTTCGCCGGTACCTGACCGCCGCCGAAGACGAGAGACCCGCTCATGTTTCGCATCTTGCTTGCGGCGTGCGGCCTGCTCCTGTCGAGCGTCCTGGCGCAGGCGGCAGCGCCGCGCCCCAACATCCTCTTGCTGCTGACCGACGATCAGCGCGCCGACACGGTCCACGCCCTGGGGGGCGCGTTCGTTCAGACGCCGCACCTCGACCGTCTCGTCGAGCGCGGCTTCGCCTTCCAGCGGGCCTATTGCCTGGGCGGCAACAGCGCGGCCGTCTGCCTGCCCAGCCGCAACATGCTGCTCTCGGGCCGGACCTGGTTTCGCTTTGGCCAGGCGGCCCGCGCCGAGGACCCCAATTTTCCCGCGGTGTTCAACGCGGCCGGATACGTCACCTATCACTACGGCAAGCGCGGCAACACGGCGCCGGCGATTCAAGCTTTGTTCCAGACCAATCGCTACCTCGACAACGACGAGACCGATCGTCGCTCGGGCCAGCCGGGCCAGGCCATCGCCGACGCCGCGGTCGAATTCCTGCGCGACAATCGCCCGCGTTTCGAACGACAGCCGTTCTTCATGTATCTCGCCTTCGCTTCGCCGCACGATCCGCGCGTGGCGGCGCCCGAGCTGATGGCCCGATATCGGCACGCCGCGCTGCCGCTGCCGGCGAACTTCCTGCCGCTGCATCCCTTTGACAACGGCGAAATGACCGTCCGCGACGAGCGTCTCGCCCCGTGGCCGCGCACGCCCGACGAAATCCGCCGACATTGGCACGATTATTGCGCCGTCATCACCGGCCTCGACGCGCACATCGGCCGGCTCCTGGCCGCACTCGACGAGCTCGAGCTGACCGAAAACACGATCGTGATTTTTTCGTCGGACCAGGGCCTGGCGCTGGGCAGCCACGGGCTGCTGGGCAAGCAAAACCTGTACGAGGCCGGGATGCGCGTGCCGCTCGTCATCGCCGGACCCGGCATCGCCCACGGCAGCTCGCCGGCGCTGGTCTATCTGCACGACCTGTTGCCGACGTGTTGCGATCTGGCGGGGCTACCGACGCCGCCCGACCTCGACGGCCGCAGCCTGGCCCCCCTGCTCACCGGGCAGGCGCCGCGCGTGCGCGAGACGCTGCTGCTGGCCTATCGCGACGTCCAGCGCGCCGTCTGCGACGAGCGTTTCAAGCTGATTCGCTATCCGCAGATCGACCGCACGCAACTCTTCGATCTGCAGGCCGACCCGGACGAGATCGACGATCTGGCCGGGCGCCCCGAGCACGCGGCCACTCTGGAACGCCTGCGCGGCGAGCTGCTCGCGCTCGAGGCACAATCGGGCGACACTTGCCCCTGGACCGTCGCCCAGCCGCGGAGCGGCAACTGGAAGCCCCCGACCGATTGAGCGCAGGCCTAAAGCCGACGGCGCCGCCGCAGGGCGAGCCCCAGCGCGGCGACTCCGCTGACGGCCAACACCCACGTACTCGGCTCGGGCACGATCGCCTGGGCGAAGATCGTGCCGCGTGCGCGGATCGTCACGGGCACGTCGCCGATCGGCGAAGGCAGGTCGAGTGTCGTTTCGACGCGGATCGGCAACTCGAGATCGACCACCGAGCCGTTGCGCGTGAGGTGGCCGATCTGCCCATCGTCGAACGGCTTGAACGACTGCGGACCCGCGCCGGTCGTATTGACGTACTCGAAGTTGAACAGGCCCGACTCGTCCAAACCCAGGATGGCCGATTGTACGTCGTAGCTGGCCTCGCCGCCGACGAGCCCCAGGATCACGGCCAGCGGCGAGAAATTACCTCCGACGACCGGCGTCAAGTGGCCCGACGGACCGAACCAATCGGTGCTGAGCAGATCGCCCTCCAGCCCGCTGAACAGCACCTGGGCCTGGATGGCCGAAGTATTGACCGTGAATGTCGTGTCGGTGAGCGCGGCGTCGGCGCCGTAGACCGTGAAGGCGCTGGGCGAGCCATCGCCGGCCAGTACCAGCCCGGTATCGAGCGACCCGCTGATGCGCGTCGTACGGGTCAAGTTGATGAACGGATCGAGCTGGACCTGTACCCGGAGACTGCTGCTCGGCAGGATCGTGAACTGCGTGATGTCGCCGGGCATGTAGTCGCTCGGGTCGGAACCGAGAGCCGGGCCATAGACGGCCTGAATCGCCGCGACGTCGGTCGGCAGCAAGCCTTGAAAGGCGTTGGTCACGTGGTGATCCATCCGCGCTAGGATCCCCGGCGGATGCAGCAGGCCGATCGCATGGCCCAGCTCGTGCATCGTGATCTCGCGGATGTTGTTCGTCCCGTCGGGGTTGATGTACCAATCGTTGCCCGAGTCGAACCGCACGCGGTTGTAGCCGGCGTCGGGATACGTGGCATTCGCGCCGACCGACCCAGGCCCGTCGATCGCGCCGCCGACCAGCCGCAAGTCGCCGCCCGAGGGCACCTCGACAAATTGGATGTCGGCCACGTCCGACCAGGCCGACAGGGCTTGACCGATGTACGTCCGGTAGCCGGCCGGCATGAAGCTGTCGAGCGCGACTTCGCTCCCCTGGCTGGTGTCGTAGCTGTACGTCACCACGGCACCGGTCCCCATCGTCGCCGAGCCCCACTTCGATCCCTGGATGAAACCTGGCGGAACGGCGAGAGCCGACTCGAAGGCGGGCACATTGACGATCGGCGGATCGCCCGCGTCGGCCAGCGCCCGCTGTGCATACAGCGGGCCAAGAAGCATTACCAGGCCTGCGAACCAGGCCCCCAGAAGAATCCGTAGCGCCACCGCGCGACCGTCGGTCATTTGCTTGCTCCCCAGAAAACGTGCGATCCGTAACCGCCAGCGCACCGAACGGCGAACGATCGAATTGCAGGGGGAACATGCGGGCGAAACCGCGCGAGCCTCCACGACAGCGCGATTTGCGATCCGGACACCGATCGACCGGCAAGCTGGACACGGGCCCTGGGGCAACCGCGCCACCGGCAGAACGAAGAAGTTGGCAGTCCCCTAGCAGGTCCGCCAGATCGGTGTCACGAGCGTCTCTCCTCGGTCCCAGGGCGGGTCACCGCGACCTTGTCGCGATGCCTCGCCGCAAGAAGTCCCATCCTAGGCCGGCCCCGGACCCGCTGCAACTTTTTGGGGGGCCTCATGCCACCGGCCGTTGACCCTCGACCGGCTTCACTGGTCCAGGCCTCGTGGCCAGTGGTACGATAGGGGGCAGCCCGCCTCGGAAACCGCCCTATGTTTCGCATTCTCGGTTCGACGCGCACGCTTTGCGAAGGCCTGACCCGCCGCGATTTGCTCCGCGCCGGCGGCTTGGGGCTGGCCGGCCTGGCGCTGCCCGACGTGCTGCGTTTGCAGGCCGCGGCCGCCACTTCGAACGAGCCTCGCCCGGCGACGTTCGGTCGCGCCAAGGCGGTCATCCTGATCCATCTCTACGGCTCGCCCAGCCAATTGGAATGGGCCGACATGAAGCCGCACGCGCCCGTGGAGATCCGCGGCGAGTTCGGCGGCATTCCTTCGAGCCTGCCCGGCTGCGACGTGTGCGAGCTGTTGCCCAAGCTGGCCCGGGTGATGGATCGCACGACCGTCATCCGCTCGATGACGCACCCTTACCCGATCCACGGTGTCGCCTTTGCGCTGACCGGCATCCCGACGATGGAAGTCGCCATGGAGCTGGCGCCCAACGATACGCGTCATTGGCCGTTCTTCGGCTCGGTGGTCGACTACGTCGAACAGCGCAACGACACCACCAGCGGAGTGGGCCGGCCGCGCGCCGTGCCGCGGAACATCGCCCTGCCCTTTCCGATGAGCACGCGGCGCATCGGCGAGGTGCCACGCGCGGGCCCCTACGCGGCGTTTCTGGGCAAGCAATACAACCCGGTCTGGACCGACTATGTCGGCGCCGCCACGCGCGGGCTGCCGATGGTGCTCAACCAGTTGCGGTTCAACGACAACGATCCCTACATGGGCCTCGCGCCGGACAGCTATTTCTACGTCCCCTCGGCCACGGCCCTGGCCGACGACGTGACGCTCGACCGGCTCGACCGCCGCCGTTCGCTGCTCGAGCAACTCGACCACACGCGGCCACGCGTCGAGGCCACCGCGGCCAGCACGCAGCTCGACCGCTACCAGCAGATGGCCTTCGCCATGCTGCAATCGCCACAGCTCCGCGACGCGCTCGACCTGCGCCGCGAGGCGCCCGACGTCCGCGAGCTGTACGGCCACACGCTTTTTGGCCAGGCCTGCCTCGCCGCGCGCCGCCTCGTCGAGGCCGGTAGCCGCGTCGTGACCGTCTTTTGGGACGAGTTCGGCCTGGCAGGCCACGCCTGGGACACGCACTACAACCATTTCGAGCGGATGCGCAAGGCCCTGTGCCCCGGCTTCGACCACGGCTTCTCCGGGCTGCTCCTCGATCTCGAGACCCGAGGTCTGCTCGACGACGTGGCCGTGGTCTGTACGAGCGAACACGGGCGCACGCCGCAAATCAACGGGCAGGCCGGGCGCGACCATTGGTCGAGCGTCTACACTTCGATGATCGCCGGCGCCGGCGTCAAGCGCGGCTTCGTGCTCGGCGCATCGGACAAGCGCGGCGCCGAAGTCGTCGATCGCCCGGTGAGCCCCAAGCAACTCCTGGCGACGATGTATCACCTGCTGGGCATCGACCATCGCCAGATTGTTCACGACACGCTCGGCCGCCCGCTGCCGCTGGTCGACGCCGAGGTGATCGACGAAGTCCTCGCCTGAACGTGTGGACGCGGCACTGCCCTCGGCTGGCGATCTCAAACCGCCGGCGTCAGCGCTCGCACCGATCCGAGCGGACGCGTGCGCAGCAACAGCCACAGCCCCAGGCCCACCAGAAACAGGGCCAGGCTGATGTTCTGCGACACGGTCAGGCCCGTGTTCCAAATGGCCGATTCGTCGTCGCGTAAGATCTCGACCAGAAAACGCTCGATCGGATACAGCGTCGCCAGCCAGGCCAGCAGCTCGCCGTCACGGCGGCGCAGCGGCTCGTAGGCGAGCAAGAACAAGCAGATCAGCGTGCCGCCGACGACGCTATAGAGCTGGGTTGGATGCACCGGCAGACTGGCGCTGGCACGGGGCGCCGATTTCCACGTGTACGCCAATCCGCGCCCCGCGGCGCGCACCTGCAACGTCGCGCCGGCATCCCCGGCGCGCAACAAGGCTTGCCAGGCTTCGCGCGTTTCGCGAATGGGCACGCCGTTGATCTCGACGATCTGCTCGCCTGTCTGCAACCCCGACGCCGCGGCGGGCGAACCTGGCGCGATCGCGCGCACGATGGCGGGGCCCGTGTACGGCAGCTCGAGTTTCAAACCCTCCAAGAAGGCCTGACCGCTTTTCACCTGTGCCATGTGCGCCGGGCTGCCCTCGGGAAACCGCACCGCCCACGGCAGATCGGTTACGCCCCCATAGCAACAGCCGTTGAGGAAACAGCCGACGCGCCCTAGCCCGATGCCCAGGGCCACGCTCGGCGCGATCAAGTCGCCCAGCGCCAGCGTCGGCAAGTTGAACAACCGTACGAACACCAAGGCTGCGATCGCGCCGCCGATGACCGAACCGTAGAAGACAATGCCACCCTGCGCGATGTTCAGCAGATCGGCGAGCGTGCTGGCGATCCCTTCCGCGCGAAAGTCTTCCCAATATTCGACGATGTAGAAAATCCGCGCGCCGAGAATGCCCGCGATGCAGACCCAGAACGCCAGCGAGTAAATCACCTCGGGGTCCCAGCCGCTGCGCCGCGCGCGCCACGTCGCCAAGGCCACGGCCGAGACGATCGCCAACAACAACATCGTGCCGAACCCGCGGATCGGCAGCCCCTGGGGCTGAATCAACCGCGGACCCAGCCAGCCGATCGCCGCCCCGACCAGCAGCAACACCGGCAGCCAGCCCCAGGTGTCGGGCGTCCAGCCTTGCCGGCGCACCGCGCGGACCAGCACGATCACGCTGAACACGGCCCACACGGCCAACAACCAGCCGAAGCCGAATAGCGGAATCCCGCTCAGCTCACGCGGAATGAACAACAACGTCTGCTGCATGGCTCATCCGTGGGTTCAAGAAAACTCGCCCGGCGCACGGGTCACACGATCCTGGCGCCGGGCTCCAGCACCAGGTTGTCGATCAGCCGCGTTCCGTGCACGCGCACCGCGACCAGGGCCACCGTCCGCGCGTCGATCGTCGCGACCGGCGCCAGCGTCTCGCGATCGGCCAGCGCCAGATAGTCGATCTCGACCTGCGCGAGCCCGTCGTAAAGGGCCCGCATCCGCGCCAGCACCGCTTCCGGGCGCCGCTCGCCGGCCGCCACGAGGTCCGCGGCCAACTGCAGGCTGCGCGACAGAACGAGCGCCTTTTGACGCGCCTCGCCATCGAGATACGCGTTGCGCGAGCTCATGGCCAGGCCGTCCGGCTCGCGCACGATCGGGCAGACAATCACCTCGATTGGCAAGTCGAAATCAGCCACCAGCCGCCGGATCAACAACGCCTGCTGAAAGTCCTTCTGGCCGAAATAAGCGCGGTCGGGCTGCACCCGGTTGAACAGCTTGAGCACCACCGTCGCCACGCCGCGAAAATGGCCGGGCCGACATTCGCCTTCGAGCGGCTCGGTCACGCCCCCGACCTCGACATACAGCGCATGTCCAGGGCCGTACATCGCGTCGGCGGCCGGCGCGTAAACCAGGTCGGCACCGTGGCCGGCAAGCTTGCGGCAATCGCTGGCCAGCTCGCGCGGATACTTGGTGAAGTCTTCGTGCGGGCCAAACTGCGTGGGGTTCACGAAGATGCTGACCACGACGAATTCGCAATCGCGCCGCGCCGCTTCCACCAGGCTGACGTGCCCGGCATGCAGCGCCCCCATGGTCGGCACACAGCCGACGCGGCGTCCCGCCTGCCGCGCTGCCTGCACCGCGGCGCGCAGCGCCGGCAGCTCGTGCACCACCTCGGGCAGCTCTCGCTCGCTCACTTGCACCACCCTGCGTCTCAGCTCTCCGGCACGGCCGCCTGCAGCGCGGCCACGAGTTCGATCACGGCTTGCTCGCGTTCTCCGGGCGCCAATCGTAACAGCGGCCCCGGGGCGCGCAACACCCCAGCCTGATCGACCACCAACGGCACCGCGTTCGCCGCCGGCGCATCGGCCACGAACGCGCACAGCACCGGCCAGCACCGCTCATCCGCGGGCAAGTCCGCTGAGGCGCCCGGCCGCCAATCGCTGCACAGCGACCAGCGATCGACGCCGCTAGCATCGGACCAGCTTCCCACTTCGGCAACGGCAACGTGCCGGCCTCCGATGGCCGCCGCGGCTCGTTCGGCCAATTCTTCGCATTCGGTGCGCGTGGGGCCAATCACGGCCGCCCAACGGGGACGCCGATCGAGTGCCGCGCGCAGCTCGTCTAGCGACTGCCGGCAAACGGGATGCAGCATCTCGGCCGCCACCTCGCACGCCGGATCGAGCACGAATCGCCGGAACGACATCCGCGGATGCGGCACTTCCAACCGCGGCGTCTCAATCACCACATCGCCATAGAGCAGCAAATCCAGGTCGAGCGTGCGCGGTGCCCAACGCCGGTCGCGCGTGCGCCCCAGCCGCTGTTCCACGACTTGCAGTCGCCCGAGCAACTCGTGCGGCGTCAGACTGGTCTCGGCCACGAGCGCGCCATTGAGAAACTCGCTCTGTGGAGCGGTCCCCCCCACGCCGCGCGTCGCCCACCACCGGCTGCATGCCAGGACGCGCAGCCCGGGCACTTCCTCGCAGGCGGCAACGGCAGCGTCGAGCGTGGCCGAGCGGTCTCCCAGGCTCGATCCAAGGGCCACCAGGGCGCGAATCATCGCGACAGCCGCCCGATCTCAAGAGACGCGCGCCTGAACCTCGTCAGGGTCAGGCAAAAAGAACTCAGGGGGAGCATCCATACCACGGGAGCGAAGGATCGCTTCCGCCGACTGCCGTCCCTTGCTCCGGCCCCCCAAGCTTTTCGCTCGAAGAACAGTGGCTCGCGTCGCCCGCGCCTCGGCGGGCTCGCTCCTTGCGGAGCAAACCTCGCGGCACATCCAGGGGCCACGCTCCCTGCATCCAGGGACCGACAGTCGTTGCGGGCGCATCGCGAGCGCCACGTTACCGCTTCCCGCAGTCCTCGCGAGGACTGCGAAAGCCGTAACCGTTCGCCAAACAACCCGCAATATTCGTTATCAAAAACCGCACACTCGGGCGCGGTCTTCGGCGTAACTCAAACCTGTCGTGAGCGTCGGGTCGTATTGTCTAGCGCTGGTCAACGTTGTCAAGAATCCGTTTGCCAGAAAAAACTTACGTGCAGAAAAATTGCTGTCGCGGCCTTGCAATCGGCGCGTCGTGCGTTCCCTCGGCGCACTGTGCGGCAGTGGCCGCACGCTCGCTCGCGATTCGTTTACACGACTGGTATACGAATTGAACCCTAACAATCGGCGCGCTATGTGAGTCAGTTCGCGCCGTCGATCGATCGAGTGGCCGAGATGCGTCGATGCCGCAGCGCCGGGAGCCGCTCGCGGATGCTCGCCTGCCGCGCCAGGTCGATCTCGGCGATCGCCAGACCGACGCCGTCGCCCGCGCAGGCCAGCACCGTCCCCCAAGGGTCGACGATGGCCGACCGGCCGAAAGTCGCCGGGCCGGCCGGGTGACTGCCGTGCTGATTCGCGGCGATCACAAACAGTTGATTCTCAAGGGCCCGGGCCCGCAGCAGCACCTCCCAATGATCGCGGCCGGTGCCCTCGGCAAAGGCGCTGGGCACGGTCAGCAGCTCGGCTCCCCGATCGACCAAGGCCCGAAACAACTCGGGAAACCGCAGGTCGTAGCAAATCGACTGCCCGAGCTTTCCCAGCGGCGTTTCGGTCACGCTCAGCCGGTCGCCGGGCGACACATAATCGCTTTCGCGATAACAGACCCTGCCAGGCACATCCACGTCGAACAAATGCAGCTTGCGATAGCTGGCCACGCGCTCGCCCTGCGCATCGAATACCAGGCTGGTATTGAATATCTTGCCGGGCACGTCGGACGGTTCGCCGATGCTGCCCGCCACGAGCACGATCTGCAGTCGCCGGGCGAGCGCCGCCAGCCGCGCGGCTGCCCGGTCGAACCATTCCCCGGCGATCGCGACCATTTCGGCGGCGGGGGCCAGGGCGAGAAACATCTCCGGGAGCACGACCAATTGCGCCCCGCGCCGCTGCGCTTCGCCGGCCAGCGCTTCCGCCACGGCCAGGTTTGCCGCGGGGTCTGCCTGCGAATTCATTTGCACGGCCGCCGCGAGCAAGCGTTCCATGATCCTGGCACCTCACTGGAGAACCGAAGACGGCGCCGCAACTGGACCGGCGCGGCGCAGCAGGCGCTTCACTGTAGCCGAGATCGCCCAGCGCGGCAGTGTGCAAGCGCCCTGCCGCCGCGCGGCGCGGTCATGCGGCGCGCCGCCGCGGCGCGCCGCGATCGGTCGAAGGGTCGATGCCGACGTCGGCCGCCGCGCGTTTGCGGCCGGTCCACGCCCAGAACAGTCCACGGCCCTCGCCGCGCGGACCGTGCTCCAGCGGCCGCGCAGTTACGTCGTCGCAATACCGCGCGAGCCATTGGCTCAACTCGCCGGGCACGAACCACCGTTCCCACGACGCATGTTCGCTCGCCCGCCAGCACGCGGCGTCCTTGTCGATCACCAACACGCTGCCGCCGGGGCGCACGATGCGGCACATTTCGGCCACCGCACGTTCGGGCAGCAACGCGTGCTCGAGCGATTCGACGGCCAACACCGCGTCGAATTCGCCGTCGTGCGCCGGCGCGCGTAACAGGCTGCCCACGCGTCGCTCGGTAGCGCCCTGGACGGAATTCAACAGTTCGGGGCTCAGATCCATCGCCGCAACCGCCATTCGCGGCCGCGCCTCGCGCAGCAGCGCCAGGTAACGCCCACGGCCGCAGCCCAGGTCGGCCACGCGTGCCGTCGGGGCCAGTTGTGCGCTCCAGGCCAGCACCGCCGCGGCACGGCCGTCGCGCGGATCGATCTTCGACGGTATGGCTTCGGCAGCCGCCGCGAACTCGGCCTCGACCCGCGCGTGCACCGCGTCGAGCAGCGCCAGCGCCGCACCGGTGACCGCACGGCCCGGAAAGTAATTCGCCTGCCAGCCCCAACTGCCCGGCAAGGCACCGCCCGGCAACTGATGCGTCACGAGCGCTGCGAGCGCCGCGTCGGCGCGCGCGACCTGTCCCAACCGCGCCCAGACTTGTGCCGCCAGTGCCAAGCCAGGCGCCGAGGTCCAGCGTACGTCGCGTCGCGCACGGAGCGAACCGTCGCGCCCCATCGCGGCGACCAGCGGCAGCATGGCGGTCTTGGCCAAGGTGTGCATCCGCATCTGCACCAACGCCAGCACCAGCCAAAGACCCAAATGGGTCGGCATCTGCCAGGCCGTCACATCGTGCGTGCGCAACAACCGGCTCACCAGCCGCTCGCCCGCCACGCGCCAGCGCGGCTCGCCGGCCCGCTCGGCCGCGGCCAACAGCGCCGGCGCCCACGCCAGATGGATCGTCGGGTGCGCCCAGGAGTCGATCGCGCCCCCTTGTCGCTTGGGCAGCAGCAGCCGGCCGCGCAGATCGACGCGCGCGGCGAGGAACGCGGCCGCGCGCTGCCAACTCTCCTGGCACGGGAACCAATCGCCGGCCGCCAGCGCGGCTTCGACCAGCCAGCCCGTGTTCACGAGCGAAACGACTTGACCGGTCGCATCGGGCAGCGCGCCGTCGGGTCGCTGCAGCCCCACGAGCGACTCGGCCAGCGCCCGGGCCAGTTTTTGCTCGCCGAAGGTGCTCAGCGTGGCCAGTGCCCGGGCCGTCGTACCGGGACACACGACCGGGTCGCCCAATCCCGGTGCGTAGCTTTGCGCCAGCCCGCGCGGCGTGGCGAATTTGCGCAGCCAATCGAGCGCTCGATCGGCAGCACCGGCCAGATCAACCGCGGCACCGTGCCAACGTCGTGCAGAGTGCCACGCGCGGCGCCACAGGCTCGCCTGCTTGAACTCCCGGGCCGCCTCCGCGTCCCACGCGGTCGCAGGATCGCCAAACGACAGCAAAACGACACCGTCGTCCCCAACGGCTTCGGTCATGCGTGGCTCCCTTGCGCTACGCGGTCGAACATCGGCTTCCCTGCCGTGCCGCGGGCCGATTATGGCGCGACGGAGCGCGTGCAACCAACGTCACTTGAGCGCCGCGGACACGGCCGGCACTGCGCGGCCGTCAACGCCGTAAGCTGGGCGAGCGCGTGCCTGCGCGGCTATGCTAGCAAGCGATGGCCGTACCCCCACAACCCGAGTATCTGCAAGTCGTCACGACGCTGCCCGACCAGGCGGCCGCCGAGCAATTGGCCCGGCTGCTCGTCGATCGCCGGCTCGCGGCCTGCGCGCAGATCTCCGGCCCGTTGACGAGCATCTATCGCTGGCAAGGCGCAATCGAAAACGCCAGCGAATGGCAGCTCGTCCTGAAGACGCGGCGCGCGTTGTACGACGAGCTGGCCCGGGCAATCGTCGCCGCGCACCCTTACGAAGTGCCCGAGGTGCTGGCCTTCCCAATCATCGCCGGGCACGCGGCCTACTTGGACTGGGTTTCCGTCGAGACCACGCCGGGATAGTCGCGCCACAGCCAGCGCAGCGAGTCGGGCAGGATGGCCCCGCCGTGCTTGCCGTTGTGGCCTTCCTCGCCAAACTCGAAGCGATAGTCGTACTTGGCGAACTTCAGCGCCGCGGCCATCTCCTGGTTGGCCAGGGGCCAATTGCCGTGCTCGTTGTCCAAGTCCTGCGCACCGCCTTGCAGGAACACGCGAATCGGCTTCGGCGGCGTTTTGCGCACCAGCGCCGGATAGACATGGCCGCCACGGATGTTCGTGAAGCTGCCGACGTGGCTAAGCACTTTGCTGAACGCGTCGGGCCGTTCCCAGGCCACGGTCCAGGCGCAGATGCCTCCCGAGCTGATCCCGCAGATCGCCCGGCCGGCCGCCTGGTCGGTCAACCGGTATTGCTTGGCGACCTCAGGCAATATCTCCTCGAGCAGGAACCGCGCGTACTGATCGCTCAGCGTGTCGTACTCGAAGCTGCGGTTCCTGGTCGGCTCGCCGCCGGGCTGCTTCGGCGGAATCACACCGGGGTTGATGAAGATGCCGATCGTGACCGGCATCTCTTTGCGGTGGATCAGGTTGTCGAACACCACCGGCACGCGGAAATCGCGCTCTTCGTTCACGTACCATTCGCCGTCCTGGAAGACCATCACGCACGCCGGCTGCTGGCCGTCGTATTGCGCCGGCACGTACAACCACCAGTCGCGCTCGGTGCCGGCGAACACGTTACTCTTCCAGGTGTGCTTGGTCACGGTGCCGCGCGGCACACCTTCGTGACGCTGCGAGTCGGCCCCCAGTTCGTAGGTCGCCGCTCGCGTCATTCGAGGCTGTCCCAGCAATCCGGCCAACACCGCCACCCAAATCGCGCCGCGCATCGATTACTCTCCCCGGAGTGGTACTCTTGCCCAAGCGACCGTCGAGCTTAGCCCGCGCCGGCGCCGATTGCCAACGCCCCGGCTCGCCCCGCGCGGCGCGTCGGGCTATGCTCTCAAGCGCCGTCGATCGCCCCGTCCTGGTTCGAGCTCATCGTTTGTCGAGGATACCGGTCATGCTGCGTACCGCCTGGCTGCCGATGCTCGCCGTCGCCCTGGCCCTGTTCGTCGAGCCCGTCGCTGCCGCCGAAGCGCGGCCGAACATCCTGTTCATTTTCTCCGACGACCACGCCGCCCAGGCGATCAGCGCCTACGGCTCGAAGCTGATCCAGACGCCGCACCTCGACCGTCTGGCCCAAGAAGGGATGATCTTTCGCAACTGCTTCTGCACGAACTCGATCTGCGCGCCCAGCCGTGCCGTGGTGCTGACCGGCAAGCACAGCCATCTCAACGGAGTGCTCGACAACAGCAAGCGGTTCGACGGCAATCAACCGAACGTCGCCAAGTTGCTGCGCGCCGCCGGCTATCAAACGGCCCTGATCGGCAAATGGCACCTCAAGAGCGACCCCACCGGCTTCGACCAATGGGCCGTGTTGTCGGGCGCCGGCGGCCAAGGCACCTATTACAACCCAGAATTCAAAACCGATCACGGGCCCGAAAAGATCGCCGGCTATACGACCCAGATCATCACCGACCGCGCGCTCGACTGGCTCCAACAGCAGCGTGATCCGGCGAAGCCGTTCTTTCTTTGCTACTGGCACAAGGCCCCGCATCGCGAATGGACCCCTGGTCCCGAATACTACGGCCGGTTTCGCGACGATCTGCCCGAGCCGCCGACATTGTTCGACGACTACGCCGGGCGCACGACCGCGGCCCGGCAACAGGAAATGATGATTGCCCGCGATCTCAACGAGGTCGATCTCAAGCTCAAGCCGCTGGGCAACCTCACGCCCGACGAGCGCGCCGCCTGGGACGCCGCCTACAAGGCCGATAACGAGAAGTTCCGCGCCGCGCCGCCCGAGGGCCAGGCGCTCGTGCGTTGGAAGTACCAGCGCTACATCAAGGACTATCTGCGCTGTGTCGCGGCCGTCGACGACGCGGTCGGCCGCGTACTCGACTATCTCGACCGCACCGGATTGGCCGACAACACGCTCGTGGTCTACAGCTCCGACCAGGGCTTCTTCCTCGGCGAACACGGCTGGTTCGACAAGCGCTGGATGTACGAGGAGTCGTTGCGGATGCCGCTGTTGGTCCGCTGGCCCGGCCAGGTCAAGCCAGGCAGCGAAGACACGCACCTGGTCCAGAATCTCGATTTTGCCGAGACGTTTCTAGCCGCCGCCGGTGCCGCCGTGCCCGACGACATGCAGGGGGCCAGCCTGCTGCCCCTGTTGCGCGGCGAGTCGCCGGCCGATTGGCGGCAATCGATCTACTATCAGTACTACGAGTTCCCGGCCGTCCACATGGTGCAGCCGCACTATGGCGTGCGCACCGCGACGCACAAGCTGATCCGCTACCCGGGCCTCGACGAGTGGGAACTATTCGACCTGCAAGCCGATCCCGACGAGCTGTCGAGTGTCTACGGCCAGCCGGCCGTTGCGGAAATCCAGGCCCAGCTCACCGCCGAGCTGGCCCGACTGCGCCAGTCTTACCACGTGCCCGAGAAATAAAATGAAACGACCCCCGGCCGTGGCCACGGTCAGGGGTCGATCGTCAACCGGTTACCGGTCGTCGCGGACACGGCACATGCCCGCGCCGCGTGCTCCCGCGTCACTCGCTACCGACAGCGGCAACAAGGCGCGGGATAGTGGTGATGATGCGCTGGTGTTCCCTGCATGGTGGCCGCCGGTTGCGGCGCGGCCGTCGGCGCCGACGGGTCGACCGAGAAACTCTGCCGGGTCGAGGGCGCTTGCGCCACCGTTGCCGGCGCGGCCGGAGCGACCCGCACCACCATCGGCGTCGTGGTCGAATACGACCGCGGATAAGCGCGGTTGGCATACGAACCACGGCCTCGATTGGCGTCCATCATCCGCGGATACGCACCGCGCATCTTGGCGCCCGCATCACGCATTCCGAATTGCTGTTGAGCCAGGGCCGACGATCCCAACATCCCCCCAAGCAACAGCGCCCCGCAAGCGATCCAAACGTTCCTCCACATAACCCAACCGCCTTTCTGAGAAGTTGCCCCATTGAGAGCAGAACCTTGCCAGTGACCGAGGGCGCAATGCGTCGCAGAACGGCGACAGACGAACGCGCGGTGCAAGAACACCGATAGACAAGCCGGCCACGCACCCAGAAATGCGGGCCTCGACCATCACCCCACCGGGCCAACGACCCGGGGCGATACGCCAGGACGCAAACAACTCGACGACCCCCAGGTAGTCGAGCCCCTCGAGCTATCGACCATTATTTTTCGCCCCCGGGAGTCGAACAAGCACAGACTGGGGGAACGGCCGTTAAATAGTCTTCAGCTAGGCTTCGCCGGCCGGGGAAATTACCCATACAGCGGCAAGGGGAAGGTGATCGACCGCGTTTATTGGCGAGAAACCGCCTGGGGTTCCGTCATGGCAACCTGCCGCTGGCCGAGCCGCGCGTCGGCCCGCCATTGCCGCTCCCAGGAAGCCGCATCGGTAATCGCGTAATGCCGGCGCAGCGCGGCGTCGTAACCCTCGGCCCTGGCATGACGTAGGAACGCGACAAATTCCGGTCCGCTCGAACGCTCGACCAGCCAACGGACCAGCGACAGGCTCTGCCCGTAGATTGTCCGGCGATCGTGGCGGCTGAAATTCTCCAGCGCCAGCAATTCAACCACGCTTGGACAGGCGCCGCGGTCGAGCGCCGAATCGAGATTGTCGAGGTGCTGCGTTTGCTTTGCAGCAGAGTCGGCCAGCAGTGCCATCCCTTCGTCGGCCCACGGCACCAGGTCGCCTTCGGCGAAGAAATCGGCCAGCACGCAGTGCACCATCTCATGCGCCAGCGCCTCCTCGATTCCCGCGGGCCGATCGCCCCGCAGGTCGATCCGCCGGCGGCTCACCTGGGCCTGGTGCACCTCGACCGTCGTGCAGCCCAGCGTACCCTTGGCTCCCGCACCGACCGCCGCCAGGTAGGCCGCCTCGTGGCGATGGACCACGACCCGGCAACGCTCGGTCCAACTGACCGTATCGCAGCCGAGCCACTGCCGGCTCAGCTCGGCCGCGAGCCGCTCACAATGTCGAGCGACCGGCTCAGGATCGACGCCCGTCGAATGAACCTCGAAGTTCTTCGAATGGGTCGAGCGCGTCGCACATGCCGGGGCCGCCGGGCCAGCCGCAGTTGCCCGGACCGCTTGGCCTCGGACCTGATCACCGTGGACCAAGCCGGCGAGCACGATCAGACCCGCCATCCACTGCTGATTACCGATCCCCGGAACCATGCCACACGACCCTTGAATGCAGGACGCAGCGAAACCGCTGCCCCGCCTGAAGCGAGTCGCATGCCGGATTCCCCCGGGCGGCAAGGCCCAACGTCTCCCGACAGGTCACAACCCTACGTCGTGTCGGTAGTTACAGCCCGATGGACCGACTCGGACCTCGTTTCGGTCGATCGCGGGCCTGCTTAAACCTCCGGCAGCGCTGCCCAGATATGCAGCGATTGCCGCACAGTCGCAGCGGTCAGCGAAACTCGGCGGATCGCGCGCTGGTATCTCCGGGAGGCTGCCCCGGCGCAACCGGTAATTCGGCGGATGGGCTGCGGAAAAGTTGCGGCCGCGTTCGACAAGCACCTAGAATGCCCGCTTGCTTGCGGCGCCCAGACGGACCGCTTCCGAGTCCATGGCCGGACCACCTAGCGCCTGGGGACATTCTCGCGCTATTTTTTCGGTCCCACCCATCGGTCGGATAAGGCCACACGTCTGGAAAGGGAAAGCCTCGTCATGCGCTTTCGCATTCGCCCACGGCTCGCTGCGTTCTGGTTGCCGTGCCTGGTTTCGTTGGGGGTCATCGCCGCCGGATCGGCCGGCCACGCTGCGGAAGACCCTCTCGTCGGCCGCGCGATCGCCGGCTTCACGCTGCCCGACTTTCACGGCCAGAGCCGTTCGCTGGCCGATTGGGACGACAGCAAGCTCGTCGTCGTCGCCTTTCTGGGCAACGAATGCCCCCTGGCTCGCACCTACACCCCACGGCTGATGAAGCTGGCTGACACGTACGGCCCGCAAGGCGTCGCCTTCGTGGCGATCAATGCCAACGTGCAAGACACGCTCACAGAAATCGCCGATTTCGTCCACGCGATCAAGCTCGACTTTCCGCTGCTGAAAGACGCCACGGGCGAGGTGACCGACCTGTTCGGCGCCCAGCGCACGCCCGAAGTCTTCGTGCTCGACCGCGAGCGCGTCGTCCGCTACCACGGTCGCGTCGACGATCAGTTCGGCGTCGGCGTGCATCGGGCCAAGGTCCAGCGCGCCGATCTGGCCGCGGCGCTCGACGATCTGCTGGCCGGCCGCGAGGTGCAGGTCGCCGCGACCGAAACTCCCGGCTGCTACATCGGCCGCGCGCGCCGCACGCCGCCCACCGGCTCGATCACCTACACCAAGCACGTCGCTGCGATCTTCAATCGCCACTGCGTCGAGTGTCACCGCAACGAAGAGCTCGCGCCGTTTTCGCTGGCCTCGTATGCCGACCTGGAAGCCTGGACCCCGACCATCGGCGAAGTGCTGCGCGATGGACGCATGCCTCCCTGGTTTGCCGATCCGCAATACGGCGTGTGGGCCAACGATTGCAGCCTGAGCGCGGCCGATAAGCAGTTGGTGCTCGAATGGATCGACAACGGCGCGCCCGAGGGTGATCCGGCCGACCTGCCGCCGGCGCCCAAATTCACGACCGGCTGGCGGATCGGACACCCCGACGGCACCTACTCGATGAAGGCGCCGTACACGGTGCCGGCCGAGGGCGTGCTCGACTATCAGCATTTCACCGTCGACCCGCAATTCACCGAGGACAAGTGGATCGTGGCGGCCGAGGCGCGCCCGGGGAACCCGGCCGTCGTGCACCACATCGTGCTGTTCGTGGTCCCGCGCAGCGCGCCCGACCTCGAAGGCTCGAGCGACCTGTCCCAAATCGGCGGCGGCGGCGCCGGCGCTCAGCTGTTGGCCATCTACGCCCCCGGTATGCCGCCTTGGCAGTATCCGGCCGGCGGAGCGATGAAGGTTCCCAAGGACTCGAAGTTCGTGCTCCAGATGCACTACACGACCAACGGCACCGAGCAGACCGATTTGAGCTCGGTGGGTCTGAAATTCGCCGATCCCAAAGAGGTCAAACAGGTCGTGCGCAACGGCATGTCGATCAACTTCGGCTTCGAGATTCCGCCTGGCGCGGCGAACTACAAGGTCACCGCCACCTCGAAGTTCCGCAAGGACACGCTCGTGTTGCAGTTGTTCCCGCACATGCACTATCGCGGCAAGTCGTTCCGCATCGAGGCGTTTTATCCTGACGGCGCCCACGAGGTGCTCCTCGATGTGCCGAAGTACGACTTCAACTGGCAATTGCGCTACGACCTGGCCCAACCCAAGCTGATGCCCAAGGGCACGAAAATGGTCAGCACGGCCTACTACGACAACTCGGCCGACAACCCGCGCAATCCCGACCCGACCGAGACGGTGCGCTTCGGGCTGCAATCGTTCGAAGAGATGATGGTTGGCTACTACACGTTCATCCGCCCCGACGAACAGCCCCACGCCGAAGAAGAAGTGGCCGCCACGAGCCCCGCAGGCGGCGATTGATGCGGCGCGCACAACCAGCCTGGCTGCCATCGACACGTGTCTCCGGTAGCGCACCGCAAACACGACGGCGCGTTTGGTTCGCCGCCGCGCAATTGTTGGCGTTCGTCGTCAGCACGGCCGTAGCGGCCGACGGCGCCGATGACCCGTTTCCCTTGGCCGATGACCTGGCTGTCCTGGCGTCCGATGTCGACAGCCCCGCTTATCGCGAGCTCGTCACGCAGAAAATGCTCATCACCGACCTCGCGGCCGAATGGCAACGGGTCGAGACTTCGGACAGTGCCGAGCGCTTTGCGGCCGCGCACGGCGGGCGCGACGCCGTGCTGGCCGATCCGCACTTAAATGCCGCCTACGAGCGCCGTCAGGCGATCGAGGCCCGATTCCTCGACCTGATGCGCGAGGGCTACGCCCGCTACAAGACCAAGCCGCCGTTCGACCGCGGCGCCACGGCCGAGCCCGCCGGTTCGACACAACTCGCCGACGGCGCCGCGGGCCCTGCGCTTTCGATCGTGCCACCGGTGCCCGACTGCACGGCCCAATGGCCGCGCTTCCGCGGTCCCACGGGACAGGGCGAGACCAGCACGCCCCGGGTGCCGCAGCGCTGGAGCGAAAGCGAGTCGATTCGCTGGCGCGCTGCGCTCCCCGGCGTCGGCAACTCGTCGCCCGTCCTCTGGAACGACCACCTGTTCGTCACCACGGCCGCCGCCGACGGCACCCTGCGCCAGTTGCACGCCCTCGACCGTTCGACAGGCGCGATCCGCTGGTCGCAGACCGTGCCCGAGCAGACTCCCGAACAAAACGTCCGCGACAAGAACGGCCACGCCTCGTCGACGCCCGTCACCGACGGCCAGCGCGTGATCGCCCTGTTCGGCACCGCGGGGCTCGTGGCCTATGACTTCGCGGGCACGCTCCTCTGGCAGCATCCGCTGCCCGAGTTCCGCACCACGCACGGCTGCGCGGCGAGCCCCGTGCTGTACGGCGACACGGTCATCCTGATCCACGATCAGAACCAGGCCGAATCACTGTTCTTCGCCCTCGACAAGCGCGACGGCCGCCTGCTCTGGCAACACGCGCGACCCAAGGCGATGGGCTGGTGCACGCCGGTCGTGATCCGCGTCGGCGATCACGACGAGCTGGTTCACGCCAGCAACGGCAAGCTGCAGGGCTTCGACCCGGCCACGGGCGAGCAGCTCTGGTCGGTCGATGGCCCCACGGTCGAAGTCGTGCCGGCCTGCGTGATCGGCGACGACCTGCTGTTTTGCAGCTCGGGTCGCAACGGGCCCACGCTCGCCGTGCGCCCCGGCGGACGCGGCGACGTCACCAAGACGCATCTCGTCTGGCGGGCGGTGCGCGGCGGACCGCATGTCCCGTCGCCGCTGTATCACGCGGGCCGTCTCTACACGGTCAACGACACGGGCATCGTCACCTGCTTCGACGCCCGCACCGGCAAGCCCGTCTATCAAAAGCGCATTCGCGACACCTTCTCCGCGTCGCCGGTGCTGGTCGGCGAATTGATCTATCTCGCGGCCGAAAGCGGCAAGACCTACGTGCTGCCGGCCGGCGACCGCTTCGAAATCGTCGCCGAGAACGAACTCAGCGCGCCGCTGTTGGCCTCGCCGGCCGTCGTGGGCGACGCGCTCTACCTGCGCACGCCCGCCGAAGTGCTCTGCATCGCCCCCTGATCGCCGCCTGCGCGCCGCTTACACGCGCACGCGTTGCCAGCCTCCCTGCAAGAACCGCAGCGCGACCAGCGCGCCGCGGCAGAACAAGTCAGCCGCCATCGCATACCAGGCCCCGACCACGCCCCAATCGAGCCCGGTGGTCAGCCAATAGGTCAACGGGATCCGCACGCCGAGATAGCCGATCAGCGTGAACACCCAGGGCCACCGCGTGTCGCCCGCGCCGCGCAGGGCCCCGGTCAGGATCATCTGCACAGCCAAGGCCGGCATCGCCACGGCCACGATCCGCAGCAGCGGCACCGCAGTCGTGATCACCTGGCTTTCGGCATCACGCACGAAGATCCGCGCCAAAGCTGCCGGGAACAGCGAAAACATCACCGCCCCGGAGACCATCACTGCGCCCCCCGTCGCCAGCGACATCAACACGCCGCGCAGCGCGCCGCGCGGATCGCCCGCGCCCAGCCGCTGCCCGGCGAGCGTCGTGGCCGACACCTGAAACGCGTACCCGGGCAGGTAGGCCAGCGACTCGATGCGAATCGCCACGCCGTGCGCCGCCGCGGCCAGCACTCCCAGTCGATTGATGAGCGACACGAACCACAACTGGCACGCGATCACGCTCATCACATCCAGGCCACCCGGCAATCCGACGCGCAACAGCCTGCGGATCAAGCGCCGGTCAGGCCGCATTTCGTTCAGCCGCAGCCGCAGGCCGCTGCGCCCCCGGACCAGCAGTGCCGCCACGACCAGGCCGCCTACGCCGTGGCCCAGCGCCGTGCCCAGGGCCAGGGCGTCCCAACCCAGCGCCGGCAAAGGGCCCGCGCCGCGCACCAGGCTCCACCCGATCGCGACGTTGATCAGGTTGACGACCAGCATGATCCACAGGCCCGTGGCCGTGTCGCCGGCGCCGCGGAAACAGGCAATCCCGACCGATTCGAACATCATCGCCCCGAGCACCGGCAGCAAGAACCACACGTAGCGCCGCGCGAGGCGTCCCGGCTCGCCATCGAGCTGCATCCAAGCGGCCAGTTGTCCCTCGCCGAGCCACAGCGCCACGGTCAGCACGACCACCATCACGCCGCCCAAGAGCACGGCCTGGTTGGTGGTCTGCGACGCCAGCTCGCGCTCGCCGGCTCCCGTGAGCCGCGCCACCAGCGCGGTCGCTCCGATCGAAACCACGACGAACAAATTCTGCAGCAGCCACAGCATGTAGCTGGCCAGGTTCATCGCGGCCAGCTCCTGTTCGCCCAGGAATTGTCCGGCCAGCACCAGATCGCTGAACGCGACGAGCATGTAGAGAAACTGCTCGCCCAATACGGGCAGAGCCAGCCGCAGCATCGGCCGGAAAGACGATCCACCCTGATCGACCTGCGGCGTCAAGCAACACTCGCTGCGCAGCGGAAACGAGACCGGCACGCGCGAGAATGGCATGCCGCGCACATCTTAACAGCGCCGGCCGCGCCGGTCCTCTCTCTGCGCCGAAGCCTGACCGTGTTTACGCGAACAGCTCTTTGATCACCCGGCCGCCGTTGGCGATCTTCATCGGCCGCCCGTTCAGGCTCGTAAACGTCTTGCTCAACGGGATGCCCAGCGCCTGGCAGATCGAGGCCATCAGGTCCTGCGAGGTGTACGGGTCGCTGGTCACGCGCAGGCCATTCTCGTCGGTCGTGCCGACAGCGATGCCGGGCTTCAGGCCCGCGCCGCCGACGACGGTGCTCCAGGCCGAGGCGAAGTGATCGCGTCCGACGTCGGTGTTGATCCGCGGCGTCCGGCCGAACTCACCCATCCAGATCACGGCCGTGTCTTCGTACAATCCGCGCTCGACCAGGTCTTCGACCAGCGCGCTCATGCCCTGGTCCAATTGCGGCAGGCGATTCTCGAGCGTCGTGAAGATGTCGGCATGATTGTCCCAGCCGCCGAAATCGACCTCGACGAACGTCACGCCCGTCTCGATCAGCCGACGCGCCATCAAGCAGCCGCGGCCGAACGCGCTGTCGCCGTAGCGTTCGCGGACCTTCTCGGGCTCCTGTTCGCAGCGAAACGCCTGCATCTGCTGGCTGCTCATCAGCGAAACGGTTTTAGTGAGGATCTTCTGATGGTCCTCGGCCGCGCCGCCGCGTTTTTGCGAGACGAAGCTCGTCTCTAACTCGCTGAGCATCGCGAGCCGCTCGTGCAGCCGATCTTCCTCGACCCCGCCGCCGAGATTCTGCACCCGGCCGTTGGAATCGACGACGAACGGCGCGTAGGCCATGCCCAGAAAGCCCGGCCCCTCGCTCGGACCGCCGATCGAGATGAACGGCGGAATCTCGAGCTCTGGCACCTGGTCGGCCAGTTCGTGGCTCAGCACGGCGCCGTAGCTGGGGTGCAGCACGTTCGGGTTCGGCACGAAGCCGGTGTGCATGTAATACCGCCCGCGGTTGTGATCGGCCTCGCGGGTGCTCATTGAGCGCACGATCGACAGGTGCTTCATCTGCTTGGCCAAGAGCGGCAGGTGTTCGCAGATCTGCACGTCGCCGGTGGTCGCGATCGGCTTGAATGGACCGCCCGTCTGCGCGCCCGGCTTCATGTCGAACAGGTCGATCGTGCTCGGACCGCCGCCCATCCACAGCAAGATCGCCGCCTTATGGCGCTTCTTCAGGTCGGCCGCATGGGCCCGCAGCGACGCGGTGAGACTCGCGGCGGGCAGGGCCAGCGCCCCACTGGCGGCGAGATGACCCATGAAATGCCGACGCGACATACCGCGCGGCGTGACAAAGCGGTTACCGGCCGGAGTGAACTGGATCACGCGAGGGCTCCCAGATTGATCGCTTCCCGGGGTGAATCGCCCCGGCCGCAAAGTATGGCCTTAATGCACCAGGATAAACTCATTACTGTTCAACAGCACCCACCAAATATCTTCCATGGCCGCGGGCACATTCCCCTTACGGGCCGCCAACAGCTTGCTGGCCAGGGCCACTTCGTTCCCCTTCGGCCTGCGCGACAAGGCCGCCAGGTAGAGCTGTTCGACTTTCTTGTCGTCGTCCAGCTTGCCGGTGGCCGTCTCGTGCAGAAAAGTGCCGGGTTTGCAGGCCGTCGCGTCGCGCATCAGGGCGCCGTTCATCATCATCAAGGCCTGTGGAATCGTGCCGTTGAACGTGTTGGCCTCTTCGTTCTCATCGGTCCCGAATTCGACGGTGAATTGGGCCAACCACTGCTGCTTGACCCGTTGCCGCTCGTCAAAATTGCTGCCCGTGGCCTTGTCGGCCGCCGTCGCCACGAGCAGCGACTCGTAGAGCTGTTCGGCCGTCATCTGGCGGAGATAGAATCGCGAAAACAACGGCGTTTCGCCGCTGGTCGGGTCGTCCACGGCGTTGCCCTTGCCGCCCCGGCTCGACAGTCCATACGGCCGGCTCAGCACGACCCAGCGTGCCAAACGCTTGAGATCGTAGCCGTGCGCCTGGAACTGCACGGCGAGAAATTCGAGCAATTCCGGGTGCGAAGCCGGGTTGTGCGGACCCATGTCGTCAACCGGACGGGTAAACCCGTAGCCCAGATACTGGCTCCAGATGCGATTGACGATCGCCGGGGCCAGGTATTCCGATTCGATGACCAGCCGGCTCAACTCCTGCCGACGGTTGACGTCGGTGACATAGCCGCTGTGGCCGATCTCCGTACCATCGACAAACGTGGGAAACGCCGCGATCAACGTCGCTTCGCGCGTGTCATAGTAGATCGCCGCCTCTTTGACCGCGTCGTGCACCTGGCCATCGGCGCCGATACTGTCGCGGGGCGGACGGTCCTGGCCCGGAAAGTCCTCGTCGACCAACTGTACCGAGAGGATGTCATTTCCTTCCCGGGTGCGCAGCGGGCGCGTCTGCCGGAAAAAGGCATTCATGCCCCAGAACTGATTCTGCTTCCATTCGTTGAACGGATGGTTGTGGCACTGCGTGCATTGCACCTGCAGGCCCAGGAACAGCCGCGAGGTTTTCGCCGTGGCCTGCACGCCGTCGGCGTCGAGATTATCGAGCAGGAAATTGACGGCGCCGTTGAATCCTTCCTCGCCCGGCTTGTTCACGCCCGTGGCGGTGATCAACTCGCGGACCATCACGTCGTAAGGTTTGTTGGCCGCCAGCGAATCGCGCAAATACTTCTGCATTCCGTCGCGGCTGACGAGCGTCCGCGGTTCGGTCCCGCCGGTCCGCCCGATGAGCATTACCGTCCAAACCGAGGCCTGGTGGTATATGTAGTCGTCCGATTCAAGCAGGCGATCGACGAGCTTGGTCCGCCGCTCCTTGGCCTTGTCCGCGGCGAATTGTTGCAGCTCTTCGAGCGACGGAATCCGCCCGACCAGATCCAGATAGACCCGGCGGCACCACTCTGCGTCGGTGGCCATGTCCGACGGCGAAACTTCTGCGTCTTTCCAGGCCGTGGCGATCAGACGATCGATCGTGCCCACCACGTCCGCGTCGCTCTGCGCCGATCCGCTGGCCGGCGCGGGCTGCGTCGCATTCTGCGGGGCGCGCTCCTCGGCCAGCGCCGCGACACCGCCGCGTAAGGCGACGAGCAATGCCAACGTGGCGATCCGCATCCATTGATGGCTGCGCGATTCTTGCATCGTCACCCTCCTCGTCTGCGAACTGGTTGCCGTCCGCCGCGCCATACTAGGCTCACGGCCTGCCCTGTCAACGCACGCAAATCTGTCAACGCACGCGATTCTGCCAACGTCGGAGCACTCGTTACGCCTGCCGGCCGACGGGCTCCCTGCGCCGCCGACATGCGGTGTGGCGCTATCGATCCAACCGCATACCTATTCGGTGGGCAGGCCCCGCGTCATTCCCTCAGGTTGATCGATCGTCCGCGCCGCACCAACCCCTTGTGACAGAAGCCATCCAAGTGCCGCCGATCCAAGAAAGAAATTTTCTTCGCGCAACAAAAAAACCGGCCCGTCTGGCGTGTGGGGGGTGCCAAACGGGCCGGCTGAAGTGTTCAATTCTGCAACACATGTTTAAAAGTGCTACACAACTGACACACGGTTGAGTTGGGGGGCCTCCTCGGCCGAAGGCCCCTAACTCATTGCTCGACGCTGTGACAGGGGGCTCTGGGTCTCCGCAGTAAGCATCTGCCTCTCTCTGTTCGTAGCCCCGCTCTCTGTTCCCGCTAAGCTACGATACATCAGATACTTACTGCGAATCTTTCGCGTCGAGCCTGCTACCGTCTCCTCTCTCTGCTGCCAAAACACCCTGCCCCGGGTTCCTCTCTGCCGGCCCCGACATCGACTCTTCCCTGTTCCGCAGGTGTGGAGTCTTGGTTGCCGCAGCCGCACGCATAGTAGGCAAAGGCCGTGCCAAAATGAGACGCGGCGCCTAGCGCGAAACCCGCGCGCAAAAGCCAGATCGCCTAGGCGATTTTGCGAAACTGCAACTCGTGCAGCCGGGCATAGAGCGGTGAGCGATGCAGTAGCTCTTGATGGGTGCCCGTCACTTCGATGCGCCCGCCGTCCATCACGACGATCCGATCGGCCAACGCCAGCGTCGACAGGCGATGGGTAATGATCAGCGTCGTGCGACCCCGGGTGAATTGCTCGAGCACCTGGTGGATCAATTGCTCGCTTTCCAGGTCGATCTGGCTCGTCGCCTCGTCGAGAATCAACAGCGCCGGGTCGCGCAAAATGGCCCGGGCCAGCGCGATCCGCTGCCGCTGGCCGCCCGAGAGCATGCTGCCGTGGCTGCCGACCATGGTTTCGTAGCCGCGCTCGAGCTTGTCGACGATGAACCGATGGGCATGGGCCTGCTCGGCGGCCGCGATGATCTCCTCGCGGGTCGCCCGGGGGCTGCCGTAGCGGATGTTGTTGTAGACCGTGTCGTCGAAGAGCAGCGTCTCCTGGGTGACCAGGCCGATCTGGCGGCGCAAATCGCGTTGCCGCACGTCGCGCAAGTCGACGCCGTCGAGCCGCACCACGCCGCTTACCGGGTCGAAAAACCGCGGCACCAGGTTGACCAGCGTGCTCTTGCCGCAGCCGTTGGGTCCGACAATGGCCACCGTTTCGCCCGCGGCGATCTGCAAATGGATCTCGCTCAGCACCGGCACGCCCGGCTGGTAGGCAAAGCTGACTGCGTCGAACGTCAGATCGCGATTGTGTCGCGGCAGCGCCACCGGCGTCGACGAATCGCGCACAGACGGTTCGCGATCGAGCATGGCATAGATTCGATCGGCTGCCGCCGAGGCCCGGGTAATCCGTCCGAAGACCTCGGACAGCTTGCGGAACGGGTCGCTCACGCCGGCCAGCAGCGCGTAGAACACCAGCAGCGAGCTCAAACTGAGCGGCCGGCTGCTCATCCGGATGCCCATCAGATGCGTTTCCTGGTTCAGCACCAGATACGCCCCGGCCAACAGCGCCAGGCAGATCGTGGCGATGCCCATCACCTCGGTCAACGGCCGGGTCAGGGCGTCGTACCGAGCAATCTTCATCGACTTGAAGTAGTACTGTTTGCTGTTGGCGAAGAAACGCCGGCGCTCGTAGCGCTCCATCGTGAACGCCTTGACGACCTTGATGCCCTGGAACGTCTCCTCGAGCAGCCCGTAGAGCTGCGACATTTCCTCCATCGCCTTGCGGTTGGCCCGTTTGAGCATTTTGCCCAGCCGGTTGATCAACAGCGCGGCCACTGGCGCGATGACCAGCGACAACAACAGCAACCTCCAACAGATAAACGCAGCGCCGGCCAGACAGGCCAGCATTTTGAGCGGCTCGCGCACGGCCTTGCCCAGCAATTCGCGCATGCCGCCGGCCAGGCTTTCCATGTCGTAGGTAAAGCGGCTCATCAACTCGCTCGAGCCGTCGACGTGGAAACTGGCCAGGTCCATCCGCAGGCTGCGCCGGAAGAATTCCTTGCGCAGCGCATGAATCGCCGATTGCGTCATCCGCGACACGAGCACCGAATGAAGAATGAAGAAGGCGCTTTTGACCAGCGTCCCCACCAGCAAGAACAACGTGATTACCGCCAGCGTGGCGAACGGCGTCGAGGGCAGCCAGGCATCGATCGTCGGCTGCACCAGCTCGTACCAGTGCAAGCTCTCCTGGGCCGCGCGGCGCTCGTAATCGGAGTCGCGGCGCTCGCCGGTCAACCGTGCGCGCGTCGCGTCGTCGGTCGCCGCGGCGATCTCGCCGTCGAGCCGCGCGACGACCGCGGCCGCGGCCGCTTCTTCGCCTCGAACTTTGGCGATCTCCTCGTGCAGCCAATCCTGCAGCGAGCGTCCCTTGAAGGCCACTTCGACGAACGGGTAGACGGCTGCGATGTTGCCGCCCCAAAGCACACCGACCAGCAGTGCGCAAACCAGCGAGGCCACACAGACCCCGCGGTGCGTCAGCGCCAACCGCAAGGCGCGTCCAAAATTACCCATTCGAGAGTTCCGTTCTCGCTGCCTAATACCCGGGCCATGCACGGCCGCCGGCCCGAGCTGCCCAGACGCCTAAGTCGATGCGCCGCAGCCACCTTGCCGCGGGCGAAGCCTTGTACCAGAAACCCGATAGCCCGGCCAAGACCGAGCCGCGCCGCCTGCACCGCGCTGCTAGCACCACGCTGCTAGGCGGCTTGGGCCGCCTGGCGTTCGTCGATCGGCGGCCGCTCGAAGGGCAAGCGGCCCTGCGCGGCAGCCGCCGCGTCTTCCAGCGACATCCCCGCCGGCTCGTCGAGCACTCGCAAGTTGGTGGCCGGGGCCGCCTCGACCGCCATCGAGGCCCGCACGAGCAGCGCCAGCGCCGCCAGCCGGCAGACGCTCGACAAGGCAAACACCGAAAGGTAGGCCGACAGCGATGCACCCACCAGGCCCAGCAGCAGCGCTCCCACCAGCCCGCCGGTGATCGTCGCGACGGCGTGGGCCAGGTTGTACGTCGTCAGCACGCTGGTGCGTTCTTCCGCATGAATCGACTCGAAGAACAACAACAGCGCCGCCAGCTCATAGGCCGCCCAGACCACGCCGCCGGCGACCTGGATGAACAACAGCCACGGAAACGACTGCGACACCAGCCACAGGGCCGATAACGGCACGATGCCCACGCCGCCGATCCAGAGCAGCGTGCGCGCGCCATAGCGGTGCGCCACTTTTCCCAGTGCCGGCAGCGCCAGGGCCTTCGCCACGTAGGCCCCCGCCACGACCGTCACGTAGGTCAGGTAGGAGAACTGCAATTGCTTGAGCATCAGCGGCGTGAAGTACGCGCTGGAAATCTGTACCGAGGCCTGCACGGCCAGCAAATAAACCAGCACGCGACCGCTGCCGTAACGCACGCGCTGGCCCAACTCGGCCAGCGACACGTGACGGTGCCCGGCGTGCGGCGGCTCGGGCTCCGCCTGGGACCAGAGAAACTTGGCCGACAAGAACCGGCACGCCCCCGCCACCGAGAACAGCGCGGCGAATGCCACCAGCGGATCGCCCCAGCGACTCGCGGCCTGCAGCGACAGGCCGCCCAGGAGAAACCCCGCCAGCGTCCCGGCCTGGACCAAGCGCGTGCGCCGCGCGAAGAAATGCGCCCGCATGCGCACCGGCACCAGTGTACCCACCCAGGTATTCCAAGCGGGCCCCGCGGCGAGGCCCGTTCCCCAGTACACGGCGGCGACGCAGAACACGCCCAGCACGGACATATCATGGCGCCACGCGCCCCAGACCAGGGGCAAAAAGCTGATCGCTTGCGCGAGCACGCACAAGACAACCCAGCGGCGGTGCGACCGCAACAGCCGCACTGCATAGGGCGAGGCCAATTGCAGCAGCG